>JAZSBI010000275.1:0-16300 GCA_045602345.1 Acutalibacteraceae bacterium | reverse complement strand
TTCACCACCGATAATGTTACCCTCTTCGGTGTTTTCGGTGCGCACAAGCTTTGCACCTGCCATTTTAGCGGCATTTTTCGCAACATGGTAACTTACTGTTGGGTTGCCTTCTAAAAGACCATTTGAAAGGTATGACCAGGCAGAGAAATAATCGATGCCATTGTTGAACATCTGTGCAAAAAGGCGGGCATCATAAGCTGCCTGATAAGTGTAACCACAAGTACGGCTTAAAAGCTCATTATTATTAGCACCGCTTGCACCACAGAGAATTCTACCTTCATCAATGCCATAAATAAGGTCTGTTAAACCATTGCTTTCTGCAACGTTTCTTATGTAAGCAATTGTTTCGGGGAGAGTGTAGCCATCGGTATATTCACCAGGAGTTGAGTCATAGAAGGAAGCTGAAAGGTATTTAATTGGGGAGCCTGTTTTACCTGTTTTGTAGTTTTTGCCTTTCGCACAATGCTCAATGAAAATAGCTTCATCCCAAATGCCTTCAGTAACACTCATTGAATGGGCACCAACAAAAACATCTTCGCCAAGAACATCAACAAGAGCCTGTGCAGTGTAGTCGTAAAGTTTGCAGTAAGCTTCGGCACTTTCTTTTGCAAGAGTTTCTTCATCTTCGCTGTCAGAACCAACAAACCAATCGTAATTTTCGTACTCGGTCATAACACCGAAACGCCATGTAAGTACCTCTTCTTTGCCGAATTCCTCAACAAGTGCCTCTGCAATTGCTTTTATGTAGTTGTAATAAACATCAAAGTCATCCGGTGGATAACGGTTCATACCGAAGCCAACATCTGTAGCTGATTTTTCGGAATATTTAAGAGGAACGCTGCCTAATTTGAGCATTGGTTTACCACCCAATTCAACAACGCCTCTGCAGTTTTCAATGAGAACTGTGAAATCGTAGTCATCAAGGACTGTTCTGTCGAGGGGGTCTTTAAATAAGTCTCTTGTTTCTGTACCACCTGAGCACTGCATAAACTGAACATACTCAACGAAATCAAAGATGTTGTTCTCTTCGTTTATAGTTGCATTTACAAATGGGTTGCCCTCTATAGACCAGACGTTGACATTACTTACAGGATTTGAAAGGGTTGTTCCTGTCTTAGAAGCATCTACGCTGAAGGTGAATTGGTTGTCGTTACCGGAAATAACACCACCAATGGTTCCGAAAAAGCTGAGAATCAACGGTATGAGAATACTTAAAAATTTTATCAGAGCAGTTGACATAAAAAATCCTCCTGTTATTTATTCTTCAATAGCAGCTTTCTTTGTGTTGATTTTGTAAAGAATTTCTGAATCGAATTTCTTTGTTCTGTCGTATCTGAAAATACCGTTCAATTCCTGCTCAACATCCGTAAGCTGAGTATAGCAGAAGCCTATCATCTTGGGACAGTCAATTAAAGCAGTAGTAAGTCCGTCATAACGAGCGTAAAACTCTTCAAGACTTGTCGCAGCATTTCCATAGCCCCAAGCTTTTTTGCTGTCGTTTTCTTCAAATTCTTTAAGCTCCACGCGGATTCCGCCGTATTCACTCATAAATACGGGCTCACCCTTCCAGGTCTGTCGATGTCCCTGGTGGTCGAAAAGGATGTTTTTGTTTGTAAGGTCTTCGTAATGACCTTTGAAAAGTTTACAATCCTGGTCGTAATCGTGAACATCAAAAATGTCTGTTTCAACGTGGAAGTTACCGCTTGTGTCAATGCAAGGACGGGTTTTGTCCAGATTTTTAACAGTTCTGTAGACGATTCTTAAAATATCATCATCCTGCTTTCTTCCGTTAATATCCCAGGTTTCATTATATGGACACCAACCGACAAGAGCAGGGTGGTTGAAATCTCTTTCAATTTCTTCTTCGATTTCAAGAAGGAAATATCTCAAGGATTCAAAGTTAGTGTGGTCTGCACCCCAGTTACCGTGTTCACCCCAGACAATGTAGCCTAATTCATCGCAGTAGTGGAGGAAAAGAGGCTCAAAAATCTTCTGATGAAGTCTTGCACCGTTAAAGCCAACTTCCATTGAAAGAAGAATATCGTTTTTAAGTGCTTCTGCTGAAGGTGCAGTGTAAATTCCGTCAGGGTAGAAGCCCTGATCAAGAACAAGTCTTTGGAAAATGGGTTTTCCGTTAATGTTAATTGCTTTGTCTGTGAGCTTAACCTCACGAAGTCCGAAATAGCTGGAAACCTCATCACCACCAAAGGAGAGTTTAAGGCTGTAAAGCCCACCCTTACCAACCTCCCAAAGGTGTTTTTCAGAAAGGTTAAGAGTAAGTGTTGCTGTTTGTCCGAGGGTGTCGGTTGAAGCAGCACCAACCTCTTTGCCATCCCAGAAAGCCTTTGCAGCGAATGTGCCATTACCAACAAGCTCTGCGTGAATTGTGAGAGTGCCATCTGTAATATTGGGATAGTATTTTACTGATTTAATATAGTTTTCGGGACAAAATTCCATATAAACTGTCTGCCAGATACCCGTTGTTCTTGTGTAGTCACAGTCGTGTGAGTATACAAGCTCGCTCTGTTTTCCACGAGCCTGAAGGGGAGAACGGGTGTCATCCTGCGCACAAACAGTAATTGTGTTTTCACCAACCTTTAAGAATTTTGTTGCATCAATTCTGAAGGAGGTGTATCCGCCAAAATGCTCGCCTGCAAATTCACCGTTTACATAAACACTTGCGTGGAAATCAACTGCACCGAAAATGATAAACGCTTTTCCGTTTAACTGTTCTTCTGTTATTTCAACAGTTCTTTTGTACCATACAGCAGCCATAAAATCCTTGTAGCCAATACCGGAAAGCTCACTTTCGGGGCAGAAAGGTACATTGATTTTTTTTGAAAACTGTGCATCAACCTCGAACAGCTTTCTTTCCTTACCACTGTCACCAAAATCAAATTCAAAATCCCATGGACCGTTGAGATTAATATAATCGTTTCTTTTAAAATTCGGATTAGGATGTTCGTTTCTGGGTATCATAGAAATTCTCCTCATTTCTTTAAGTATATCAAAAGTACTGCAATATCAGCAGGGGAAACACCGCTTATACGGGATGCCTGACCAATAGTTTCGGGTTTGATTTTTTTTAATTTTTCTCTCGCTTCAAGTCGAAGATTCTGTACATCATCATAATTGATGTCTTCAGGAATCTTTTTAACTTCAAGGCGTTTTTGCTCTTCAACCTGAGCTAGTTGTCTTTTTATGTAACCGGCATATTTCAGGTTGATTTCAACTTGTTCAAAAACTTCACGAGGAAGGTCGGGTCGTTTTTTATCAAATGGTGCGAGCAGTTTGTATGAAAGCTGAGGTCTTTTAATTAGTTCGGAAAGTCTGCAGCCTGTAACAGTTGGTGCAGTACCAGCCTCTTCTAAAACCTTGGAAAGTTCATCTGAAGGAGGAATTGTGATTTTTGAAATCCTTTCAGTTTCTTCTTCAATAAGCCTTTTCTTTTCCTGTAGCTTGTCATATCTTTCCTGGCTTATAAGACCAAGTTCATAACCCATTTCTGTAAGTCTTAAATCGGCATTGTCTTCTCGCAGAATAAGTCTGTATTCACTTCGGGATGTCATCATTCTGTATGGATCACGACAGCCTTTTGTAACAAGGTCGTCAATAAGTGTACCGATATATGATGTGCTTCGGTCAAGGGTGAAAGGCTTTTTCCCTTGTACCTTACGGGCGGCATTGATGCCTGCGACAAGACCTTGTGCAGCGGCTTCTTCATAACCTGATGAGCCGTTAAACTGTCCTGCTCCAAAAAGCCCGGGAAGATTTGTGAATTCCAAAGTGGATTTAAGGGAGAGTGGGTCAACACAGTCATACTCAATAGCGTAGGCTGTTCTCATAACCTTAACATTTTCAAGACCCTTTATACTCTTTAAAATTTTTAATTGAACATCTTCGGGAAGAGAGGAAGAAAGCCCCTGTAAATAAAGCTCCTCTGTACGAAGTCCGCAAGGCTCAATAAATACCTGGTGGCGTCCTTTTTCGGCAAAACGCACTATTTTATCTTCGATACTTGGACAGTACCTTGGGCCTACACCCTCAATTTTGTTTGAGTACAGAGGGGAACGGTGTAAGTTGTCAAGAATAACCTGTTTGGTATCAGCGTTAGTATATGTAATGTGGCAAATCGCTTTGTTTTCTAAAACACCCTCAGGGGTTTCAAAGGAGAATGGTGTAATTTCTTCGTCACCAATTTGTTCTTCAAGCCCTTCAAAGTTAACGCTATTTCTGTTAACTCTTGGGGGAGTACCTGTTTTAAATCGTCTTAAAGGTAAATCCAGTTTTAAAAGAGATTCTGAAAGCTCATTAGAGGGAAACATACCATCGGGACCGCTTTCATAGGAGACATCGCCTACATAAACCATACCTTTAAGGAAAGTTCCTGTTGCTATAATTACACACTTTGCAGTGTATTCTGCTTCAAGCTTGGTTGAGAAAACCCAAAGACCATCTTCATTTTTTGAAAGCGAAACAATTTCACCCTGCTTTAAATCGAGGTTTTCTTGGTTTTCAAGGCAGTGCTTCATATATTCTGTATAGTCACGGCGGTCAATCTGTGCTCTTAAAGAGTGTACCGCAGGTCCTTTTCCCAAGTTGAGAATACGACTTTGTATTAAGGTTTTGTCTGCAGCCTTTCCCATTTCGCCACCGAGAGCATCAATTTCACGGACAAGATGTCCCTTTGATGTTCCGCCTATTGACGGGTTACAAGCCATATTGCCGATCCAGTCAAGGTTAACGGTAAAAATAACAGTGTTTGCACCTAACCTTGCAGAAGCAAGGGCGGCTTCAATACCTGCGTGACCTGCACCGATAACCGCAACGTCATAATTTCCTGCAAAATATTTCATATCTGATCCTTACTTAATAAATTTAATATGTCCGTCTTCACGTTCTTTAAAAGGCGGTTTTTCGTTAGGATAACCCAAAGACATACCCAAAATAAAATGCTAATCCTGAGGAATATCGATAATTTCTTTCCATTTCTTTGCGCCTTCTTCATCGTCAAAAAGTGCACCAAGAGAAGCTATCATACAAGAGCCAAGACCTAAAGAATGTGCTGCAAGAGCAATGTTTTCTGCCATAAGCCCTCCTGACATTCCGTCTTTTGAGGGTGCAACAATAAAAATGAAAACAGGTGCATTGTGGTAAACAGGACGTAAATTCCAGCCTGTGTAAGCAGGAGTGTCCCAACCAACAATATCTTTGAAATCTCTGTTCATTTCTTCCAGTCTTTCTTTATTTGTAAGAACTCGTAAATGACAGGGTTGTGAGTTTCTTCCGCTGGGGGCACGGATTGCTGCATCAAGC
Organism: Acutalibacteraceae bacterium; assembly: GCA_045602345.1. Classification (GTDB taxonomy): domain Bacteria; phylum Bacillota; class Clostridia; order Oscillospirales; family Acutalibacteraceae; genus DTU089. Next base: position 10,984 of record JAZSBI010000275.1, on the reverse strand, counting down.
ACAACTTGAAGAAGCTCTTGGGGTACGGGTTGTTCGGTGTATTCACGTATTGTCTGTCTTGACATTATGTTTTCAATTACAGGATTCATTTTTTGTCACCCTTTTCTTTAACGATAAGAGAGTAGTAGATATCAGCAAGTGAATTATCGATTTTGGTTTCAACCAGCAAGGATTGTTCAATTATTTCATCAATTTCATTACCTACGATTATTTCTATCATTTCTGTTCTTTTTTCATTGAAATAAGAGCTGTTTGTGTCTGCATCACCGCGCAAAACGAGGAAAATATATTCTTCAGTACCAATTACTGTTGCACGGCGGGATTCGGTATTTTTTACCTTTTCAAAAAAGCCTGCAGGGTAGCTTGTATCATCCTTGTGGAGAACGACTGTTTGCACAGAACTCTGATAACCTGATTCTGCAAGGAAATCTGCCGCTTGCTCCATATTCTGTTCGCCTGCATTTACCATAGCGGACATATTCTGAAATTTAAGCACAAGAGCTTCTCGTTCAGTTTCGTTGATTTTTGTGGTTTGACCATTAATATTGGTCTGGGTTAAATAACCAGTAATAGCTTGGAAAACAATATAATTTGTTTTGAATTGGGCATAAAGTCGTGCAAGGGGTACTTCCTTTTCACCACCTGTGCCGTAATAATGAATAAGCAATGCTTTGCGGAAACTATCGGCAGTAAAGATTTTTGTAAGTGTTTCTTTTGATACACCGATTTTGGTGTAATATTCCCCATAAATACCCCAATAGGCATTAACCTTTTCGGAAACTGCTGCTTTTTCTGCAGTGGAGAGTGTAACTCCACGGGAATGGGCAAGTGAATTTGTTTTAAAATATGTTTCGGCATAAACAGTTGCTTTTTCTTTAAGGGATTTGATAGGTGCATCCACCCCTAAATCTACAACCGCTTTGTCAAGAAAATATGCGAAAACATCATCGCTTATTTCAACACCATTAATTTTCATGGCAACACCTTTATCAGCAAGGGTGCAGCCTGAAAAAGAAAAGGTTGAAAATAAGCAACAGATGATAAGCATCGCAGATAAAATTCTTCTGAATTTCATATTACACTTCCATAATTTTATTTGTAGAATTAATACATAAATATACACAGTACAGTATAACAGAGATGTTTTGTTAAAACAAGTATAAAAGGTTAATAAATTCAAATAATATAATAAAAAAAGGAGCGGAATTATGGAAAAAATACCGAACAAAAAATACCGACGGATTGCGAAAGTCAACGGTGTAAGAATAGTAAATGCAGAAAATTCCAAAAAACAACAAGAAAGACCTCAAAAGGACGCAACTGCGGGTACAAGAAACCTCATTTGGTTAATGGATAAAGATAATTTGGAGTTATAAAATCACCCCTGCTGATTTTCTCAGCAGGGGTGTTGGCTTTAAGCACCTAAATTTTCGTTGTTCTGTCTTACATATTCGTAAACAGGTTCAAGTTTTTCTTTTGTTAGCGGGTAGAAGAATTTATAAAGAATAAATACAAGTGTGTATGTAATTGCGGGAATTAGTGTGCATACAGTTAAAATACCGTCGCTTATGCCGTCAACATAACCTGCATTTGCCATTGTATCAGCTTCATAACCGATTTTGCCAAGGAGCATAAGTCCGCCGTAGTCTGCAGCAGTCTGCCCAAGCTTTCTGCAGAAAGTGTAAACTGCATAAACAGCACTTTCGTTTTTAATACCTGTTTTATAAAGCTGGTAGTCAATAACATCTGCAACGATTGCCCAATTGGTTATAGAAACAAAGGTGTAACCAAAACCGATCACAAATTGCATTACAAGGAAAAGCCATGCCTGATCGGGAGCAGGTTTAATAAAGAATGTGGCAACTGCTGCTGCCGCTGCTACAAAAGAGGTAACACCGCAAATCTCTTTTTTTCCGTATTTTTTGACAATTTTTCCTGAGAAAGGAAGCATAAGAACAAGGGGTGCATATTGTGCGATTGTTCCTATAACGGAAAGAGAAGTGTCGCAAAAATAGTTTTTATAAAGATACTGGTTGAGTGATCCGAATTGAAGCTGTCCGCTTATGAGGATACCTGTAAGAGCAAGAACTACGAATGGTTTACTCTTTATCATACCTACGTAGATTTCTTTCATATTAACCTTAGGCTCTGCCTCTGAGGGAACACGTTCTTTTGTTATACCGAAGCAAGCATAATAGAAAATGATTGAAAGAATACCCATCACAAGAGCGAATTTAAACATTCCGGGACCATCAGCTACATTGTATTTTGAGCCATCAGCGGCAGTAACTTTAGTATATATAAGGAATGGTGCTAAAAGGGCGGGAGCGGCACCACCAACACCGCTACCGATTGTACGGAAGGTGGAAAGAAGAGTTCTGCCGTCAGGGTCATCAGTAATAACAGAGGCAAGTGAACCGAAAGGCACATTCATACCCGTATAGAGCATACCGAAGGCTATATATGTAATATATGCGAAAACAAGAAGTAAAAGAGGATTATTTGTGTATGATGAAACATCAATAAAACACAGAATCTGTGAAAGGGCAAGGGGAATTGCTAACCACTTAAGATATGGTCTGTATTTGCCATCTTTATTGGGTTTCTTTTTCGCAACAACTGCACCCCACATAGGGTCATTAATTGCATCCCACAGACGAGTCCAGAGGAAGAGATTTGCAACCTTTCCTGTGGGGATTTTCAAAACGTCTGTATAGAAAACTTTAAGATATGATGATACATAAGTAAGCAGGAAAAGATTTCCGCCGTCACCTAACATATAGCCGATACCTTCACGGACACCAATTTTGTTAGGGTGTTCCTGTTTTACGGTTTCAGTTGCCATAATTTCAACTCCTCAAATATTTGATCTGCTGTTTTTTAATCATCAATCCAATGCCTGATAATTAACTGCAAGACCGCCTTCACTTGTTTCGCGGTAGTGATGCTTAAGGTCTTTACCGGTCTGGTACATTGTTTCAACAACTGTATCAAATTTAACTTTTCTTGTGGATGTAAGGAAGTTTGCAAGAGAAAGGGCATTTATTGCTCTCATTGCTGCAACTGCATTTCTTTCAATGCAAGGTATCTGAACAAGTCCGCAAACGGGGTCGCAGGTAAGACCGAGATAGTGCTCCATTGCATTTTCTGCAGCATATTCAATCTGATCGAGATCCATAAAATGAAGCTCTGCAAGTGCTGCTGCTGCCATTGAACAAGCTGTTCCTATTTCTGCCTGGCAACCTGCTTCTGCACCGCTGATACTTGCATTTTGTTTAACAACATTTCCTACAATACCTGCTGCTGCAAGTGCTTTTGCAATTTCAAAGTCGGTAAAGCCTTTCTTTTCCTGCATATAGAAAAGCACTGCAGGAAGAACGCCCGATGCACCACAGGTAGGAGCTGTTGTAATTGTTCCGCCACCTGCATTTTGTTCGCTTGCCGCATAAGCATAAGCACAAACAAGGCGGTTTTCACGGGTTTCAGGAGTTTCGTCCATGTGGCGTTGAGCGTAAAGATATTTTGCTTTCCTTTCAACCTCAAGACCACCGGGGAGAATGCCTTCTACAGAAAGACCTTCACGTACTGTCATTTTCATTTGTTCCCATACAGATTTAAGGAAAACAAAAATGGCTTCACCCTCATAATTTGCCACATAATCACTTAAACGAAGGTGGTGCATAAGACAGTATTCTTTTATTTCGTCAAAATTCTTCTGGGGGTAAATTTCCGGGGCAGTAACAGCAGGAACGCCCTCAATGCGGATTTCACCGCCACCAATACTCATTGCTCTTACATTAGCGATTTCATTTTTGTCATTATCATAAACAATAAAATCAAGTGTGTTGGGATGGGGTAAATCTTTGGTTTTAGTATCAAGTACAATTTCATTGGGGGCGGAGATAGTTTCTTTCAGAACCTTATCTGTGCCGTGGCCTTCCCCTGTAAGAGCAAGTGAGCCGTAAAGTATTACTTTAACAAATGCGGCATCGGGGTAATTTGCATTAATGTATTCTGCAGCATATTGCGGACCCATTGTATGTGAGCTTGAGGGACCATGACCGATTTTATAAAGCATTTTTAAGGATTGCATATTGTACCTCCGCCAATAAGAATGTCATCAATATAAATTGCCGCGGTCTGACCGGGTGCGGCAGCTCTTTGAGGTTCTTGGAAAATGATTTTTCCTGTTTCACCTGAAAGAGAGAAGGTGGCTTTTGCAGGTCTTGCCGCACAACGGATTTTAACTTCGCATTGAAATTCGTAGCTCGGTGCATTACCTGACAAAAAGTTTATATCTTTTATATATATTTCTTCTTTGAAAAGCTCGTTGTTGTCACCTATGATTACAGCGTTATTCTGTGCATCAATTGAAAGCACATACATAGGCTTTCCGAAAGCTCCAAGACCTTTTCTTTGACCTATGGTGTATTTGTAAATTCCCGAGTGTGTACCTAGCTTTTCACCACTTGAAGAAAGGAAATCACCGGGAGTTGCTATGGGCTTGAATTCCTTTTCAATGAAAGAAATATAGTCGTTATCGGGAATGAAGCAAACCTCTTGGCTGTCCTTTTTCTCTGCAACGGGAATGTTATGACTTGAAGCCAATTCGCGAATTTCGGGTTTTGATAAATCTGCTATAGGGAAAATTACGTGAGAAAGAATGTGCTGGTTAAGACCGCATAAAAAATAGCTCTGGTCTTTGCTTGATGGGTTTCTCTTTATATAGTAAACACCGTTTTCGTCTTTGAATATGTTAGCGTAATGACCGGTTGCCAGAAGGGTACCGCCTTGTTGGAGGGTGTATTCCAAAAGCTTTCCGAGCTTAACATTGGGGTTACACATAACACAGGGGTTAGGCGTTCTGCCCTCAAGGTATTCGTTACAGAAATAATCAGTAATTTTTTTGAATTCTTCCCTCATATCGAGCACATCAAGGGGAATGTTTAAGGTATCTGCTACAGCTTGAGCGTCTTCTATATCTTTGTCTGCAAGGTTTCCGGGTTTAAGGCGTAAGGTAACACCACGGACATTGTATCCCCGCTCTTTTAAGAGTATTGCCGCAGCAGCAGAATCTACACCACCGCTTATAGCTACAAAAACCGTTTCAGACATATTTTTCTCCTTAGTAAATCTTCTTTGAAAATAATAACATAGGTATATAAAAAAATCAAACTGTATATATTATTATTTGTAAAAATACTTCTTTTTTCATAAAAAAGACGAGAAAAATCCACTTGCAATTTTTAAGAAATTGGTGTAAAATAATACCATTGATATATTCGGGGTATATAGGCTATTTTGTAAACAAAAACGAAGTTTTTGGTATTATTGTTAAGAAAAGACCTGTATATCAAGTAGATTCAGGTAAATGTGGAAAGTAACTTTCGCATCTGCGAAAGCATGAAAGGATGGATTTTTTTGTCAGCGGATTTGCATTGCCATACTCGGTTGTCTAACGGTTCTCTCGGTATTGAAGATTTAATTTTACTCGCGAAAAAACGCGGCGTTTCAACAATTGCCATTACCGACCACGACTGTCTTGCGGGTACGGTAAGGGGTAAGGTTATTGGTGAAAGACACGGTGTTACGGTTATTCCCGGGGTTGAACTTTCGGGTACAGACAAGACAACGGGTCAAGAAATACATATGCTTTGCTATAAGCCCGATTTCCCTGACAGACTTGAGGGCCTTTGCCGTCGTAGCTCCCTTATAAGGAAAAAATCCTCCCATATTATGATGCTTAAAGCGGCTCAGCGTTACCCGATAACTCCAGAATTTGTTGCTAAATGTGCATCAGGTTCAACAAATATTTTCAAAATTCATATTATACAGGCTCTTATGGAGAACGGCTACACCGACAGAATTTATGGTGAACTTTATAAAAAGCTTTTCTCTTCTGATGTTGAGGGGAATATAAATAATGTTCCCCAATACGAAGATATTTTTGATGTGCTTAAAGCTATTCACGAGGCAGGCGGTGTTGCGGTTCTTGCTAATCCACAGCGTTGCAAGAATGCAAACCTTCTGGACGAGCTTGTAAAAGCAGGTCTTGATGGTATTGAGGTTTACAGCCCTGAACTTTCTGATGAAGAAAAAGCAACATTTATAAAATATGCTAAAAAGAACAAGCTTCTTACAACAGGTGGTTCAAACTTCAAAGGTCTTTACAATAAAATGGTAGTTTCCGTTGGTGACTGCGATTTACCCGATGAATGTGTTCAGGAATTGAATACTTATAAAACTCGTAAAAAGAAAGCAGAACGAAAAGCTGCAGCAGCAAAAACAGAATAAATCGCTAACTTTAGCTCAGAACATAAAAAGCAGATGGTTATAACCATCTGCTTTTTTATTAGGTGAGTTTTTACCCGCTTGGAGTATTTTTATACACCATCGGGATAAAAACTCACCTTCTGCATCTAAATTAAGCGATTTCAAAAAATGTGTTTTACCATCTGTTTTCTACATATTCGCAGAAAGCGTACATATCTTTGATTTCAAGCTTTGTGCCGTCATCAAGGGTTACATCACCGCTCCAAAGACCGTGAACCTGATGAGTGTGCATTCTTGCAACGCCTACATTCATATCGGAGTGCTGGTCAAAGAAGGGCGTCATTGTCAGATTGAATCTGCCATCCTCAGAAATAAATTTCCAAGGATTCATATATTTGTCGGGTTTCGGGAAGGTTTCAACATCAACTGCGCCGAATTTGTGTGCCTTGCCATCATAGAAAAGGCATGTTTCGGTAGCGTTACTTTCGTCACCGATTGCCCAGGTGATTTCAAAGCCGAAAATATGCTTTTTGCCTTCGGCATCTGTTAAATAGGTTGAGCCGTTACCCCAATACCACACCATTTTATGAGGTGTATTAACACGACCCCAGTCAAGAGCACAGAAGGTGTTTTCTTTTGAAAACTCCCATACCTCGTCACCATATTTGAAGGTGCCACCGCAGGGCATACAGTTCTGCTTTGTTGTCATAAAGTATTTTGTAGGTGCGTTCTCGAAGGGGAGAACAGTTGTGATGTTTTCAAGACCGGGCATAATGTCCATTTGGAAATTACATTCAACCATTTTTCCTTTAACGGGCATTTTGAAATAAAGCGTTCTGCTGTTTTCCTTTGTGTCAAAATCAAGCTCTGCTTTGCCAACCTTTGCTTTGAATCTGTTTGGTGTATCGCCTCTTGCAGGGAGAATATATTTATTGTCTCCGCCAATGAAAAGAGCAAAAGCATCTGCAAGTACTTTACCATTTTTAATATCAATAAGCTTTGCTGCAGCATAGCCGCCAACAGAAATATTTGCAAAGCTGATTTGAACGGAATAATCTTTATTGCCTAACTGATAAAAATCCCATTCTTTTTTTCTTTTGCTTGGTTTTGAGAAAGAACGCTCATAATCAAAAACATTATGTCTTGCCCAACCTTTTGCAAGAAGTGTGCCGTCAGAAGCAAGAAGAGGAGTTCTTTCTGTGTACTCTGTTTGTTTTGAAGGTTCTTTCCACTCATTAAAAGGTACGTAGGTTCTTTTAGTTTCGTTACTCATATTAAAACACTCCCAAAAGAAAATTTATTTTACAATAGCATTGTAGCAGATTATAATAATGATTTTCAATTGTATTTATGCAAGAAAAGAAAGGTGCTTTTTTGAATATATTACCTAATGGCAGTAAATTCACGAATATAGTTTAAAACATATTCTGTCGGCTGATGGCTGGCGACCGTAGCTAAAAATCCCTCTTGTTTGAAAACAAGAGGGATTTTTTGAAACTTAATACATTCCGCCGCCTTGAGCTGCTGCCATTGCGGCTGCATTAGCTGCATCTGCTGCGGGATCGGGTTTGTCTGTAACAAGGCTCTCTGTTGTAAGAACCATAGCTGCAACGCTTGATGCGTTCTGAAGTGCTGAACGGGTTACCTTTGTAGGGTCAAGGATACCTGCTTTAGCCATATCGGTATATTCTTCTTTTGCAAAGTCGAAGCCATAGCCAACTTTTTCGGAGCGAAGAATACCGTCAATGATAACTGAGCCTTCAAGACCTGCATTAGCTGCAATCTGGCGTACAGGCTCTTCGATAGCTTTGCGAACGATTTTTGCACCTGTTTTTTCGTCTGCGTCATCAAGGGATGCAATGTAAGCATCAAGTGCAGGGATTGCATTAAGGAGAGCAACACCGCCACCTGCAACATAGCCTTCTTCAACAGCAGCTTTTGTAGCTGCAAGAGCATCTTCAATACGAAGCTTCATTTCTTTCATTTCTGTTTCTGTAGCAGCACCAACACGGATAACAGCAACACCGCCTGAAAGCTTTGCAAGTCTTTCCTGAAGCTTTTCCCTGGCGAAATCAGATGTTGTTGTTTCAATCTGTGACTTAATCTGCTGAACTCTTGAAGCGATTTCGTTGTTATCGCCTGCACCATCAACGATGATGGTGTTTTCTTTAGAAATTTTAATCTGACGGGCTCTACCAAGCTGAGTAACAGCTGCATCCTTAAGGTCAAGACCAAGCTCTTCTGTAATAACTTCGCCACCTGTGAGGATTGCGATATCACGGAGCATTTCTTTTCTTCTGTCGCCAAAACCGGGAGCCTTAACACCAACGCAGGTGAATGTGCCGCGGAGCTTGTTTACAAGAAGGGTTGCAAGAGCTTCACCTTCGATATCTTCAGCAATAATAACAAGCTTTTTGCCTGCCTGAACAATCTGCTCAAGAAGGGGAAGGATTTCCTGGATGTTAGAAATCTTTTTATCTGTAATAAGAATAAAGGGATCGTCGATTACTGCTTCCATCTTATCTGTATCTGTTACCATATAAGGGGAAATGTAACCGCGGTCAAACTGCATACCTTCAACAACATCACAGCTTGTTTCTGCAGTTTTGCTTTCTTCAACTGTGATAACACCGTCGGCTGTTACCTTCTCCATTGCTTCTGCAATAAGTGAACCGATGTTTTCGTCTGCGGAAGAAACTGTTGCAATTCTTGCAATATCGTCTGTGTTTTCAACAGGCTTTGAGTTTGCTTTGATTGTTTCAACAACATTGTCTACTGCAAGTTTGATGCCCTTTTTGAGTACCATGGGGTTTGCACCTGCAACAACGTTCTTCATGCCCTCGCGAACAAGAGCCTGAGCAAGAAGTGTTGCGGTTGTTGTACCGTCACCTGCAACATCGTTTGTTTTTGTGGAAACTTCTTTTACAAGCTGAGCACCCATATTTTCAAAGGGGTCATCAAGTTCAATTTCTTTTGCAATTGTAACGCCGTCATTTGTGATAAGGGGAGCACCATATTTCTTATCAAGAACAACATTTCTTCCCTTAGGACCAAGTGTGATTTTAACAGTATCGCAAAGCTTGTCAATACCTGCCTGGAGAGCTCTGCGAGCTTCTTCACCGTAAATAATCTGTTTAGCCATGTGGATTTACCTCCTTATTCAACAATAGCAAGAATATCGCCCTGGCGAACAACAATAAGTGTTTCGCCGTCGATTTTAACTTCTGTGCCTGAGTATTTGCTGAGAATTACTTTATCGCCAACTTTAACTTCCATTTTGATTTCTTTGCCGTCAACGATACCACCGGGGCCAACTGCAAGAATTTCAGCGGTCTGGGGTTTTTCCTGTGATGCAGCAGCAAGAATGATGCCGCCTTTTGTGGTTTCTTCTGCTTCGCAGAATTTGAGAACAACTCTGTCCCCTAAAGGTTTGAGTGTCATAGTGTAACCTCCTGTATATAAAGTTATTAAAAAGCTTTTTAGCACTCTATGTGGTTGAGTGCTAAATATATAATACCTCTTATTTATGAACAAATCAAGACTTTTTTGTAAATTCATCCATATTTTTACCATAAAAACCCAATTTTATACTATAAATAAAATATGACTTCCAAAAAGGATTAATGCATTAATGGTTGAAAAAATGAAGTGCATTTGATAGAATATTTTTAATATTGAAAAAAAGGTGAAAAAATGTTTAATTTTTTTGTTGATAAAGAAAAAAGAGTAGGGGATTGTTACTACATAACCGACTCAGATTACAACCATATTACAAATGTTTTGCGTATGCAAAAGGGTGACAGTTTTCTTGTAAGTGAAGACGGTGTCAGCAATTTGTGTTTTATTGAAGCAATTAACAGTGATAGTGTTGTTGCGAAAATAATCAAGGAAAACTATCAGGACACAAATTTACCCATAAAAATTGTTCTTTTTCAGGGACTTCCCAAAAGCGATAAAATGGAGCTTATAATCCAGAAATGCGTAGAATTGGGAGTGGACAGTATTGTTCCCGTTGAAATGAGCAGATGTGTTGTTAAAATTGAAGAAAAGAAAAAGAAAAGTAAGCAGTCCCGTTGGCAGGCAATTGCAGAAAGTGCAGCAAAGCAGAGTAAAAGAAGCATTATTCCCGAGATTCAAGATGTGGTTTCCTATAAACAGGCTTTGAAAATTGCAGGTGAGCTTGATGCTATTCTTGTTCCTTATGAAAATAAGGACGGAATGAAAGCTACAAAAGAAGCACTTTCAGAAATAAAAAACGGTATGAGTGTTGGCATATTCATCGGCCCCGAGGGTGGGTTTGATGAAAAGGAAATTGAAAATGCTCTGGAAATAGGTGGTAAAACTATTTCTTTAGGCAGAAGAATACTTCGCACGGAGACAGCGGCGATAACTGCAGTGGGAATGTGTATGCTTTATGCAGAAACGGAATTGGGTGAAGAATGATGAAGGTTTTGCCCGTTGAATTTTCCAAAAGAATGAAAATACTTTTGGGAGAAGATTATGAAAGCTACGAAAAAGCTGTAAACGATACACCGGTAAGGGCTTTTCGTGTTAATACAGATAAAATAAGTATAGAGGATTTTGAAAAAATCAACGTTTTTTCTACAGAAAAAATCCCCTATGTAGAAAACGGTTTCTATTTTGATTATGATAAAATCGGCAATCATCCTTATCACCACGCAGGTATGATTTATGTTCAGGAGCCCGGTGC
>JAZSBI010000274.1:0-24325 GCA_045602345.1 Acutalibacteraceae bacterium | reverse complement strand
TTATCATTCTACGTCACCTGTCCCTTCTGTAAACATCTGCTTAGCGGTAATTTTGCCTTTCAGATATTTCTCCATTTTTTCTGTAAGCTCAACCTCGTGTTCTTCAAGAATATCTTTTATTTCCTGAACATTGTCTTTGTTGCCTAATTCATTTTCTGCAACCATCAGCACCATATACAAAAAGCTATACTCTTCCATTTCAAGTGCTGTTTTCACACTTTCCTTTGCAGCCTTGTAATCGCCATTTACAATCAGTGCTATGGCTCTTGTTCTGTAAAGCTCGGTATAATTGGGGCACATTTTTATACCTTCATCTGCTTGAGCTATTGCCTCTCGGGTATTGCCTGACATTCTTGCAATAGCAGATTTCAGAATATAACCATCAGGATCTTCAATATTATTGGAAAGAATAATTTCCGACAACTCTTTTGCTTCTTCAACATTACCCTTCTGAAGCTCTACCAAGCCCAATTCATAAGCATAAAGCCAGGTATATGAGGGCACTAACTCATAAACTTCCCTCATGTATTTATATGAATCATCAAACTTGCCCACAGAATAGGCAAACATGAACTGACAAAACCTTACTATTTCAGGATTGGAATCCACAAGAGAACTTGATTCACCATCAACAGAAACCACCGTTACCTGTTTATCTATAATTGAACCAATTTCAGCCATCAGTTCTTCGTATGTTTCCTGGTCTTTACCGTCAAAATCAGCATATTTTTCACTGTTCATAACGGTATAAAACTCGTTCATTGTTGCATACATAGATTGACTTTTCACATATAAATCATCGTATTTTTCATACAAGGGCAGACTAATTTCAAACTGTGAAAGAGCTGTCTCTATTCTGTATCGGACTTCATCCATTGAAGCTATACCATTAGGCATATTCTCAAACATTATTTCAGCAGTTTTAAGATAAAGCCTTTTTGCAACAATTTCTTTGGAGTCGAAGGATGCTATGGCATTATCATATTCTTCAAAGGCAGACTCTAATTTATTTTCCGCCAGGTATTTATCACCCTTACGGATGGTGTTGTAAATATTGTAATCTGCCGCAAAAGAGAATACTGAAACCACCGCAATAAATACTGTTGCTGCAAGCAACACTATACTGTAGACACTTAAAGGATACCTTTTCATAGCTTCGCGACAGCTTCGGCAGTATTCGTAGTTCTCGCCAAAGCTTTTGTCACGCCTTTGTTCACCGCAACACTGACAAAGCTCCTCCTGAGGTATAACACCCTCATCATCCTCATATTGCTGAATAATTATGCCGCTCTTTATAAGCTCCTCTTCAGTCATAGCCTGTGCTTTTTTTAATTCGCTACGGAATGTATCTGCAAGTCGTTCTAACTCATTATTAAGCTCCACATTGGAATAGTCCTGGGATTTATCTACAGCACTGGCAAAATTATCATCAGTTACAGCAGTTTCATCTGCCGACTTAGCCACCTTATCAAGCTCATTTAAATTATCTTTTTTCAAGGAAAAACCTCCTCACTATAATTCTATTTTACATTGTATCACCATTTAAGGCAAAATTCAAATAAAAACAGAAATTAATGAGGAGGTTTACAAAATATTAACTTTTATGTTTAATTTTCACTTTTTTTACGTCTGTTCACCCTGATTTCTTTTGAATCAAGGTCAAAAATCGAAGCAATAACAACGCATCCCACAACGGTAATTATTAATTCGGGCACCATATACCCTGCATTATAAGTAAGGGAGTATTCCCATACTGCCTGAGCACCTTCTGCATAATCGCCCCAGATTGTCACACCACTTACAAAGTGGCAGATAAATCTTATCACAGAAACAACTGCACCACCAAGGGCAATAGCAATAACGGGATTTTTGATTTTGTTTTTGAACATACCACCAAAGCCCAAAGCACCGAAAGCAACTATGTAATCGGCAAAAGCTAATATAAGATATGCAACAATACCGCTTACATAAGAGAAATTAGCCATACCGAAAAGCATCTGGATTACACCCATGCAAAGCCCTGTAAAAGCACCCCATTTAATGCCGTAGCGGTATGATATAACCACCATTGGCACCTGACTGAAGATTGTAACGCTTCCACCAAAAGGGAATGGAATAACGGGAAGCTCAGCTAAAACAGTTGAAAGAGCAAGCATTAGAGCGCTTTCAACAAGTCGTCTTATTTTTTCTTTTTTTGTTAAAGTTTCCATTAAAATAATACCTCCGAATAAAAATCTCCCTACGGCGGTAACACAGCCATAGAGAGATACTAATCCAAAGATATTTTTCCTACGGCGGCATTATCCGCATCAGGTTATTAGGGTCAGAAAAGGAATGTTTTCTTTCTCAGCCGACGTCCGTCAGCTCCCCTGTTTTATTTTCGGCAAAATTTGTAGCTACTTAATTCTGCACTCGTATTATACAACTGCAAAAACACAAATGTCAACAACAAAATCAAAGATTTCTTAACTTCAAGGGAATATTTTCCCCGCAAAGCCTTTGTGAAATTCTTAAAAATGCACCATTCCCCTTACAAGAGTAGGGTATTTTACCACCATTTGTACTTGCATAAATTTCCTCAGAATCGGGAACTATACCCAAAAGTCTTGCTCCTACAGTATCAATAATTTCATCAACATTAATATTTTTGTGTAGCTTTTTATTAAATTTATTTACAACAAGTCGCACATCCGACACGCCGTTTTTTCTTACATTCTCACAAGCGTAGGATGCTGCACGGATGCTTATACTGTCAGGTGTTGAAAGAATTATTGCACTATCACTTGCCTTAGAAGAAAGCAAAAAGCCGCTTTCAAGCCCTGCAGGTGAATCTAATATAATAAATTCAAAGTCCTTTTTGTATTTTTCGATACATTCGGAAAATTTTTCGGGTGTGTATTCTTCCGAAAAATCAATTGGTGCGGGAAGTAAGAATAAATTTCTGCTTACCTCAATAACACCCTTTCGGTAATCCACATTATTTTTTATTACATCGCCCCAATTGTAGACAGTCTTTTCGGAAACGCCCAACAAAATATCAAGGCTTCTTACTCCAATATCCATATCTACAAGAAGTACACTTTTATCGTGAAGTGCCAACATTTTGCCCACATTGGCACAAAACGTGGATTTCCCCACTCCGCCCTTGGCAGAGGAAACAGATATAACTTTCATTGTATCACCAAAAAATCATTTTCAAACTATTTGAATTTTACTATATTAATTTAAAAATGTAAACACCAAACTTACAGAACAACAAAAATCAGGAGTAATTCCAAAACGAATCACCCCTGATTTTATGTTTTAATAACTTAAACCTGTTGATTTAAGAGGGATTAAGGCTCAATCATAGAACCGTCCCCTGATTGGTCTTCCCTGATTGATCTCATCCTAATTATAAATAAATTGTATTTTAAACAGCAACAAACGGAATTTGACGTTCCTTTGCATATTTTTCTATATTACTTCCTTTAGGTCCGCGTAAGGTAAGATTTCTGCAGCCGTAAAACATATACGTACCAATACCCTCAACATCGGAAAGGAATGTAACCGTCCTGAGATAGGTACACCCAAAAAACGCCGAGTTGCCAATATTTGTTACACTTTGTGGTATTACTAAACCCTTTAGTTTCGGACTATTAGCAAAAGCCTTTTCGCCAATAGTTTTAACTTCTGTAGTTATTAAAACTTCAGTAAGATTCGGACAATAGCCAAAAGAACACTTGCCAATGTGTGTTGCACCCTTGGGAAGTTTAACTGACTGAATTTTTGTGCATCCGAAAAAGGCATAATCCTTAATAATCATTACACCAACGGGAACATTATACAGCAAATCTTTTTTACCCTGAGGATATTGAAGTAATATGTCTTTTTCTTTATTGAACAAAACACCTGCACAGCTTGAGTACACTGTGTTATTTTCAGCCACTTTTATACATTCAAGCTTTTGGCAACCCATAAACACATTTTCACCCATAAAGCTCACACTATCAGGAATTGTGATTTCAGTAAGCCTTGAGCAGCTCATAAAAGCTGCGTCACCAATACTTGTGGCGCTATCTGAAATTGCAATTGAAGTAAGTCCTTCACAGCCTAGAAATGCACTTGCACCAATTTCGGTTACACTATTGGGCATTGTAACTGATGTGATACCTTTACACCGGGAAAAAGCGTTATCGCTTATACTTTTCACACCATCGGGAACAGAGTATTCACTATCTGTTTTCCCGGCAGGGTACTCAATCAAAGTAGTTTGTGTTTTATTAAACAAAACCCCTTCACAGGAGGTGTATGCTTCATTGGATTCATCCACACTTATTGAAGTAAGGGAAGAACAATGGTAAAAGGCTTTGTCACCAATACTTTTAACCCCGGCGGGAATTAAAACAGTTTGTATTTTATCTCTTGAGTCTTTCTGTGTTTTTCTTAAGGAAAACACTTCCGTACTAAAGGCCTCCGAACCAATAGCAACAACCCTGTATTTCCCTATTTTTTCGGGAATCGCCACATAGGCTTCGTTGCCCTTATAGCCGGTTATTGTAAGCTCATCATTTTCTGTTTCAAAATTATATATTTTTTTCCATTCAGCAACTGTAAGCTCTTTGAAGCCAAGCTCCTTCTCCAGCTTATCATTTTCGTATTTATCTTGCTTATCTGCTGAATATCTGGAATCCTTATAGCTTAAAAGGAAGGCTCTGACACCTGTTGCGGAATTTGCTTTTTCTATGTATTCGTTAAGCTCATCAAGCTTTATGATTTTATATAGCTTAAACAATTCACCAACAATTTCAGGAGCATCCCATTCAATTGCCAGGTCAATAATTTTCTTTTTATTGGCTTTTACCTTACTGTTTACGCTCTTATTTTCGGGAATAAGCTCGGGAAACTGTTTCAACAAAGAACACATAATCACAATTTTGTGTTCTGACTGTGAAAAATATTGCCATATCACCCTGAGGCAAGAGGTATCAAGCTGCTCTGTTTTTTCAGGCAAATCTATGTTTTTAAGCCTCGGGCAATATTCGAAGGCGAATTCATCAATTTTTGTTACACCTGCAGACATAGCAACAGAATTAAGTGACGTGCAATTAGCAAATGCACGTCTGCCAATAGTTTTTACCTGGTCGGGAATTTTAACTGTGGTAAGGCTTGTACAACCTAAAAATGTCTTGTTAGCAATATCGGTTAAACCTTCAGGAATTCTTAATGAAGTGAGACCAATACAACTATGAAAAGCCCCATCACCTATACAGGTTACAGTAGCGGGTATGGTAATTGAGGTAAGGCTCTTACAACCGTAAAACACACTGTCCCCAATAGCGGTTATACCATCAGGAATTGTAACTGAAGAAAGATTATCACAGCGAAAAAACATATTATCGGGTAAACATTTTATGCTATCAGAAATTATAACTGATGTAAGATTTGTGCAAAAAGCAAAGGCATACTCGCCAACCATTGTGACACTATCGGGAAGCACTATTGATTTAAGGGCACTGCAGTCATAAAAAGCTTGCGCACCTATATCGGTCACACTACAAGGAATATTTATTGATGCCAATTTTTTGCATTCGCTGAACGCAGAAGCACCTATATTTACCACGCTATCAGAAATTGTAATTGAGGTAAGATGGGTATTCCCCCTGAAAGCAGCCGCTCCCACTTTTGTAACGTTGTTGGAAATCTCGTACTCAGCATTGTATTTACCTTCCGGATAATAAAGCAATGCGGTTTTTGATTTATTGAACAACACTCCGTTAACAGATGAACAACAAGCATTAGCTTCATCCACATTTATTGCTGCGAGCCTTTTACAACTATGGAACACGGCACCGCCAATTTTTGTTACGCTACCGGGAATATTGATTTGTGTAAGGCTTTCACAAAAAGAAAATGCACTTTTACCAATACTGGTTACGCCATTAGAAAGCACAACCTCACTCAGGCTGCTACACCAACTGAATGCCTCTTTCCCTATGGTTGTGACACTGGGTGGAATTGTTACTGAAGCAAGCTTCCTGCACCATAGGAAAGCGGAGTCACCAATACTTGTTACACTATCGGGAATTATGACAGAAACAAGCTTTGTAGCACTAAAAAACGCTCTGTCCCCTATACTTATAACTCCACGTGGAATAGCTACTATGGAAGAATCGCCATTATACTTTTCAAGTACGCCGTTGTTTATTACAAAATCTCTATCATTGCTCATAATAACGGCTCCTTTGTTTTCTTTTGATTTTTATAATCAAGGTATAAGCTCGTTTACAGTTCCTTCAGAATCAAAGCTTGTTTTTTGTCCGAAATAGTAGTTGTATACCGGAACTGCTGCCTGTGAGGTCTGGCTACCTGTCAAGGCGTTTTCTGCCACAATGGCAATTGCAATTTCGGGGTCATCGTATGGGGCAAAGGAAATAAAGAAACCGTTGTTACAGTCCATTACAACACCGCTTTCGGTGGTTCTTTTAAGCTGTGATGTACCCGTTTTACCTGCTGCATCAACTATACAATCCTTAAAATAGTAGGATGAGCCGCCGTAAAGAATAACCTCTCTCATACCCTCTTTTACAATATCAAGGGTTTTCTTGCTTACATTAATTGTATTAAGCACCTGGGGCTGGGTTTCATATATAACCTCCGACATATCGGAAGAAAGAACAGATTTTATAATATAGGGCTTGTAGCGGGTACCGCCATTTGCAATGGTTGCACAATAATTTGCAAGCTGCAAGGGTGTAAAAAGGTTGTCCGACTGACCGATTGCCGCCTGAACGGTATCACCCGGGTTCCACACCTGACCTGCCGCTTCCTTATTGGCTATACTTGCCAGAACACCCTCTGCCTCGGGAAGCTCTATGCCTGTTTTCTGACCGAGTCCTAAAAGACTGCAATACTTGTTCATTTTATCAATACCCATTTCTTTACCCATTTCAAAGAAAAAGATATTACAGGATTTCTGTAGGGCTGTTGTTACATTCAGGTAACCGTGGGATTGCAAGCATTTAAAAGTCTGGTCCTCCAGCACGTAGGTACCGCCACAATAACAGGTGGTTTCCCTGGTTGCCGCATCTTCTTCAAGAGCAGCAATAGCAATGGCGGGTTTCATTGTTGAACCGGGAGCATAGGCACTCTGGATACCTCTGTTCCACAATGGGCTACCGGTATCGGATGCCAATTTATTGTAATCCGTAAAATACTTTGTTATATCATAGGTTGGCAAGGAGACATTAGCAAGAACTGCACCTGTTTTGCAATTCATAACCACCATAGCACCTGCCGTATCAAAATACGATGAATTCTTATTATCTACGAGCATATCGCTCAAAGCCTGTGCTGCCACCTTCTGAAGCTCAGAATCAATAGTTGTTACAACTGTATTACCCTGCTGTGGCTTTGAAAGAAATTCCTCGGTAATTGTACCATCGGAAGCTGTTGTGGTGGTTTTTATTCCGTTAACACCACGAAGATATTGCTCCATTACACCTTCAATACCACTTTTTCCGTATTTATCGTTAAGGGAATAGGCGTTGTTTTTAAGGACGGCAATTTCCTTGCTTGTAAGGGATTCGTCGCTTAGCTGTTCTTTTAATTTTTGGGACTCCAGCTCATATTCATCCTGGCTTATAGAGCCCACAACACCCAGAAGATGGGAAAAATTTGTTGTGTCGCTGTATTCACGATAGCTTATTTTTTCTGTAGCTACACCCGGATATTGGGTACTTTTTTCCATTATTGCAGAAACAATTTCTGTTGGTACATCCTCCGCAAAAGTGTAAGGCTGTGAAACAGAAAAATTCAAATACTTCATACCGAAGCAGACAGAAGCAATTTTTCTTGCATCCTGTCGGTTATAGCCCTCAAGGCCATATCTTTCAATCAGTGCATCAAGACATTCCTCTGCCGTTGATTTTTCGCCCTTTTCCATTTCGAGCATATTTTCAGAAACCATATACTCAAACTCTGTCTGCTTTTCCTTATCAACAACAAGTTTACCCTTTTTGTAAACAATAGGAAGTCTGTCAATCCACTGAATATTATTCTTTTCAAACATAGAAATCAATGAATGGATTATTTCATTTCTTTCCCCTTGGTTTTTAGAGGATGGAAACTCCGAAAATTTAAACACCACAGAATTCCCCTGTCTGTTTGTGACAAGGGGATTACCGTTGCAGTCCAATATTTCACCACGTGATGCCTTAACCAGGCTGCTTGAAACAGCAAGTTTTTCCGCAGCAGATTTATATTCGTTTCCGTTAATGAGCTGTGTTTTTACAAGACCAAAAACCAAAAACAAAAAACAAACACCAATAATTATTGTTCCTGCTATTGTTCTTTTTTTACGCAATTCCATAGACATAAGCTTCACTCTGCAATTCTGTGTGAATTATATATTTTTTTAACTACGTAGTAGCAAAGGGGAATAAAAATAGTGGTCAGAACAAGAGAGGGTAAATAGAATTTAAAAATCTGTATAACGGGACTACCTGCACCCCAGAACCTTGTAACAACATATATAATTTCATACGCAGCAATTCCGCCTACACCCAGAACTAAGGCTGTAAGGAAATTGTTTCTCATAAGGTGGCTGATTAACAGACTGCATACAGCACACAAAAGCATAAGCACTATTGTATTGAAGCCGTCAACGCCACTTGAAACATCCCACAAAACACCTGCAAGAACACCAAAGAGTGCTGCAGGAACCTCTCTTTCAAACATTGCTATAGAAACACAAAGAGGAATACTAAGGAACACCCTTGCACTAAAAGGCTCCAAGAAACCACCTTTAGAATTTTGAAACAAAACCGCACCTATAACAAGTACGCCAAAAATCAACCATCTGATATATTTAGGCTTATTATCTCCGTATGGCAAGGGTATCACCTCTCTCCCCTTATGATTTATCGTCTGATTTTATTTTTATTCTTCACCCTGTCCCTCAAAGGAGGTTATAACAAAAACATCGGAAATTTTTGAAACATCCGCATAAGGCTTTACTTTTGCATAATAGCCTGCAGAAATATCATCGTCACAAACGGATGTAACTTGTCCGATAAGAAGTCCTGACGGGAATATTCCACCCGCACCGGATGTACTGACAATACCGCCACCAACAACGGATGTAGAGGAATCCAGGCCCTCAAGCTTACAAACGCCTTCCTCATAAAGCTCTGCATCACCTGATACATAGCCGTACTCCCTTGTTGCTGTTTCCAATACACCAATATTAACTCTGGGGTCAATAAGAGTATATACAACACAGGTTGAAAAATTAACTTTTCTTACAATTCCCACAACATACTCACCGTATATAACAGGGTCATCAACACAAATACCATCCTTTGAGCCTACGTCAAGCACAAATGAACCGTAGGGGTCAGCCGCATCACGTGAAACCACGGAGCCATAACTGAATTCAAAATCAGGATTTTGTTTCTTTATGCCGTAAAATTCCTCGTAAGAAACAATTTTCTTCTTCATTTCGTTATATTCTGCTTCTTTTTTACGATATGCTTCCAATTCTTTACGAAGCTCTTCATTTTCCTTTTTATAAACCGATGCGGATTCAAAGGAAAGAGAAAGCTCACCTAAATTATCGGAAATGGTAGCAGATAATTTTTGTAAGGGCGATAACACCGTCCCCAAAGCAGATGTTATGGGTGATGAAGCATTATGGGTAAATGCTGCAGTCAGCACACCAATAAAAACAACAACTGCAATAACCAGGAGGTTTTTAAATCCCTGACTATGAAAAAATCTTTTCATTTTTTTAGCCTTTCTTAAATCCTAAAATATCTTTTTCAAGACAAATACCTGTGCCGTTAACAACACAGTCAATAGGATTTTTTGCAACATTAACGGGCATACCGGTTTCGGAAGAAATTAATTTATCAAGACCACGAAGAAGAGCTCCGCCACCTGTTAAAGTAATTCCTCTTTCAATAATATCTGCCGCAAGCTCCGGAGGAGTTCTGTCAAGAGTATAGCGAATAGCGTCAAGAATCTGGTCAACCGGGTCAGCCAAAGCCTGACGAACCTGTTCACTTGTAATTTCAACAGATTTGGGAAGACCGTCAATAAGGTTTCTGCCCTTGATTTCCATAGCTGCTTCACCTTCATAAGGGTAAGCAGAGCCTAATTTTAATTTTATATCTTCCGCAGAGCGTTCACCAATAAGAAGATTAAAGGTTCTTTTTACATAAGAAATAATTGCATCGTCAAAGGTATCGCCTGCCACCCTTACGGATTTTGATGTAACAATATCACCCAAAGAGATAACTGCAACCTCGCTTGTACCACCGCCGATGTCAACAATCATACTTCCTGTTGCATCAAGAATGGGAAGCCCTGCACCGATAGCCGCTGCCATAGGCTCTTCAATAAGGCTTACATAACGGGCACCTGCATTTTTAGCCGCATCGTGAACCGCTCTTCTTTCAACCTCGGTAACACCTGAGGGAATACAAATCATAACCCTTGCTCTGTTAAACGGAGAGCCGCTGATTGCTCTTTTTATAAACTCCTTAAGCATATCTGAGGTCATATCAAAGTCAGCAATAACACCATCCTTCAAGGGTCTTACTGCTGTAATAGAGCCGGGAGTTCTGCCAATCATTTTTTTAGCATCTGCACCAACGGCAACAACTGTTTTGGGATTTGTTCTTTCGTCAACCGCCACAACGGAAGGCTCTCTGATAACAATGCCCTTACCTTTAACAAAAACAAGGGTGTTAGCTGTACCTAAATCCACACCTATATCCTGTGAAAATAACATTTATATACATTCCTTTCGGATTATTTTTCTTATTTATTTTTTCTGAAAAAATATGTTGCAAAAAATGTTGCCGCTGAAACGGTAACAATGGTTGCACCTGCGGAGGTATCAAGATAAAACGAAGCTAAAAGCCCCGACACACCGCAAACAATACTTATAATAACCGAGCTCAGAAGATACTGTCTTGAGTTTTTTGAAATATTCCTTGCAGCCGCAGCAGGTAAAATCAGCAATGAATTAATAAGCAGAATACCAACCCATTTTATTGACATCATTACAACAACTGCAACTACAATAACAAAAATATTTTCGTAAACTACTGTTTTAATTCCTCGGCTTGCCGCAAGTTCTTTGTTAATTGATATAACAAGAAGCTTGTTGTAAATAAAAGACCAAATAACAATTACACCTACAAGTGTAATAAACAGGCTTAAAATTTCCTTAGGTGTAACGCTTAAAATATCGCCAACAAGATAGGTGCTGTATTTTGAAAAGCCACCGCCATAAGAAAGAATTAAAAGGCCAACCGCTACCGCAGTAGAGGAAAAAACACTTATTACTGTGTCCGATGAAGCGTTACCTTTGTTTTTTACGCGGGTAATTACCAATGCTAAAAACACACCGAAGGCTATAAGGGAAATCATTTCATTTTTTATTCCCAAAAGCACACCCAGAGCAATTCCCGTAAAGGCACTGTGTCCAAGGGCATCGGAAAAGAAAGCCATTTTGTTGTTTACCGCCATTGTGCCCAGCACACCCATAAGCGGTGCTATAAGAAGAACGGCAATTACCGCATTTATCATAAATTTATATTCTGCCCAGGCAAAGGGTAGAACATTTTGCATTACGCTGTAAATAACACTCATTTCTCCCCCTCCTTATCATCCATGCAGTAAAAACTGCTTTTGAATTGAGAGGAGCTGAAAACCTCCTGCGGTTGTCCGCACTTAAGAACTGATTTATTTATAAGGACAACATTATCGGCATAATCTCTCACAATACCTAAATCATGGGAAACCATTGCAATTGCCATATGGTAATTTTGCTTTAAATCCCTGATTACCTCGTAAAACTTTTCGCTTCCTGCTGCATCCACCCCTGAAACAGGCTCGTCCAGCAAAAGAAGCTCAGGCAATGGATACAGGGCATTTGCAAGCATTACCCTTTGAAGCTCTCCGCCCGATAAAGAACCTAAAGTACGGTGCTTCAAATCCTTACAGCCTACAGCTTCAAGTGCCTTGTCAATTTCCTTTTTTATCTTTTTATTTTTTAAGAAGCAAACGGGACTATTGGTTCTGCCTACCAGAAGAAAATCCTCAACGCTGACAGGTGCAGAACGATCAAAATCAAGGTGCTGAGGCACATAACCAATGGTTATATTATTTATTTTTTCTCCGTGATGGGATTCAAAAGACACTGTTCCTTCGTGATGAATTTCACCAAGGATGGATTTAACAAGTGTTGTTTTTCCTGCTCCGTTAACTCCAATCAATGCCGTAAGCTCGCCACAGTGAAGGTGGAACGATACATCCGAAAGCAAGACCTCGCCGCCTTTTTTTACACTGATTCCATCAACTTTTATTTTACAAAGGCCGCAGCCGTTTTCGTATGCCATCATTTCACCGCCTTTAAGATAGTTTTGTAATTTTGGGACATTATGTCCTCGTATGCAGTAAGTGTTGCTTCACCTTTTATTACAGGATTAAGCACATACACATTTACGTTTGTTTCCCTTTGGAGAATTTCTGCACCTGAACCTTCATACCGGGGTTCCAGAAATAAAGCTTTAACCTTTTCCTTTTCGATTATATCTATAAGCCCTGCCAATTTTTTTGCTGAAGGCTCACCGCCCTCATCACTTTCCACTGTGGCAGAAATACAAAGACCTGTTTCCTGTGCAAGATATTCGTAAGCCCTGTGGAAGGAAATAACCTTAGACCCCTTCACCTGCTGTGAAAAAGAATCTCTTTCCTTGCAGAGCAAGTCAAGCCTATTCATATAAGAATTGTAATTATCAGAAATTTTCTCACTGTATTCAGGGAAAAGCTCCACTAAATCATTTTTTATATTTTCCACTTGTATTTTGGCATTTTCCACCGAAAGCCAGATATGTGAATTACCCTCGTGATTATGGTTGTGGTTATGCTGTTCTTCCCGGTGATGGTCAGCTTCATCACAAAGCAGGTGAACATTTTTGGAAGAATCAATTACTTTGAGATTTTCCGCATTAGCAAACACATCCTCAATAAAACCTTCCATACCTGCTCCGTTAATAACAAGCACCGCTGAATCATTCAACAATTTAACATCCTTAGAGGTCAGGGTATAATCGTGAAGACAACCAATATTCTGTTCAGCCATACACTGAACCTGAAATTCATCAATACCATCTGCAAGGTTCAATGTAAATATATATACGGGATAAAATGATGCGGCGATGATTATTTTACCGTCATCATTTTTATCCGTTTTCATGCCTTGGCAACTGCTGAGCAGTAAAACACACGCAAGCAGTAAACAAAGTAATTTTTTCAAAGCTCTGTCACCTTACCAATTTGAAATAATAGGGAGATTCGGAGCCGTACATACCCGTTTCAATTTTAACGTAATAGGTACCCGGCTTAAGGGTAACAACACCTGTGGAAACAAGTCCCTGGTTAAGGGAGGAATCAACAGATTTTACTACATTTCCGTTTTCATCAATGATACTTGCAATCCAGGTAAGTGAGCTGTCAGAAACCTTTTCGTGCCACAATTCCAGACTGACATTTCTTTCCTTGGTTATTTCAAAGCTGTAATAGTCCTCATCAAAGTCCACATCGGAAGAAATAATAGCACCATAGTAATAGGTGTTAGCTTCAATAGGTTTAGCATTTTCAAGGCTTCCGTTAGGCTCTACCTCGAAATCGCTTCGCTCTGTAAACGTCCACTGACAAGTGTAGGCAGTGGAATTATAAGCCAGAGAGTCTCCGTCAATGAGAATATAATATTCACCGGGGGCAAGACCCATATTGCTGATGGTGTACCCTGAACTGTTCCAAGTAGAAATCTTCTTGATTATTTCAAGGTAGCTTCCGTCATCCTGTTTTTTAAGAAGGCGAATATTCCAACCGTTTTTGTCGCCCTCTATGGCTTCATGAGAGAAAACAATATCTACAACACCCTCTGCAGGAACATTGATTCTGTAATAGTCCTTATCAAGGCTGAGAAGTCTGTCTGCAAGAGAACCGCCCATTACAATATTCTGAGGTAAATCTGTTGCGGTTTCAGGTGTATCATTAAGTTCAAATTCATTGTTAACGGCTTTTTCTCTGCCAAGAACAATACTGTAAGATTCGGCAATTTCCGAAACATTTTCCACTTTTATATAGTACACACCGGCTTTAAGACCGATTTTGCCTGTTTTTATAAGTGTGTCAGTAAGCTTGGATGTAAAATCACAAATAAGCTCATCGTTTTCATTTGTAAGCTTTATATTCCATCCTGCTTTGGGGAATGTAAGGTCATCGTGGGCAAATGAAATATTTATACAGCTGTCCTCTGTAAGCTCAAATACAAACCAGTCATGGTCATAGCCCTCTGATCTTTTGGATGAGGAGCCATATAACGCACGGCCTACACCCAATTGGTTTGCTGTTTCCTTTGTATCGTTTAGCTCTTTTTCAAATGTAGAGCTTGGGGTAAAGGTTGTTACAAGGGTGAATTCCCCGTAAATAATATCTGTGCCCGGGTCAACAACCACACAATATGTACCCGGAGCAACACCAATTTCGCCCCAACCTGCAGTTACATCGTCCCAAAAGGATTCAAAATGCACAAGCTCCTTATAAACACGCTCGTCCTCTTCTTCCACTATTTTATAAAGAGTAACATAATAACCGCATTTAACCGAATCAAGCAAATTGTCGTGGTCAATTCTTACGCTTAAGGCTCCGTCCTTTTCCACTTCAAAAACAAAGGCTTCGTAATCCTCCTTTGATTCAATTGTACCAAGAACAGTTGAATTGGCAGTAATCTTGGTAGGGGTATCCATATTGAACATACCATCGGTTATGGTTTTTGCCACAACCACACCACACAGGGAAGCAACCAGAATTGCCACAACTGCAACAACAGCGATAATCCTCGCCCTTTTTTTATTCATCCGATAAACTCCTTTTGAGTATCATTTTTAAATCTTCTAAAGCTTTTTCATAAGTGGGTTCAGTATCTGTAAAAGCACACAAAACAGACCCCTCAAGCTCCATATTAAGTATGGTAAAAGCACAACGCAAATCCTTTTCCATAACCTTAAGGGCTGCTTCACCGCTTCTGCCTGCACTTACCAGAAGAACGCCTTTTCTCCTTTTGACTATAGGCTGAACCTTACCGTTTTTATAAAATCCGGTATAATAAACCTGAAATCTGTCAATCAACGCCTTAAGGGGGGCAGAAAATCCACCATTATACACCGGAGTTGAGAATATTATTAAATCTGCATTTTCAAACTCTTCAAAAAAACTATCTAAATCCCTGTGGACACATTTGCCATGATTCTCACAATAGTTGCATCCGTTGCAAAAGGCAAACCTTTCAGAAAAAACATCAAAAACAGAAATTTCGCTGTTTCGGAAGCCCTCAAGCGCCTGAGTCCAAAGTTGATTTGTGTAGCTCTCCTTTCGGGATGAGCCCTTAATCACCAGAATTTTATATTTCATTTTTTCAATTCCTGACCGCAATATTTACAGAATAATCTTCCGTCTGCAGTTTCATAGAAAACATTGGGTAAATAGTGTTCTACGGAAGTTATGCAATCCGCTTTCCCGCAATGCTCATGGTGAGTTGATTCTTCGAAATCAGGCTTTACAGCCCTGCCCATTCTTGTTTTTGTAACCTGAGAGAGAATTGCAATACAGGAATCAACATATCTGTTAAGTCCATCAAAATACTTTGCTCTGGGATCCTCATCAACGGAGGGGTCAAGCTCCTCTCCCCGAGGGAATTGGTGAAGTATAATAAGGTCCGGCTTTGCAGTAAGCAGCATTCTTTCATCAAGAATAAAATTATGCTTTCTTGCCTCGTACATTATTTCACTGTCGAAGGAGTCTTTTTTAACCTCTGTCATATAGAGCACATCAAGCTCCGGAAGAATTTCAAAAAGGTTGTCATAAACTACAAAATCCTTTTCCCTTTTATCCATCAGGTTAACATAGTCATCGCCAAGCGGTTTTCCGTTAACAGAAATAAAATAAAACTCATTACCCTTGTAAAGGTTAAGGCATTGAAGCAGATTTTTTACAAGTACATTGTTTGAAAAATCACCTAAAAAGCCGATTTTCATATTTGAAACATGCTTCTTTTCCACCCAGACAGATGAAAAATCGCAAAGAGTTTTTACAGGATACGCTCTGCCTCCGTCACCTGCATTAATAACCGGAACAGTTGCATACATAGATGCGGCTCTTGCTGCACCTTTTTTAGGGTGAGAAAGAACAATAACATCACCAAAGGCAGACATTTTCTTAACTGCATCACGGAGCGTTTCGCCTTGAGACAATTCAAAAGCCATTGGGGTTCCGCCCATTTTTACGGTTGCACTTGAGAAAGCAGCTTGGGCATCTCTATCGTCTTCGCAAAAAGCATTAACAACAATTTTTCTTTCCAAATCCTTGGAATATGCTCCGCGATTTTCCTTGATATATGTGGCAATATTAAGAATTTCTCTTAATCCTTCCCTTGAAAAATCAGTGATATCTAAAAACCAATCCATAAATCCGGCCCTCTTTCTTTCCGTATTTTGGTGACACCAATCCATTATCTGTATAATTATATCATACTATATATATAAAAACAAATATTTTATTTATTTTTTTAAATTTTTTTACAATTAAAAAGCAAAAGCAAAAACCGTCCCCATACGGGAACGGTTTAGTTGCTAAAAATAAGTATTAATTAGTCTTCAACAGGAGCGCCTACGGGGCAAGAACCTGCACAAGCACCGCAATCAATGCAAGTGTCTGCGTCGATAACATAGATGCCATCGCCTTCAGAAATTGCTTCTACGGGGCAATCTGCTGCACATGCACCACAAGAGATGCAATCATCAGTAATCTTATAAGCCATTTTCCTGACCTCCTTGCTTTATTATTAAAGTCAGTAGATTCACATCCACTTTCTTCATTGTAGCACATATTTTCCTAAAATCAATAGAAAATTATTGATTTTAAAATTTTATATTTTATTCGTTTGGAATATTATCGTCATTTTCTTCCTTCTGGGGTCTTGAGCCTTTTATAATTTTCACTTCTTTTCTGTGAAATTCTGTTGGAACGGCCTCAGGTCTTCTGTCAAGCTGAACCTTTACTTTACCTGTAAGAAGACTGTTTTCTGTAACAACACCTCTGCCCTCACGTGTTTCCACAACGGAGCCAACACGGGGAGTGATTTTTGCAAGGTATTCGTAGCTCTCCTGCTCATATTTAAGGCAGCACAACAGCCTGCCGCAGGTGCCGCTGATTTTGGTTGGATTAAGGGAAAGTCCTTGTTCCTTTGCCATTTTTATTGAAACAGGGTGAAAATCATCCAAAAACTGTGAGCAACAGAAGGGTCTTCCGCAAATGCCAAGACCGCCCAACATTTTTGAAACATCACGCACACCAATCTGGCGCATTTCTATTCTTGTTCTGTAATTACCTGCAAGTATTTTTACAAGCTCTCTGAAATCCACTCTGTCATCAGATGTGAAATAGAACAGCATTTTACTTCCGTCAAAGGCACATTCCACCTCAACAAGGCTCATATCAAGGCCTAATTGCTCCACCTTTTTCTCACAGAAAGCGAAGGCATCCTTTTCCTTTTCACGATTCTGCTGAAGGATTTTCAAATCCTCATTATTTGCCATTCTGACAATTTTCTTAAGGGGGTGAACAATTTCACTGTCATTAACCTTGTGGTTAGGTGAAGCCACCTCACCACATTCGATTCCACGAACCGTTTCAACTATAACCATATCGCCTTTAGAAAGAGATTTTTCGTCCGGGTCAAAAAAGTAAACCTTTCCGTTCTCTTTAAAGCGAATACCAACAACCTCTGCCATAAATTAATATATCTCCATTTTATAAATTCCTTAAAGTTTTGCACAAAGCACTGCGGAAAGCAACGTGTAATTGGGATTGTTTTCCAAAGAGCGCAATAATTTATCTGTAGTTTCATACATTTCCAAAAGCTTCTGAAGAGTTAATCTTTCTGAAAGCTTTTCAGACCGGGCTTCAAACCCCTCAAGTAATATTTTCCCGCAGGATTTGGATGCAATTGCATCACGAAGGACTGCCGCCAACAATTCAAGCACCTCTGCTGTAAGGGCTTTATTTCCGTCCATAGGGGCGGTAGCTTCAATTCTGTCATACTCATAAGGTGACAAAAGGGCTTCAACTAAATTTTTTACAATATCGGTAGCCTTCTCACTGTATTCCACAGCACTGTTTTTGCCCATTCTCAATCGAACAACACGGGAAAGCACCGTTCCTATAACAGAATTAGAGGTCTGAGCGGTAAGAATAAACGCTGTATACACCGGGGGCTCTTCCAATATTTTAAGAAGAAGGTTCTGACTTTCCTCCGTCATCAGGTGCATTTCTTTTATAATGTAGACCTTTACTTCTGCTTCGTTTGGTGTAAGGTAAGCATCCGCCACCATTTTTTTAACATCATCTTTTACAAAATGCTTCTTATCATCGGGCTTTGTTACCACAACAATATCAGGGTGAACATTTTCCTTTGCTTTTCTGCAATGCTCACATTCACCACAGGGGGTTCTGTCCTTATTTTCACACACCATCATTCTTGCGGTCAATCGCGCAAGGTCGGTTCTTTCCCCCTCACCTGCACCGTCAATAAGAACTGCGTGAGGTCTACGCCCCTCCGAAAAAAAGCTATCAAGAGTTTTTAATATATTTTCAGAAAAGTTTCTTTCACTAATCATAATTTTATCATTTTATCCACATCTATAATAAACAGGGTTGCACCACCAATGGTAACCTGAACAGGTGCGGCACTGACAAAGCCTTCACCTAAATACGGGGGTGTTGTAGGTATCATCTGTGTCCTGCGAGAGCAACAGTTTCTGAATATTTCAACAACTTCATCAACTCGCTCATCCTCCACGCCCACAAGCACAGTCACATTCCCCATTTTAAGAAAACCACCTGAGGTAGACAGCTTTGTTGCCTGGAAAGAGGCTTTTGTAATTTCTGCAAGAAGATCATTTGCATCATCACTGTTAATAATACCGATAACAAGCTTCATAAATGTCACTCCTTTTAGCTTAGTCTATATATATTATATAGCAATTCATAGAAGTTTACAACAGATTTTTACATCTTACTAAGGGCAATCATAACCGGCATTGTAAGCACTGAAACAAGTGAACAAATTGCAACAATTTTTGATGCAACACCTGTATCTTTTCCGTATTTCGCAGAAAACATTACTGTATTATTTGCACTGGGAACAGATGCGGAAATCATACAAGCTGTAAGAAGAGCACCAGAAATTCCCACCAACTTGAATATACAAAACATAACAAGTGGTAAAACAATGGTTTTCAACAGAATAACAAGGTAGTTGTTTTTTTCTTTAAACATACTCTTTAAATCCGTATTTGCAATATATGTTCCAAGAAACAGCATAGCAAGGGGTGTGTTTAAATTTCCGATATGAGTCATTGCTGTATTAATAACCTCAGGAAGCTCAATATCAAAAATAAACAGGGGAAGCCCTATAATAACAGATATAACACCGGGATTCAGAACAAGCCTTTTCAGTTCAAATTCAGTTTTTCCCTCACCCTTGTTAATACACCATATTCCGTGGGTAAAGGAGAGAATGTTAAAGGCAACAACACCTGCCGAGCAATAAAACACGCCTTCGCTTCCCAATATGGCATTACAAAGGGGTAAAGCCATATACCCCATATTGCCGTAGCTTACCGCATACTTGAAAACACTTGCATTTTTATTACCCTTTTTATTGAAAAAAGGTATAGCAAGAAGAATTCCTACAGTAAGTGTACCCGTCATACACAAGAAAGCGATTAAAAGGGATTTTGCTGTTTTTAAATCAAAATCCATACTCATAAAGGACTGCACCATAACCACAGGGGTTATTACATAAAACAGCAAATCGTTAGAGCGTTTTGCGGTATCCTGACCGAAAACGTGGAAACGGTCGGCAATAAAGCCGACCGCAACAATCAGATACAGTATTATAACCTGCTGTGCAGCCATTGTCATATTATCAAAAAACATAATTACTCCTCCTACCGCACAACCACGTTATTTTTAATTATTTGTTTCTGTTTTTTAATTCCGCAAGGGAAATTGGCTTAAGTTCATCTTTCTCAGTATTTTCCTCAACAGCTTTTTCCTTGCTTTTGGGAGCTTTCTTGAATAAGCTCTTTGACTTTTTCTGTTTATTTTCCTGAACAGAGTCCTCGGAAAAATCAATGGTTTCGTAGTTTTTAAGCAGTCCGGGAACATCATTTTCCTCTTTTACTGCATCTTCTTTTACTGCCTCTTCTTTTACTACTTCTTCTTTTACTACTTCTTCTTTTTCCTCTACAACAGGGAGTTCAACAACTACGTCTTCAACTTCAGTTTCTTCAACAACTGTTTCTTCAACTTCAGTTTCAACAACAATTGTTTCCTTTACTTCGGTTTCTTCGACCTCTGTTTCTTCTGTGAAGCTTTCGTATATATCATCTTTCTTGGTAATTACTTCACTATCGGAGGGAAGTTCAATTTCACTTACCTCACGTCTTGCTTTAATACCTTCCTTAAATCCAACGCCAAGGGAAGCAAAAATATAGGCAATAATAAATACCATTGTTGAAAGGTGAACAAAGTTAAATTCATAGCCCTCAACAGCATCAAATCCAACGAGCATAATAACAATTCTGGGAATTGTAACAATTGCTGCCAGAAGTGCTGCGGTAAATCCGTAACCGTAAATACCCCACATGCTGTCCTCGGTAAACACGCCCGAAGAAATACGTGCAAAGGTAATAAAGAAAAGCATTACAAAAACGAACATGAAAATTTCAAAAAGAAGCTCTGAAACCCTTATAAAGCTGATAGCAGTGGTAAGATTTTTTACAAGCACTGTCATAGCCCAGCACAAAGGAGAAAGGGCAAGCAATTTGAATTCCTTGTAGGATGCTTTGCCGTTAAGGTGACTTATGGCGAAAACAAGGAAATAGATAATGGCAAAAAACGCAAACACAAAGTGAAGTATAGTAAACATTCCGCCATTACGTTCAATGTTCAATTTCAGGATTGCGATGAATATTTCTGTCCCACCCTGATTAGCAGGTAAAATATCTGTGAGGATTTTAAACATATCCAGACCAAGACCAGCAATCATCACAAAGGATGCAATACCTAAAACAGGATTTTTTCCTGCCGGAAGCTTGGGAGAGGGAACCTCCTTGCTCAGATAGCTGAGTACAAGGAAAAGGAAGCCAAAAAACACCACAACACCGTAAAGAACAGGAATGGTAACATCACTTTCTTTATAAAAGCCGTTTGTAGTATCTACCAAATCCAACAGCTGATAAACACGTGTGGGAAGAGATACAAGCACAGCCGCTGCAAAAACAAAAAGAAGATATTTCATTTTAACAGCACTTGAAGAACCTTTTATTTTGTTCATTTATTTACAGTCCTTTCATCTTTCATCAAGCGGAATATATACGTTCTGCTTTCTGAAGTTGGAAATTCTTTCTTCAATGGGAGCGTATTCCTTAGGAACAGCAACGTTCTTGTAAGCAGGTCTTATAACCCTGTTACCTGTAATCAACTCTTCAATTCTGTGAGCCGACCAGCCTGCAACACGGGCAACTGCAAAAAGAGGTGTATATAAATCCACGGGAATACCCAGCATTTCGTAAATAAGGCCTGAATAAAGGTCAACATTAGCACAGATTTTTTTGTTATTATTTTTTTCACTTGAGAAGATTTCGGGAGTAAGCTTTTCAATAAGCTCCAAGGCTCTGAAATCTGCACCAAAGCCTTTTTCTTCTGCAATTTTTTTGGCTTCACGCTTAAGAATAACCTGACGGGGGTCAGAAAGTGTGTAAACTGCATGCCCCATACCATAAACAAGACCGCTTCTGTCCCCTGCTTCCTTGTTTATGACTTTCTTAAGGAAATCTGCAACCTGTCCCTCATCGGTAATATCTGCAACATCCTCCTTCAGGTATTTAATCATTTCGGCAACCTTAAGGTTTGCGCCACCGTGACGTGGGCCCTTAAGTGAGCCGATACCTGCAGAAATGGCAGAATATGTATCAGTACCGCTTGAGGTAAGAACGCGTGTTGCAAAGGCAGAGTTATTGCCACCGCCGTGCTCTGCATGGAGCATAAGGCAAAGGTCAAGGAGCTTTGCTTCCTTGTCGGTAAACTTTCTGTCTGAACGGGTTGTGTAAAGAACTGTTTCCGCTGTGGAAAGACCGGGCTTTGCAGGATGAAGGTACATACTCTTTTTAAGGTAGTGCCTTCTCTTAACCTGATAAGCATAGGTCATAATCATAGGAAGCTGTGCCATAAGCTGAATACTCTGGCGCAAAACATTTTCTATTGAAATATCATCAGGATTTGAGTCGTAGGAATAAAGAGAAAGAACTGAACGCTCCAATTTATTCATAATATTGGGCGAGGGTGCTTTCATTATCATATCCTCAATGAAATCCTCAGGAAGCTCTCGGCATTCACCAAGAACCTTGTTAAATAATTTAAGCTGATTTTTAGTGGGAAGGCTACCAAAAAGAAGAAGCCATGCAACCTCTTCATAGCCGAAACGATCCTCTTCAATACAAGCATTAACAAGATGGTTTACATCAAGTCCCCTGTATTTAAGGCGACCTTCAATAGGCTTTCTTTCACCATCTTCAATGTAGTAGCCCTCAACGGAGCAAACTTTTGTAAGACCTGCCATAACACCGCTGCCGTCACGGTTTCTTAAGCCCCTTTTAACCTCAAATCTGTCAAAATAATCCTGGGGCACTGTACTTGATTCTCTGAGTTCATCACAAAGTGATTTTAAATCGGCACTTTTAATTGGTTCAATGTATGTTGGCAAATATCTCACATCCTTTCATATTTTCAGATAACAATTCATACTATTAAATAATAATTCATATTATTCTATAACATATCTCCTCCAATGTCAATAGAATTAATATGCACAAAACAACTCAAAAAAGTAAAGGATTGGTTAAATTTTTATGAAAAATTTTCTGTGTATTATTTTAGTTTGTGCTATATTTATTTTGTTTTTACCCATATTTTTCTTTAAAAACCAGTTAAAATCCACACCAAATATGCCTACTGAGCAAATTACACAA
Organism: Acutalibacteraceae bacterium; assembly: GCA_045602345.1. GTDB lineage: Bacteria > Bacillota > Clostridia > Oscillospirales > Acutalibacteraceae > DTU089. The sequence goes on along the minus strand of JAZSBI010000274.1, from coordinate 1,172 downwards.
GCTCAAGACCCTGCAAAAAACGAAAACACCATTACAGTTTTCAGATCTGTCACTCAGAAAAATGTTCAGATAGATTTTTTTGAATATGTGTGTGGTAGTGTAGCCGCCGAAATGCCGCTTTCCTATGAAGAGGAAGCCCTTAAGGCACAGGCAGTAGCCTGCTACACAAATGCCCTACGTTTAAAAAACAATGCAACTGACTCTGTCGCCTATCACATCAGCGACGACAGCAGTATTCACCAAGGGTATCTGACTACCGACCAACGAAAAGAAAAATGGGGAAATGATTTTGAAAAATATGAAGAAAAACTGAAAAGTATTGTAAAAGCTGTTGAAAATCAAGCGTTATATTACAATGACGAGTTATGTGTTGCAGCATTTCACGCAATTTCAGCCGGGACAACTGAATCCGCTGAAAATATATGGGGTGAAAAGGTGCCGTACCTTGTCAGCGTAAAAAGCAATGGTGACAACCTTTCTCCCCAATACACTTCAACGGTGATTTTTGATAAGGATGAGTTTTTGAAACAAGCGAAAAGCCTGAAACTGAAAAAAGAACCGGAAACCCTTGAAAACATTATAAAGGTAACAAAAAAATCCAAAGCAGGTACTGTTTTAAAGGTGAGCCTTTCAGGACAAGAATTCACAGGTGACGAAATACGTAAAGCCTTTTGTTTAAGGAGCCCCGTATTTACTGTAAAATGCACGGAAAAAGCTGTTACCTTCAATGTTACAGGGTATGGTCACGGCGTTGGTATGAGCCAGTACGGTGCTGACTTTATGGCACGGCAAGGCAGCAGTTACCAGGAAATTCTGAAGCACTATTACAAAGGGGTGGAGATAAGGTAGAGTGTGTGGCGAAGCCACAGCGATATAAATCCTGACGGATTTGCGATATGTCTTTCTACGCGATATGCCTGCAGCACGATATGTGCCCGACGGCACGCGATAATAGGGATTTATATCATATCGCATTGAGCGTAGCGAAATATATCGCATTTTGTGAAACAAAATATATCGCACAAGCTTGCTTGTATATCGCTAAGTAATGCCGAGTATTGAGTGAATTTCGCAACACTTTTACAAAGGATTATCTTTACGGGGCAACCCACCACCATTGCCGTTGGCAATGGTCCCCCTCCCTATTAGCCCAAGGGCTAACAGGGATGATA
>JAZSBI010000273.1:0-1733 GCA_045602345.1 Acutalibacteraceae bacterium | reverse complement strand
GTAATTTCAGGCGGTATATTTGACGGTAACAAAAATCTTAATGAAAGAATAACCCTTGTAAATACAGTTCATTGCAGCAATATCACTATTGAAAACTGCAAATTCCGTCATTGTGCTCATTGGCATTGTATTGAGATAAACGGTACTGAAAATGCGGTTGTTCAGAACTGTGTTTTTGATGGACCTACATATACCGTAGTTGATGACAGACTTTATAATGAGCAGATTCAGCTTGACTTAGCTCGTGAAGGCTCCTATGGTCCTGTTTATAACTGCGATGGTACTCTTATTGATTTTAAGAGCGATGACACAGTCTGCCGTAATATCATAATCAGAAACAACATTTTCAAATGTGATGGGTTCCCCGGTGTTGGTCACCATGGCGATATCGACCACCACAATATTCTTATTGAAAATAACATTTTTGATGGTCCATCGGGCAGAATCGGTAAAAGTAGGGGATACATTTTCTTCAGACCAATGGTTTATGATTTGAGGGTTAAAAACAATGCCTTTATTTCACCTGAAGAAACTGACTCGCCAAGCTATGGCATTATTCTCGAAAACTCCGATGCTGATGCCTTAACAGCAGAAGATAATATCTTTGTCGGCAAAATCGATAAAGAGGTTATTATAGGTTGTGTTGATTAAAGAATTAAATTGTCTCCTGCCAAGCGACCTTTTTAAGTGAATAAGAAATTATAATGTGATTGTAAGGTTAAGAAACCCCAAAATCACATTATTTTTTTGGAGGAAATTAAAATGGAGAAAAATATCAAAAACACCAACAAAAACAAGAACGGTATCACAGAGCTTGTATTCATCCTTGACCGTAGCGGATCAATGTCTGGTCTTGAAAAAGACACAATCGGTGGATTAAACTCAATGATTGAAAAGCAGAAAAAACAAGATGGTGAATGCTATGTTTCAACTGTTCTTTTCGATAACGAAAGCGAGGTTATTCACGATAGAGTTAAGCTTTCAGAAATCAAGCCTATGACAGAGGACGAATATTATGTAAGAGGTTGCACAGCCCTTATTGATGCTATAGGCGGAGCAATCCACCATATCGGTAATGTCCACAAATACGCCCGTCCTGAAGATGTACCCGAACATACAATGTTCATAATAACAACTGACGGAATGGAAAATGCCAGCCATCGTTACACATCAGACAAAGTAAAGCATATGATAGAACGCCAAAAGGAAAAATTCGGTTGGGAATTTCTCTTCATCGGTGCCAACATAGATGCAGTCGAAACTGCTGCACGGTATGGTATCGGTAGCGACAGAGCAGTAAATTACCACGCAGATGAAAAAGGTACAAAAATCCTTTACGCAACAGTCTCTGAAAGCATATGCCGGATGAGAGCAAACGCCACACTCCAATCCGACTGGAGCAACGAAATCAATAAAGATTACCAAAAACGTGGTAAAAAACGCTAAAAAGGTGACAAGGTGCGGCAAGGTGGGTCTTAATCTTCCTCTGTTTGAATGTTTCTGTGTGTAAAAATATAACTGTATATATAAAAAATTAGCTCTTCCATGTTTGTATAAATATGAAAGAGCTATTTTTTATGCGTTATAATTCCTTTATCTTCTCTTGTTAGGCTTTTTCATATCAAAAGCAGGGTTGATAGCATAGAAATTCTTAGAATCCATTTTGTCAGTAGCTAATCTGAGTCCTTCCCCAAACCTTTGATAGTGTACTATTTCGCGTTCGCGGAGGAATT
>JAZSBI010000272.1:0-2017 GCA_045602345.1 Acutalibacteraceae bacterium | reverse complement strand
AAAAAAGAAAAATGGTTCACGCTCTTCTCTTCACGAAGCAATTGAAATGGTGAAATCGGGACGTAGTCTTGTTATTTTCCCTGAGGGTACCCGTAGTAAGGATGGGAAATTAGGTGAGTTCAAGGGTGGTGCAATGAAAATTGCAATGGAAAGCAGGGCAAAGGTTGTACCTGTGCTTATTGAAGGCTCAAGAGCAAGACTTGAGGAAACCGGAAATATTACAAAAGGTACAGTTTATGTAACATTTTTACCTCCCATTGTAACAGAAGGACTTGAAAAAGAGGATTTCTTCAAAATGCCCGGTGAAATCAGAGAAATGCTCCAGAATGAAAGAGATAAGCAGAATGCTGAAAAGTAAGCACAACTAAAAAATAGTCGGCAGGTTTTCAAAACCTGCCGATTTTTTTGTTAAAGACCTGGTAAGCTTTTCTGTAAATTTGACAAATTGTAAACTATGTGGTATAATTTCTCTCGTTTTTGATTACAAATTGTAACTTTTAGGAGAATATATATGACAAAACGTTTTCTTTCTTTGGCGTTTGCGGTTATATTTGCATTGGGTATTGTTCCCTTTACAAGTGTTAATTCCGCTGCTGCCGATGAGTACTACAGCGTTTCCAAGGCTCTTAAATATGCAGAAAATAACTGGGACAACGGTATTGGCTTGTGTGCAGATTTTGCTTCCAAATGTTTGCAGGCAGGCGGTGTTGATATTTACGGCTCAACGGTTATTGATTTATATAACAAGCTTAAAGGTGAATACGGCACAGCTTATAAATTGAAGCTTACCGGTGGCACAAAGGGCAAAATCAGTATGGCCGAAAATGATGGTAAACTTGAAAAGGGTGACCCTATTTTCTACAAATGCAATTATTGTGGTGAGTTTGAACACGTTGTTATCTGTAACGGAGCTAACAGCGAAGGCTATTCTCAGGATTACGCACATAACAATGCACACAATGGTAAGAAAACCACATATACCTACAATCATTGCGGCGGCGACAGCTGGACAATGTATTCTATCAGAATGTTTGAAGCTCCCAAGCTTTACGGTAAGAAGACTAATGTTGGTGTACCGGAGATTACTTCCTTATACAATGGTGCAGGTGGCGTAGTTGTTAAATGGAGTACAGTTAAAGGTGCTGACAAATACTACGTTTACAGAAAAACCGATAAAACCTCTTGGGAAAAGGTGAAAACCACCAAAAAGGCAAAATCCTTCAGGGATGCAACAGCAAAAAATGGTGTTAAATACACCTACACCGTAAAGGCTGTTGACGGTAAAAAAATCAGCCAGTATTATGCAGGTGAGAAAATCACTTGCCTTGCCGCACCAAAGCTTACTTCTGTTAAGAATTATACTTCCAGCGTAAGAGTTAATTGGAAGAAGGTTTCTTCTGCAGACGGCTATTATGTTTACAGAAAAGGTGAAACAGGCTCCTGGGAGCAGATAGCAAAGCTTAAAGGCGGAGCAACAGTAAGCTATACAGACAAAACCGTTGAATGCTCTGAAACTTACCAGTACACAGTAAGAGCTTATGATGGTAAGGTTAAGGGCTGCTACGACAATAGTGGTATAAAAACACTCTTCCTTAAAATTCCTTCAGTTCTTACAGCTGTAAACAGTGAGTTAGGATTAATTCTTAATTTCAATAAAATAGACGGTGCAGAGGTTTACGATATTTACCGCAAGACACTTGATGGAGAATGGGAAAAAATTTCAACTGTTGTTGGTGCAGATATGACATCCTTTATTGATTTGGATGTTATAGACGGTGAAACCTACATTTACAGCATAAAGGCTCTTAATGGCGACTATTCAAGCTACTTTAACAAAGATGGTGTTGAGTTCCAATACACTGAGCCTGTTGATGAAGAAACAGATAGTATAGAAAATGAAGGGGTTGTAAAAAAAGCGCAGACCGCATAAAACAATATAAATCAAGGGGGTTCCTGCAGGACTGATACCTGTAAGAACCCCTTAAACAATAAAAAGACCGCAAGTTATAAAAAATTT
>JAZSBI010000271.1:0-5623 GCA_045602345.1 Acutalibacteraceae bacterium | reverse complement strand
TGGAGTGCAGTACCCGGTGCGGCAGGCTACACTATTTACCGCTACAGCCCCTCAAAGAAGGCTTACGTCAAGGCAGGCACAACAGAGGGTACTTCTCTTACGGTAAGCAAGCTCTACGCAGGTACAAAATATACCTTCAGAGTTGTTTCCTACGGTAAAACAAGTGCAGGCAAGGTTTATGACAGTGACGTTTACGCACTGCTTAAGACCGCTACCAAGACAAAGACTCCCGAGCTTACAAAGGTAACCGCATCAGCAACAAAGGGTAAGGCTTATGTATATCATAGTAATGTAAGCGGTGAAACAGGCTACACAGTATATTACTCAACCAAGAAGGACAGCGGCTTCAAGAAGTATGCAAACTTCAAGGCTGATACAACACGCTGTGATATCACAGGTCTCACAAGCGGCAAGACCTACTACTTCAAGGTAAGAACCTATATCAAGACCGACAGCGGTTATGTATATTCCGCATGGAGTGCAGTAAAGAGCGTTAAGGTGAAATAAGCATATGATGCTTGGGAAAAATATTGTTTCTGTAACTAACAGCACAGAAAACGCTGAGCTTGATTGGAACAACAGGTTTAGAATTTGATGGGTAAAACAAATCTTACTACAATTACTACAATTAACACGGCGAATACAGTGGTAAGCAGTAAGATACAGGAAAAAGCAAAAAAACGGTTGTACCTTTTCAAAAGTCATAGTAACTTACAGTAGGTTACAAATTGTGGGAAGCAAGGCTCCCCACGATGAAGCCACTTGATAAACAAATCACACCAGCAGGATGGTTGCCGTCCTGCTGGTTTTCTTGTGCCTTAATAAAGAAGCAAATAGCATTACAAAAAGGGACTGTTATTCAGTTCTTTTTTTATATTTTGGATAAATTTATTCTTAAAGGACCGAAAGAAAGGTATAATAAATACTATTGACATATTTAATTGCTTGTGTTAATATAATAGCGAAAACAAACCGCGTTTTAATTTGAGGTGTAAAACGAGACAGGAGATGGTGATTTGGCAAATATAAGAAGTGAAGCAGAAACAAAAGAATTACACAGAAAAATTTTTACAGCCGCAACAGCTTTGTTTATTCAGAAGGGCTTTGAGCGTACCACGTTTATTGACATTGCAAAGCTTTCAGGAGTGCCGAAAAGCAAGATCCTTTATGAGTTTACAAGTAAAGAGGAAATCTTAAGTCTGCTCGTTACGAAATTTCTCGACGGAGTTACCTCTGCATCGGATTCTGTTGCCAAAAAGCTTACGGATAATAAAGTACTTATCCTCGTAGCTAATGAGGTCTTACAGCTTTATATGGCAGAGATGAATGAGGATATGCGAAACCTTTACCTTGCAGGCTATTCAATGCCGAAAACAAGTGACGAGGTGCTTAAGAGAAAAACGAATATAATGTATGAAGAATTCAGGGAAACCTTTCCCGATTTTGAGATGAAGGATTTCTACGAAATTGAAATAGCAGCAATGGGTATAATGAGAGCCTATATGACAGTACCCTGCGATATGTATTTTACTGTTGAAGCAAAAGCAAGAAGGCTCGTAACAATGCTTCTGCGGATATACAAGGCAGAAGATGAAAAAATCAATGAGGCGATTGAGTTTATCGAAAAAATCGACTTTGAAGCTACAGCAAAAAAAGCTGTGGAAAGTGTATTCAATGAACTTGAAATAAAAACTAATAAATAGTTTTCGAAAGGAGAAAAACAAATGAACAAAGCCTTAAAGAAAACCTTATCATTACTGTTAGTCATAGTAATGATGCTCACAATGACAATATCTGTCTCAGCTATGCAGATATTTGTCAAAACCCGCGAGGGCTTAACTATAACACTTGAAGTGGAGCCCAATGACTCTATTGATGCCATTAAGGCAAAGATTCAGGAGAAAGAGGGAATTCCTCCTGATCAGCAGAGGTTGATTTTTGCCGGCAAACAGCTTGAGGAAGGTAAAACTCTCTCAGACTACAACATACAAAAAGAATCGATACTTCATCTGATGTTTCATATCAGAGAAGAGGAAGAAGTTCCCGAGGGAAAAATTTCCCTTAAGGATGCTGAGCTTACTCTTTCTCAGAACACCTTTTACTATGACGGTAAAGAGCATATACCCGAGGTTACCGTTACCTTGAACGGTGTTACCCTTAAAGAAGGCGTCGATTATAATGCCTATGTTCTGCAGAGTCGCAGAATGGAAAACGGCAAGCCTGTAATGTGGTTCGGACTGGGAAATGTCTCTGCAGAAAGCGTTGAAAAGGGTACATATTATATAAGAATAGAAGGTCTCGGAGATTATTATGCAGGGCTTTTCACTCTTTATGCTCCCTATGAAATCCTGCCTGCAGTATACTGTCCCGATTGCGGCAGACCCGTACACGAGGGAGAGGTTAACGAATATATCTGTCTTCTTATCTCTTTCATTAAGCTGGTTGTTTCCTTTTATAAAACAGTTATAGTCAAATAAATAAACACAGTGAAAGGAGTAATTTATATGAAAAAATTTTTATCAATCATTCTCGCAATCTTAATGGTTGCAGCAACAATTCCCTTTGCCTTTGCGGCGGAATGTGAACATCCGGAAGTTGATGCACGGAAATTTTGCAAAAGCTGCGGTGAATTTACAGGTCCTGTAGCCGTGCTTGGTGAAGGTGTCAACACTTCTGTTACTACAAACGATACCTATATTAAATTTGTTGCACCGGAAACAGCCAAATATCTTTTGCGTTCATCGGACAAAACACGGTATGCTTTTTCCGTTTATGATGAAAATTTTAATAGACTCTATGGAACAAACTCTGTAGGTATAGCATATACCCGAGAGTACGAGAAGGGAAAAACATACTATATCGCTATCATGGTTTATCCTTCAACAAATTATATTGAATCCACATTTACGATGTATCCTGAATGTATAAATCATGTAGGCACAGAGCAGACCTGCATCGGTTATATATGCGATTTCTGTAATAACTATTACGGTGAAACCAATGATGTACACTATGATAGGGGTGACGGCATCTGCAGACGCTGTAATGGATTTGTCGGTCCTGAAATCAAGGCAGGTGAAACCTACAAAGCTGACAGCGGACTCACTAAATATGTTAAGTTCGTTCCCGTTGTTGACGGTACTTATATTATCAGTGCTGATGTTCCTGCATATTCTTATATTGAGCTTTATAAAGAGGTTGACGGAAAAAGGCAAGGCGTCGCATATGAGTCGTGGGGGGACGGATACGGTGAATTAAGCTTATCATACAATTTTACAGCAGGCGAGACTTATTATTTTATCTGTGGGAATTTTGAGGGCTGGCTTATTGAGTATGTAACACTCAGATGTGAAACACACAAAGGTACAGAACAGACCTGCTACGGATATATCTGCGATGCTTGCGGTGAATATTTCGGTGAAGCTCTCGGTCACGATATTGTTACAGATAAAGCTATTGCACCTACCTGCACAGAAGCAGGTCTCACAGCAGGTCAGCACTGCTCACGCTGTGATGATATGACGGTAGCACAGCAGGAAATTCCTGCGCTCGGTCATGTTGACGAAGATGGCGACACGATGTGTGATAACGGCGGTGAACAGCTCACCTGTGAAGACTGTCTCAGACCTGTACACGGTGACAGCTTTGCAGAAAAGCTTATTTGCCTTATTGTTATGTTTATCAACCTCGTTAAATCAATGTTTGCATAAAACATAATTAAACTGTTAAATTCCCGAAAGGAGAATAAACAATGAAAAAAATCTTATCAATCATTCTCGCAATCTTAATGGTTGCAGCAACAATTCCCTTTGCCTTTGCGGCGGACATCGTAGCAAGTGGTACACATTATGCAATCACATGGTCACTTGATTCGGAGGGCAAACTTACCATCGGTGGTGAATGTGAATCTGATGATAATTTTAAAAGTGCTCCGTGGAAAGAATACAAAAACAATATTAAGACTGCTGTTATAGAAAACGGAGTAACAAGTATTCCCACCAGTACATTTAGTGATTGTAGAAGCCTCGAAAAAGTAACTATCCCGAATAGTGTTACAAGTATTGGTAATTATGCATTCGACTTCTGTTCAAGTCTAGTTGAAATAAATATCCCGGATAGTGTTACAAGCATTGGTCCGTGTGCATTTGGTCACTGTGAATCCCTTGAGGAAATAACTATCCCTGATGGTGTAGAATTAATTCCTATGGAAGCATTTACTCAATGTTTTAGACTTAAAAAAGTAGTTCTTCCTGACAGCGTTACAAAAATTCATAACGATGCTTTTAATTCTTGCTACAATCTTACAGAAATAAATATCCCCGATGGCATATCTGTTATTGGCTTGCGTGTGTTTAATAAATGCAGAAGTCTTACTGAAATTACTCTACCTGATAGTATTACAACTATTGGTGCATATGCATTTGACGGTTGTACAAATCTCACTAAAGTAAATATGTCGAATAGTATTACAACTATTGCTGACTGTGCATTTAGGGACTGTTATAAACTGTCAGAAATAACTCTTCCTGACAGTTTGACATTTATTGGTGAAAAAGCATTTATAAATTGCAAAAGTCTTGCAAAAGTAACTATACCGGGTAGTGTTGAAAAAATTTACAACAGTGCATTTCTAAACTGCGAAGCCCTTGCCGAACTTACTATTATGAATGGTGTGAAATACATTAATATACGTGCATTTGAAGGTTGCGATGGTATAACTGAAATAACTATACCAGACAGTGTGACATATGTTGGCACAGATGCATTCGCTTCTTGTAAACGTCTCAAAACAGTAAATTTATCCTGTTACTGGAATGAACATGATATCAGTAATGCTTTCAGCGAGGAGGTTACATTAATCATACCGAAGCACGATTGGTCAAATAAAGACGGTATTTGTGCAAACGGCTGCGGCTACGAATGTCCTCACGAAAGCTACACTGACAGTGTGTGCGACACCTGCGGTTATGTTTGTCCTCACGACAGCTACACCGACGGCGTATGCGATGGCTGCAGCTACGAATGTCCTCACGAATGGGGCGAGGGAGTACTCACAAGACCTGTACACGATACAGTCCTCGGCTCAAAGGACGGCTATTACACCTACACCTGTACTGTTTGCGATTACGAAAAGAAAGAAACCGTAAAGGGTGCTGACTATTCAGCTTATGAAGCTGTTTCAGAAGAAATCAATGCTTTACTTCAGTCTGACGAGCTCACCGACGCCGCAAAGCAGGAAATCTATTCAGCGGCTAATGAATGCGGACTTCTCTCCGATGAACTTACGGAAAGCGAGCAGAATATAGTTGACGATTTAGTTGCAGAGCTTGAAAAAATCGTTGCCGACGCTGAAGAAAAAATTGCAAGCGGCGAATATGTGAAGGTTGACGGCTTTGCAGTATACAATGAAAGAGGTCGCCAATGGTTATTAAAGTTTAACGATGACGGCGTTTACGAAAAAGCAAATGAGATTATCCGTAATTTAACTGATGAAGCAAATGCAAAGATGGAAGAAATGTATGCTTTTGCTCTTTCGCTTGAAGGTAGTGTTGCTGAAAATGCTGAAAACATTGCAAAGGTTGAAGCTGATATTGACGAATTCTTCGGTCAGATTGAAAACTGC
>JAZSBI010000270.1:0-22452 GCA_045602345.1 Acutalibacteraceae bacterium | reverse complement strand
TGGCTACGATCCGACTTGCAGTAAAAGAGCTTGTTGCTTCTCAGCTTAAGGCTGATGTGCCGAACATTGAAATCGGTAGCACTGTAAAGGTTCACGTTAGAATCAAGGGAGGCGAAAAAGAAAGAATTCAGATTTTTGAAGGTACTGTTATTGCTAAGAATAACAGCGGCATTTCTGAAACATTTACCGTTCGCCGCGTTTCTTACGGCGTAGGTGTTGAGCGTGTATTCCCCGTTCATTCACCAATCGTTGCTAAGGTTGAACTTGTTAGAAGAGGTAGAGTTCGCAGAGCGAAGCTTTATTATCTTCGTGACAGAGTTGGTAAAGCTTCTAAGGTTAAGGAAAAAATCGGCTAATAACGGTCGAAAAACGGGGCAGATTTATAATCTGCCCTTGATTTCTTTAATAGGGTTTACATTATTATTATGAGGTGAGCAATATGCGCAAAACCGAAGAGTATAATATTTCATTAAATGAGGACAATTCCGTAAAAAACAAAAAGCAAGTACGCCAAGGCAAACTCAATGTTTTTGAGGTTTTTGAAGCTGTTATTGCTGCTCTTGTTGTTATAACAATTCTTTTTACATTTGCTTTCAGAGTTGTTAATGTTGATGGTCAATCGATGAAGCCTACACTTCACAATAATGATAAAGTTATTGTTTCAACAGTAGGATATAAGCCCCAACGAGGCGACGTTGTTGTTATTGCTAAAACTGATGATATGAACGACCCCATTGTTAAACGTATAATAGCTGTTGGTGGAGATAAGGTTGATATTAATTTTACCACCGGTGTTGTTACAGTAAATGGTGTGGAAGAGGATTATGCTGAGGTTTTGACAACCCAACAGTTCGACATTGCTTTCCCTATAGATGTTCCTGAAGGCACAGTGTTTGTTCTTGGTGACAACAGAGGGAATTCACTTGATAGCCGTTCTACACAAATTGGTTGCATTGACGAACGACTTATTATGGGAAAGGTTTTGTTCAGATTTTTCCCCCTTGGTGATTGGAAGGTAGAATAATATGAACAATGACGAAAGAATTATTGATATAAAATCAGAAGCAACTGTTGATGAAATCAAGAAGGACGTAAAGAAAGATAAGAAGGGAAAAAATAGCTTTCATCTATCTGTTTATGATGTGGTTTCTATTATAATGGCATCTTTCATTATAATAGCTGTTGTTTTTACCTTCGTTTTCCGCCTTGTTGGTGTCAGCGGTTATTCTATGACAAATACTCTCCAGGATAATGACTGGCTTTTAACTGTTAATAAAACAAGCTACGAGCGTGGCGATATAGTAGTTATTACCCAGCCCAATTATTTTGATGAGCCTCTTATTAAACGTGTTATAGCCAAGGGTGGCGAAACAGTTGATATAGACTTTACAACAAGTACTGTTTATGTTGATGGCGTAGCTCTTCAAGAGCCTTACACCAAAGAGGATTATATTTTACCCAAACTTGATGACATTGAATTTCCCTATACAGTGCCCGAAGGTCACATTTTCTGTATGGGTGATAACAGAAACGGCTCAACCGATAGCCGTTCAAATCTTATCGGTCCGTTAGACGAAAGATATGTTTTAGGCAAAGCTGTTATCAGAATTTTGCCTTACGGAGATTTTGATATTTACGACTATGAGTGATTACCAGAAACAAACAGTTCAATGGTTTCCGGGTCATATGCCTAAAACGCGCAGGCTTATTAAAGAAAGCCTGCCGTTTGTGGATTTAGTGACGGAGATTGTTGATGCAAGAATACCTATGAGCTCTTCAAACCCGGAGCTTAAAGAAATGATAGGGAACAAGCCCCGCATTGTTCTTCTCAATAAATGCGATGTTGCAGATGAAAAGGCAACTGCGAAGTGGGTAGAATACTACAAAGACAACGGAATGTTTGCTATTCCTGTTGATTGTCGTAGCGGTAAGGGACTTAATGCCTATTTACCCCTTGTTCGTGAGGTTTTAAAAGATAAAATTCAAAGAAACACCGAAAAAGGTATGGTTGGTAAGCCTTTGAGAGTTATGGTTGTAGGAATTCCCAACACAGGTAAATCCTCCTTCATAAACAAAATGGCAGGGCGTAATCGTGCCAAGGTTGCCGACAAGCCCGGTGTTACCCGTTCAAACAGTTGGTTTGCTGTTGGTAACGGTGTTGAGCTTCTTGACACACCCGGTGTTTTGTGGCCTAAGTTTGATGATAAGGCTGTTGGTGATAAATTGGCCTTTATAGGCTCCGTTAAAGACGAGGTTGTTGATAGCGAGGTTCTTGCCATGCGCCTTATTAACGTGCTTAAAAACGGCTATTGTGACAGAATAAGCGAACGTTTTAAAATAACCGGCTTTGAAGATAAGGAAGATTACGAGATTCTGGAAATGATAGGCAGAAAAAGAGGTATGCTTATATCGGGTGGCGAGATTGATACCGAAAGGGCATCAATAATGTTGCTTGATGAGTACCGCGGAGGAAAACTCGGTCGACTCACTCTTGAAATGCCTTCTGAATCTTAAATCAACAGTTATAGTTATACTTGAAAATCAGATATAAATATTATAAAATAAAGGTTAGAACAACTAAGTTCTAACCTTTATTTTTTACTTTTAGGAGTATAGATATGTTAGATTATTCTTATGAAATACAAGCACATAACGAGGGCTTTACAGTTGTGTGCGGAGTGGATGAGGCAGGTCGTGGACCTCTTGCAGGACCTGTTTTTGCAGGTGCTGTAATTTTACCCGAAAATTACACCCACGAAATTCTTAACGATTCAAAGAAGCTTTCCGAGAAAAAACGTGATATTGTATATGATGATATAATCAGGGATGCAATTTCCTGGTCTGTTGGTATGGCTACTGAAAAGGAAATTGATGAAATTAATATTCTTAATGCTACATTCCTTGCAATGAAACGTGCGGTAGAAGGGTTAAGCATAAAACCGGACCTTGCTTTTATTGATGGTAACAGATACCCTAATACAGGTGTTAAAGAGGTTACTATTGTAAAGGGCGACAGTAAATGTATGTCGGTTGCAGCAGCTTCTGTTATTGCAAAAGTCAGCCGTGACAGATTTATGCTTGAAATGGACAAAAAATACCCGGAATATCAGTTTTCAAAGCATAAAGGCTACGGAACAAAGCTTCATTATGAAATGATAGAAAAATATGGAGTTTCCGAAATACACAGAAGAACTTTCCTGAAAAATATTCTGGGTGAAAAATAATGAACAGTAATTTATTAGGTGCTTATGGAGAACATTTAGCAGCCCAATTTTTAAGGCGTAATAAATATCAGATAAAAGCAGCCAACTTCAAAACCCATACCGGAGAAATTGATTTAATCGCCATGAAGGATGGTGTGTTGTGCTTTATTGAGGTGAAAACCCGGCAGGTGGGCGGAATGCTGCCACCGGCCTCTGCAGTTGATATACATAAGCAAGAGAATATAAAAAGCTGTGCTTCAGTATATATTAATAACTATGCTCCAAATGCCAACAAAACAAGGTATGATATTATAGAGGTTTTGATTGATGGGAATAAGCAGGAAGATATTAATCATATAACGGATGCTTTCTGAGGTATTTTATGAGATTTTTTGATTTGCATTGCGACACCATAGGGGAATGTAGTAAAAATTCGCTGCCTTTATTACAAAACAATTTGCATATAGATTTACAAAGGGGTAAGCTCATAGGGGACTATACACAGGTTTTTGCTGTGTGGATACCTGATGAACTACGTGGCAACAAAGCACAATCATATTTTAATAAAGCTGTTGATTACCTTTACAAGGAAATTTATAATAACAGTGATTTAATATCACTTTATAGTCATAATAAAAATACTCCTGTTAAAGCGATTCTTGCGGCTGAGGGCGGTTCAGCTTGCGGCGGAACAATTGAAGGGTTGTATCACCTTTATAACAGGGGAGTCCGTATTATAACCCTTACATGGAACGGAAAGAATGAGATAGCATCAGGTGCTTTTTCTGAAGGTGGCTTTACTGGTTTTGGGAAAGAATTTGTAAAAACAGCAGAAGAGCTTGGTATTGTTCTGGATGTTTCTCATCTGAACAGACAAAGTTTTTCTGAATTCTTGGAAATGTCTGAAAAGCCTTTTATTGCAAGTCATTCCAACGCCGATATTGTAAACAATGTTTACGGGCAAAAAAGGAATCTGACAAAAGAGCAGATACTTTGTATTAAAGAACGAAATGGTATTATAGGTCTTAATTTCTGTCATGATTTTATTGAAGATGAAAATGCGGAAGGTATTGATGCTTTGTGTCGTCAAATAGATTATTTTATGTCCTTAGGATGTGAAAATGTATTGGCTTTTGGAAGTGATTATGATGGTTGCAAAATACACCATGCATTGTGCGGCATCGAGAAAGTTCCGGCTGTTTATGACGCTTTGAAAAACAAAGGCTACGAAGCGGATTTGCTCGATAAACTCTTTTATAAAAATGCTTTTGCATTTTTTTACAATATATCTAAATGAATATATAAAACCCCCACTCAACGAGTGGGGGTTAACTATTGATTAAAAGTTAATCGTTGAAGAAGATGATGAAGAAGCAGCGTAGTAAGCAACATTTCTTGCAATAGCTTTTTCATTTGTTTTTACAAAGAAATTAATGAGGAAGTCAGTTGTCTTAACTTCAGCAGAAATTTTGTCTAACAAGTCACCGGAATAACTGTCAAATTTTTCAGCTGTGATCGCTGTGCGTACATCAGTTTCCCATTTCTGAGTTTTGTCTGCACCAACAAAGTACATAATGTGATAGCCATAGTCGGTTTTGACAATTTCTGTGTCTCCCTTTTTGTGGTCTTCAAGAGCCCAATCACGGAATTCGGGAACGAAATTACTTGTAGAGTTAACGTCTTCATAAAGTCCACCTGTTTCTTTTGAACCGGTGTCGTCAGTATGCTCTTTAACAAGAGCTTCAAAGGAAGCTTCAGTTGCTTTGCCCTTTTTCCACTGTTTAAGAAGCTTTTCAGCCTCTTTTTTAGCTTCAGCAAAGTTGTTTTCTATTTCTTTCTCGGAAAGTTCTACTGTTTTGCCTTCGGAATCTTCTTTTGTTGTTTCAGCCTGAACAAGAAGATGTCTTACGTCAGCACCTGCAGTTTGTGTGTCACGAGTAGCAGGGGAAACAATGAATGCAATGAAGAAGCATTCTGATTCTTCTTCGTGGATAACTTTAACGTCACCGGTTTTACGGTCGCTGTCAAAAATCCATTTAGCAACTTTTTCAGCCTGGCCTTCGAGCTGTGACTTAAGAACGTTTTCAGCAAGAGTTGCACTGGGTTTTGAATATGTTTCTTTCTGTGAGGGGAGAGCATATTTTTCAGCAAGTTCAACAAAGGATTTACCATCTGTTACTTTACTTGCGAATTCTTCTGCACGCTCTTTAGCCTGTTTCTTAGTGTAATCAGGGTCCTTGCTGTCCGCTGCGGGCTCTGCATAAGATACTTCAAAGAGTCTTACATCAGCATAATCAAAATCAGCTTTGTGTTCTTTGTAATACTTTTCAATTTCAGCTTTTTCTACGCTATCAGCAGTGTGAGTTTCATACCATTCAAGGTAGTACTCAACAGTAATGTCTCTTTCAAGAAGTTCTCTGTATGATTTTTCTGTGAGACCTTCACCATAAGCAAGTGAAATGTAGTTGTCAAGAGCGTAATCTTCGTCCTGAGCTTTCTTAGCAATTTCAGTAATAGCCTGGTCAATGCTTGTCTGCATTTCAGTTTTTTGTGCCTCTGTAAGTACAAAACCTGCTTTTACAGTTTCTGCACTGGTAGCATCTTTGTAGAATTGTTTTTGCATAAATGCTTTTACGGGAGTCATAACTCTGAAATAATCTGCCCAGGTTTTAACACCTTCGGGAGCATCACTACCAATATATTCCTGGTCTGCAGGGTCTTTTGAAAGACTGAAGCCGGTAGCGTAAGCACCATAACCGGCACCATACTGAGATTCAACCTGCTGGGTATATGTGGCAATCTGGTTGTAAAGTCCCATATAGTAGTAGTTGTATTCTGCAGTGTTAATTTTCTCGCCGTTGTAAGTAGCAACAGTGAGAACTTTCTGGGGGAGGCAGAAAACTTTTGTGAGAATGTTTGCTGCACCGTAGAGTACAAAACCTGCAACAAGTAAAATACACAGTGTTTTAACAAGAACTCTTATAATCTTGTCGCCTTTGCCGTTTTTCTTTTTCTGTGCTTTTGCAAGACGCTCTTTGCGCTGCTCACGATAAATTTCGGCATTGGTTTTAATTTCTTTGTTTGCCATTAGTTTTCATCCTTTGCTTTCTTTTATGGTGCAACATATAATGTCACACAATATTGCACCTATTCTACACCAAAACTAAAAATTTTACAAGTGTATTTTTGACATTTATTTGTATATATTATTTAATTTACATATTATTTAAGATTTATTTAACAAAAAAACCTCTGTGTTTGTACTCTTACCATTGCACAAAGTGTGATTTTGTGTTATCATATAATGAAATATTTTTTGGAATGGTATGTTATATGACAAAAATCAACTCAAAAAAGAAAATAATTATTCCGGTTTGCATAGTTGCGATAATAGCCGTATTGTGCAGTTCTCTTCTTTTTTTGTTACCTGAAAAGGAGATTGTGCAACATAACCTTACTAAAGAAAAGCAAAAAGGGCAGTCCTTTGGTGACAGTTATACACCCTATGTCATTGTGGGTAATAACACCTTGTACGTTAACGAGAAAACATCTGCTGTAGCTATTGCAGACGAAAACGGAAAAACCGTTTTCAATTCCCATTCAGCCTCTGCTGCAGAAAATAAGTTGGCTTGTGTGCTTTCTGTTACCTTAAGAGATAGTGACGGAAATATTTATATTAAAAACAGTAGCGACAACAGTGCAGATTTCGGAATGTTCAAAGTCAGCACCGAGAAGAAAAATGACGTAACCATCACTTTTGAATTTACCGGAAAATCAAAAGGGGACGTATCTGAGACCATACCTGTAAAATTTTATAACGAAAATGGCGGCTTTAAGGCAGAAATTGATACAGCGGAAGTTGTCCTTAATGATGGCTTTTGTATAGAAAAAATCAGTATTCTCCCCGGATTATTTTCAGAAAATGAGCCACAGAATCAATGCTTTTATACAATTCCCGATGGTAGCGGGGCTCAGGTGGATTTAACTGCTTCGGCTGAAAAAGCTTATAGCCGTAATCTGCCCGTTTATGGTAGCGATATAGCTTTTGCTGAATATGCTCAAGGTGCAACCTTACCTTGCTTTTCAATGACCAAAAACAAAGCTATGATTACCACGGTTATTGATGAAGGCGACGCTCTTTCTGAAATATTTGTTAAGCATAATGAAGGTTGTGGTGGAGTACTTTACAATACATTTACCGTAACCCCATACGGTAAGGTAGACGGGAAACTAAAAAAAGGTGTTTCCTATGAAGGTAAGCTTTCACAGATTTACTATTTTACAGAGGATTCCTTCAATAATTACAATACAGTATCTGCACTTGTTAGAGATGTGCTTATTAATAAAGCGTATTTACCCTCTAAAATGAGCGATACTTTTGTAGATTATCCGTTTTTTATTACTGCAATAGGTAGCGAAAATGGTAAAAAGAATACTGTCTATACCGATTTTGAGAATGCATCGGAAATGTTGGCACTCCTTAAATCACGTGGTGTAAGATGTATGGCATTACGTATGACGGGTGCAGGGAGCAAGGGTTTGAACACAGGCTCTGATAAGGGTTATAAATTGAGTGATGTTTTGGGCGGAAGTGAAGGTTATAACAACCTTTGCAATGTGGCACAGGATAAAAACAGTACTGTCTGGTATGATTTAAATCTGGCTATAACCCCACGTGAAAACGGTAAAAACAGTTTTAATTTGTATGATGATCTTAGAACATATCTCTCAAAACCCGGAATAAAATCTTCTGTGGCTTCTTATGAGACTGTATACTCTAATATTTCATCCGTTTATAACTTGGCTTCAGGTATGGAAGCAGGGGAATTCTGTGTCAATGACCTTTCCTATCTCCTGTATACCGACATTTCCGGTAAGGTTAACAGGCAAACAGCCCTTGTTAATATTAAAGATAAAACAGATTCTTTGAGTGTGGGCGGTAAGCTTATGCTTTCAAAGCCTGCGGTTTATCTTATGAAACAGGCGGATGCAGTTTTTGAAATGCCTGAAAAAGCCGCTATGGAAGAGTATGATGGTGTAAAAAATGTACCATTGCTCCAAATGGTACTTCACGGAAGCGTATGCTATGGCTCCCAGCCCATTAACCTTAATGTAGATGGTATGGATGCCGTTCTTAAGGCAGTTGAATACGGAGCTTCTCCCAGTTTCATTTTTACTCACAGTAATTGTCAGGTGCTTGATTACGGGGTGTACTCAACACAAATCTCACAGTATTACGCCTTTGCTAAAAGAATGTTACCTTTAATGGATATGAAAATAACCTCTCACGAGCGTGTGGTTTCAGGTGTTTATAAAATAACTTACGATTACAATAAGGTGGTTTATGTCAATTATAATCCATCCGTTGTTGAGGTTAACGGAATACTCATTTCTGCAAAGGATTTTGTAATTATTTAATGCACTTTAATTACATTGAAAAGACTTTCGGTTTGTCCGAGGGTCTTTTTTTGTCGTAATTATGGGAAATAGTTATTATTTTAACAAAAAAGTATTTGCTTTTTATAGGTTTTGTGATACAATATTTATCGTGTAAATTAGTAACTTTAGAAAGGATGATTCTAATGGACTACAAAATGGAATTAACTCCCGAACAGGCTGCCATACTTAATGGTGAGCAGGGGGAAACAATGGCAAAGGTTATGAAGACCCTTGTTATGTATGGTGAAGCTTTCGGTGCAACTAAAATGGTGCCCGTAACAAGTGAAAAAGGTCACCTTGTTACAAGCTTCGGTCTTAAGGTTATGACTCCCGTTTACGACCTTATGGACCAACTTATTAATGCAGGTATCAAATCAAAACAGCAGTTCTCTGTTGACCCAAAACCTGTTGATCCCAAGGTTCCTTCAAATTTTGTGAAAAATCTTGTTTTTAACAAATTTATGTACACAAAGCAGGATAGCTACGATGAACAGCTCAGAAAATTAGGCCTTGTTAGTGATGATGCATACACCTGTACTTGCTATATGGATCAAGTTGGTAACCTTCCTAAGAAAGGCGATGTTCTCTCTTGGGCAGAATCCAGTGCAGTTGTTTATGCTAACTCTGTTCTTGGTGCTCGTTGTAACCGTAACTCCGGCATTATTGAACTTTTCGGTTCAATAGTAGGCTTTGTTCCCTATTTCGGCCTTGTTACTGATGAAGGCAGAAAAGCTACATGGGTTGTTGAAGTAAAATGTAAAAAGAAACCCGAAGCACAGGTTCTTGGTTCTGCAATCGGTATGAAGGTTATGGAAGATGTTCCTTATGTAAAAGGTCTTACAGATTGGATCGGTACAGAGCTTGATGATGCAGCAAAAGCATACCTTAAAGACTTTGGTGCAGCTACAGCTTCGAATGGTGCAGTTGGTCTTTATCACATTGCAGGTCTTACTCCCGAAGCAGTTGAAATGGGCGAGAGCCTTATTGCTGAAAATGCACAGGTTTATGTTATTGATGATGCAGAGCTTGAAAGAGTTAAAAATTCTTATCCCGTTATGTGGAAAGATCCCTCAAAGGCTCCTCAGCTTTGCTTTATTGGTTGTCCTCACCTTTCACTTCAGCAACTTAAAGAGTGGACAGATAACGTTTGCGAAGGTCTTAAAAAGAGTGGCAAAAAGAAAGTTACAATTCCTACAGTATTTACAGCAGCTCCTGCTGTTTGCGATGAATTCAACAAAACAGAATATGCTGCAAAGCTTGCTGCAACAGGCGTAACTCTCAGCTACATTTGTCCTCTTATGTATATGAACAACCCCGTTGCTAAAATGGGTAGAGTTATTACTAACTCAAACAAACTTCGTACTTACACAACATCTCGTTACTACACAAGTGAAGAGATTCTTGACATAATCACAAAGGGGGCAAAATAAGATGAAAACTTTTAAAGGTCGTCCCGTAGTACCGGGCACAGCAGAGGCAGTAGCTCTTGTTTCACACGGTGGTTTTAACACACTTGCATCCTTCCAGAATGCTCTTCAGTTTGGCGGTAAGGAAGCAAAATGTGGTGACCAGAACAATAAAGATATCTTTGAAAAGCCTATGGTTGGTACAGCTCTTTGCCTTCCACAGACAATTGGCTCTACAACAGGTGGTATGGTTCTTTACTGTGCCAAGGTTATGGAAAGAAGCCCCGCTTGTATGCTTTTCTCTGAGCATATTGACTCACTTGCAGCAGCAGGTGCAATCCTTGGCTCTGTTTGGACAGATACTCCCATGCCCACAGTTGACAGCTTAGGCGAAGAATTCCTTAACACAGTTAAGACAGGTGACAAAATCAAAGTGTACGAAGATGGTACAGTAGAAATTTGTGATTAATTTTGCGTATTTGCGCGTTTGCTCACACTCGCAGTACCTCTCTTTACATAATTTCATATTTGTACATTTACTTACAGAAAAAAGCGGTACGATGTTAAAGCATCGTACCGCTTTTTGATTTTCTTTTATTCGTGAGCTTCTCCGTCGTCGCCACCGTTACAAGATACCTCTATAAGAACAACACTTGCAGGTCTTCTTGTTAAAACAACAGTTATTGTTCCGCATGATGGACAGAAGGGGACGTCGCCATCCAAAATTTCATCTGTTATTAATGCAACATTTTCTTTGGGTTCTGCCACAACCGTTCCTTTTGCACCGTCGGATGTGATTGTGAAGGTGTAATCCTCATTGAAATCCGCATTATTACACCAGGCTCTTACCTCTGCCAAAACTTCTCTTCTTTGAACAGCACAAAGTCTGATTCTGTTGCTTTTTGCAATTCCGGAATAAACCGGAATACCTATCGCAACTACAATTCCGATAATTAAAACTACCACAAGCAATTCAACTAAAGTAAAACCGACCTTTGTTTTGACAAATTTGAACATAGAAAAGCCTCCCTTTGGTGAGAACGGTACGGAAAGTTTACGCAACTTTTACGAAACTATTTTATCATATCGCAAATTAAAAGTAAATGTTTTACCGGGATTTAGGCGAAAATTGTGCCAATGCACAACCTTTTATTAATAGCGTTAGCATATTTTAACAAACAAAAAAGATGATAACTGTCGTTTAGTTATCATCCTTTTTATAATTTGTTTGATATCTTAGATAATGCCCTGTGCCATCATTGCATCTGCAACTTTAATGAAACCTGCAATATTAGCACCTGCAACAAGGTCATAGCCAAGGCCGTAGGTTTCTGCAGCTGCAGCAGAGTTGTCGTGAATTTGTTTCATAATCTGCTGAAGTCTTGCATCAACTTCTTCTGCAGTCCAGCTGTATCTCATAGAGTTCTGACCCATTTCAAGAGCAGAAACTGCAACACCGCCGGCGTTAACAGCCTTTGAAGGCGCAACAACCTTAACATTTTCTTTAAGGTATTCAAGTGCATCGTTTGTTGTGGGCATATTAGCAACTTCAATATAGTATTCAACACCGTTTGCAACAAGCTTTTTAGCTTCGTCCATATTGATTTCGTTCTGTGTTGCGCAAGGCATTGCTACATCAACTTTTACACCCCAAGGTTTCTGACCGGGGAAGAATTCAGCACCGAATTTGTCTGCATAATCCTGAACCTTGTCACGACCTGAAGCGCGCATTTCAAGCATGTATTCGATTTTTTCATCTGTGCTGATACCATCTTTATCATAAACATAACCATCAGGACCTGAAATTGTAAGTACCTTACCGCCAAGCTCTGTGATTTTCTTTGCAGCACCCCAGGCAACGTTACCGAAACCGGAAAGAGCAAAAGTTTTGCCTTTGATATCTTCGCCAAAATGTTTGAAAACTTCAACTGCATAATAAGTTGCACCGAAACCTGGTGCTTCGGGACGGACAAGAGAACCACCGTATGAAAGACCTTTACCTGTAAGAACGCCGTTTTTGAAAGCACCCTTGATTCTTCTGTACTGACCGTAAAGGTAACCGATTTCTCTTCCGCCAACACCGATATCACCTGCGGGAACGTCAACGTCGGGGCCGATATGTCTGTAAAGCTCTGTCATGAAAGCCTGACAGAAACGGAGAATTTCCATATCACTCTTACCACGGGGGTCAAAGTCGGAACCACCTTTACCACCACCGATGGGGAGACCTGTAAGGCTGTTTTTGAATGTCTGTTCGAAAGCGAGGAATTTCATAATACCCGAGTATACAGATGGATGGAAACGAAGGCCACCCTTATAAGGTCCGATAGCACCATTAAACTGTACTCTGTATCCTGTATTTACGTGAACCTTACCGGCATCATCTGTCCAGGTTACTCTGAAAGTAATTTGTCTTTCGGGTTCCACAATTCTTTCAAGAAGAGAGTATTTTTCGTATTCGGGATGTTGCTCGATAACGGGAGCGAGAGATGCAAGAACTTCAGTAACAGTCTGAACAAATTCAGGCTCGTTAGCGTGTTTTTTCGCAACATCAGCAATAACATTCTGGATGTAACTCATTTGGGACAACTCCTTAATAATTCGTTAGAATTGAATAATTATACTATTTTTATGTGAGTTATTTTATACCACCACAATTTAAATTGCAACAAAATTTTTACAGTTTTTTTAATATTGTAACATTAAATAAAAATGAGCCTTTTAAACTTTGATTTTTATTGCAAATAGTATTCTTTTTTCTACAATTTCAACTAAAAAACACATTATAAAATAGGAAAAATGGTGAATTTTAATTCACTTTTTAGTGCAGTTTAACAAAAAAATGCTGAATTATGATATAAAAACAACATCGTTACTGCTGTGTAGTTTATTGCAAAAACTTTAATAATATGATATGCTAACTTTGGTTTTTAGGTGATGCTTTTACAGTCGGAGGAAATAAAAAATGTCGGTAAAAAATAATTATAATCACACTGTTTTTGCATGTTATTTCGGTTATATTATTCAGGCAATTGTTAATAATTTTGCACCATTACTTTTTCTTACATTCAGAGAAGAATTTGGCATACCACTTCAGAAAATTACAACACTTGTAACAATAAACTTCCTTTTTCAACTTTTTATTGATGTGGTTTGTGCCAGGGTTGTTGACAAAATCGGATACCGCCGGTGTATTGTAGCAGCACAGCTTTTTTCTGCTTTGGGAATTGCAGGGTTGGGGTTTTTACCGGATTTATTTGCAGATCCTTATACCGGCTTGATTGTTGCAATTCTTCTTTATGCCACAGGTGGAGGCCTTATTGAAGTTCTTGTTAGTCCTATTGTAGAAGCCTGTCCCATAAAAAACAAAAAAGCTGCAATGAGCCTTCTGCATTCATTTTATTGTTGGGGACATCTTTTTGTAGTAATTGCTTCAACAGTTTTCTTTGTAGTTTTCGGAATTGAAAATTGGCGGCTCCTTGCTCTTGTGTGGTCTATTGTACCTTTCTTAAACACATTCTATTTTACAAAAGTTCCCATTGCACCTTTAGTTGAGGAAGGGGAGCAAATGTCTCTTAAAGAGCTTTTTTCTTCAAAAACATTTCTACTTTTTATTCTCATTATGGTTTGTGCCGGGGCTTCAGAGCAGGGTATGAGCCAATGGGCATCTGCTTTCGCTGAAGCAGGTCTTGGTGTTTCAAAAACCATAGGTGACCTTACCGGGCCAAGCCTTTTTGCAATAACAATGGGAACTTCGCGTGTTATATATTCAAAAATCAGTGAGAAAATAGATTTGAATAAATATATGACGGGCTGTGCCGTTTTGTGTATTTCTGCATATGCTTTGGCATCCTTTTCAGGGAATGCGTTTTTTTCTCTTGTAGGCTGTGCATTGTGCGGCTTTTCAGTTGGTGTTATGTGGCCGGGCTCTTTTTCACTTGCTTCCGAGAAATTTCCCAAAGGTGGTACGGCAATGTTTGCCTTTCTCGCACTGGCAGGGGATTTTGGTTGCTCTTTCGGACCAACGGTTGTGGGCTTTGCCACAGGTATAATGAATGAAGATTTGAAAAAAGGTGTTTTTGCAGCAGTTGTTTTCCCTGTTATATTAATAATTGCCTTAGGAGTAATGCGAAAAGCTAAAACGCAAAAACTTGACAATACTAATGTAAAATATTAAAATAGATAAGTTAATTATTTTTTGAAAGGAAAATTCCGGTATGATCAAACCCGAAAACAGAAACTGTTTTGAGTTTTTCAGAGATTGCACCAAGGATTTTGGTGTGTATGACGTATCTGAAAGCTTTGGTAACCTTATAAGCCGTAAAAAGTTTATGAGAGATATTGAAGCTATTGCAGGCTTCCTTCATAGTAAAAACATCAAAAAGGGCGATGTTGTTACAATCTTTTTGCCCAATACAGTTCAGAGCTTTGCGGCGTTTTATGCAGCAAATCGAATTGGGGTAATTGCAAATATTGTTCATCCTTTAACACCACCCGACGTGCTTGAGGAAATTCTTAAAGCATCTCACTCAAAGGCGGTATTTATTCTTGATGTGTTAATGGAAAAGTATGTGGGTATGCTTCGTAAGAGGAATAAGCTTGTTATAGTATGTTCTCCTGCGGATTATGCTTCAACTCTTTTTCGTCCTGCTCTCAAAGTTTATTCAAAAATCAAAGGTAATGATATACCTTCATCAAATACAGCCTCGTACCATACAATTTGTCATTTAAACAAAACTGCTCCAAAGCTCGAAAATAACGGTGAAGATGTTGCGGTGTACCTTCACGGCGGCGGAACAACCGGTAAGAGCAAAACTATTCAGCTTACATCAAAGAATCTTAATGAATTAGCTTATAAATTAAGCTTTTTTGATGCACCCCATGCACCCGGAGCAGAATGTTCACTTGCAGTATTGCCGCTGTTTCACGCTTTTGGTTTAGGCGTTGTAATGCATTTCAGTATGTGTGCAGGTTTTACTTGTATTCCCATGATGAATTTCTCGGCAGAGAAGGCTAACAGACTTATTAAAAAATTCAACATCACTTATATTGTAGGTGTGCCTAATATGTTTAAGAAAATGTATGAGGCAAATAATTTTGATGGTCCTCATCTTTCTAAACTTCGTCTTTTGTGGGCGGGTGGCGACATTATAAGTGATACCTTCCTCAATTCGTTTAATTCAAAGCTTGAAAAATATCACGCTAAAGGTAAACTTTATCGTGGTTATGGTCTTACAGAGGTAAGCTCAGTTTGTACTGCAAATATTAAAGGTGCTTACAAAGAAAATTCAATTGGTAAGCCCCTTGATGGTATGATTGTTGAAATCTGGAGTGATAAAGGTAAAAAGCTTCCGCCCAACACTATTGGTGAAATTGTTGTATCAGGCTCAACTGTTATGGCTGGGTACCTGGGCAGTGAGGAAAACGGTGTATATACCGATAAAAAAGGTAATCGTTGGATAATGACCGGTGACCTTGGCTATATGGATGAGGATGGATTTGTATTTTTCACCGGCAGAAAGAAAAGAATGATTATTATTTCCGGTTACAATGTTTACCCCAATGATATTGAGCAAGAGGTTCTCAAACTTGATTATATCAATGAGGCTTGCGCTGTTCAGGGGTATATTGATTCAAAACCCATTATCAAGCTTTTTGTTTCTCTTAATCAACCTACGGAAAATCCCGAAGAGGTTTGTAAGCTTATTAAGGAATATTGCGATAGTAAGCTTGAACGTTTTTCAAGACCTACTGCAATTACAATTCTTGATGCACTTCCCAAAACCCGCATGGCAAAAATTGATTTTATGAAACTGACAGATATGCCACCTGCACCCCAGGCTACCAGAAAAGAAATCCGCGAAGAACGTAAGGCAAAGCGTGAGATTGAAAAGGCTGCAGAAAAAGCAGGTAGGGAAGCTGAAAAGCAAGAAAAAGAAGAACGCGAGGCAGCAGAAAAAGCAAAAGAAAGTGCTGCTTCAACGGAGGTAAAAGATGGACGAGATGAATAAAAACAGCCTGTCCTACAAGATTCATAAAAATCCTTTCTTGTTAGGATTGTTTGTAATAGTTATAACAGTTGTATTGATTGCAATATTCAGTCTTTCCTCAGCAATAAAGGAAAAGGTTAAGGAAATTGAATCTACAACGGAAAAAACAACAGTAGAAACAACTATAGCACCTATTGTAGAACAAGTAGACACAATTAAACTTGAAAGCTTGAAGAAAAGGGCAGATTCAATCAAAAATGTATCTGCAGATTATGATAGCGGAAGTGTGAAGATTGTTGTTGAGTTTGAAGACAAGGACGCACTTCTTAAAGCTCATTTTGCCACTAATGATTTTGCAATTGATATTGCCCCTGTCTTTTATTTCTATATTAACAATGGTACTCAGGTTGCTTGTCCCGGTGAATTCAAATTTCTTTCAGACGGAAAAAGTGCACAGTATACACTTTATGAAATTGATGACCTTGCAAATGTTGTGGCTCTTACAGATGAACTTACCATTAACTACCAAAATGTTTTAGAAGTTCTCAAATTCAATCTTTACCTTGAACATCAGTCAAACGATGGCGTAGGCAGAACGATTGTGGGTACTTACTCTAAGACTGTAGAAGATTTCAACAAGGATTACCCCAAAACTCCTGCCTCTGTTTCAAATCTTAATGAAGGTGTTGAAAAAGTCGAGATAACTTCTGCAGAGGAATTTATCTGGGTTGATATTTATTTTACGGATGAGGAAAGTTTCAATAGTCTGAATCACAATTTTGAAAATAACTTTATTTGCTTTGGCTTTGAAAAAGGCGGCAAGAAGTTTGATTGGAAATTTATTTCTACTGAGTATGAGGATTTATGTATGATTCGTTGTAAA
This sequence comes from Acutalibacteraceae bacterium, assembly GCA_045602345.1. GTDB lineage: Bacteria > Bacillota > Clostridia > Oscillospirales > Acutalibacteraceae > DTU089. Next base: position 5,531 of record JAZSBI010000270.1, on the reverse strand, counting down.
TTCGATGCATATTCCCTCAAACAGCTGGCTGATGAAATTGAAGAAAAATCAATAACAATTCCTACACTTTTCAAGGATTACAAAATGAATATATGGGCATCTGATTACGATACCGACAATCAGTTATTTACAATGAATTAAAAAAAGGATGGTCTTTTTGACCATCCTTTTTTAGATGCCAGTTTCCAGTTGCCAGATGCCAGTGTGTAAGAAGTTGCGGGATTTATCATCCCTGTTTGCTTTAGCAAATAGGGAGGGGGACCGTTCTTGAATAAGATATATTTTTCAGGTGAGTGTATTTCGCGTAAATATACTCGCCATTGTTTTATGTTTGGCCGGAATGGTGGTGGGTTGCCACGTTCCGTCTTTACTTTGTTATTGAGAGCAATTGTAAAATTCTTTTTTACCCGTTCAATAAATACACGCTGAAATTCAAAACTGCAGCAAAGGTTACCCATATAAGATACGGAATAAGAAAATACGCAGCGCGTGCTTTAATTATTTTAAACTCAAGAATTGTTGCGATTATAAGAAGCCAAAGGGCAATAATCCACACAAAAGCAAATAAATAATTACCGGAAGAAAAGAATATAAAGCTCCACACAAAATTAAAGAAAAGCTGGATGTAATATACAGTTAAAGCTCTGCTTTTTCGTGGAGTTGAGGTGTTGTCAATTATATATGCTGCAAAGCCCATTAAAGCATAAAGTATAGTCCACGCTACAGGAAATACCCACCCGGGAGGTGTAAAAAAGGGTTGTTTGGCTGTTGCCATAAATTCTTTAACGTCACTATTGGTTAAAAATCCTGCTAATGCACCAACAAGAAGGGGAATCGCCAGATTTTTTATTAAGCTTTTCATTCTTAAGGATAATACCATACATACACCTCACAATGCTCATTTAATCTTATTATATTTTTTACAGAAATATGACAAAAATTACGAATTACAAATTACTAATAAGAAATTTAAAAGCATTGTAAAATTAATACGAATTATACATATTCAAATGATAAGAAATTAAAGGCAAGTATTGATTGTTAAAAAAATCGGACAGTTCAAATCCTTTGATAAGTAACTGTCCGATAAGCTTTTTATATCTATTTAATTTTGTTATGTGGTACAGCACCTGTCCCTTACTGAGAACTGATAACTGGCGACTGGCAGCTATTTGCTAACAGCTATCTGTCGTCCCATAAGAACACCCATAACAGATGCCATCATAAGACCCCTTGTCCAACCGGATGAGTCACCAAGGCAGTGAAGACCTTTAACACTTGTGTTAAGCTCTGTATCCATTTTGATTTTGTTGCTGTAGAACTTAAGCTCGGGTGAGTAAAGGAGGGTTTCCGTTGAAGCAAAACCGGGAACAACGTGGTCAACAGCCTGAATGAAGTTGATAATGTTTGTCATTGCTCTGTAAGGCATTGCAGCGGTAATGTCACCTGCAACCGCATCGGGGAGAGAGGGACGAAGGTTTGACTGAGCCAACTCTTTTGGCCAGGTTCTTTTACCGTCAAGAATATCGCCATAACGCTGAACAAGAATGTGACCTGCACCAAGCATATTTGTAAGCTCACCAACCTTTTGAGCATATTCAATAGGCTGATTAAAAGGATGGTTAAAGTTATGTGAGCAAAGAATTGCAACGTTTGTGTTGTTGGACTTTTTCTCTTTGTAAGAGTGACCGTTAACTACAGCAAGGTCGTTGTCGTAGTTTTCCTGGCTTACAAATCCACCGGGATTCTGGCAGAAGGTACGAACCTTGTTTTTAAAGGGCTTGGGGTAGCCGATAAGCTTTGATTCATAAAGCACTCGGTTAACCTTTTCCATAACCTCGTTTCTTACCTCAACACGAACACCGATATCAACAGTACCTGCCTGATGCTCAATACCATGCTCATTGCAAAGCTTCTCGAGCCAGTCAGCACCTCTTCTGCCTGTTGCAACAACAATTTTGTCCGCATCAATTTGCAAATGCTCGTTACCTTTGCTGATGAATACGCCTTTGCAAACACCATCTTCAATAAGAATATCGTTACATTCGTAGCCGAACATCATATCAACATTTTCTTTGCGAAGGTGATTTTCAATTTCAAGGTAAAGTGTCTGAGCCTTTTCTGTACCAAGGTGGCGGATAGGGCAGTCAACAAGCTTAAGACCTGCCTGAATGGCATTCTTTCTGATTTCCTTAACCTCAGCATCGTTGCTGATACCCTCTATATGCTCATCTGCACCGAATTCGAGATAAATCTTGTCAGTGTAGTCAATAAGCTCCTGTGCAAAGTCTTCGCCGATAAGTGAGGGCAAATCGCCGCCAACCTCATAGCTTAATGAAAGCTTACCGTCGGAGAAGGCACCTGCTCCCGAAAAGCCTGTTGTAATATGGCAGTAGGGCTTACAGTTTACACATTGTTTAGTTTTTGATTTTGGACAGCTACGTTTTTCAACGGGTTGTCCTTTTTCAACAATAAGTATTGATTTGTCGCAACCTTTACGGCGCATTTCCAGGGCAGTAAATATACCTGCAGGACCTGCACCAACAATAACAACATCGTATTTCATAAAAAGACCTTCTTTAATAATTGTTAATTATCAATAGTAACACCGCTGAGTTTTCTGCGTTCAGCAAGTTCTTTTTCAATCTGAGGCTTCATGCCGTCAATTTTGTAGAAGAACATAGGAATTGCACAAAGGAGCATACTTACACCGGGAACAATGGAAACGAGTGAGAACATAGCAAAGTTTTGTGTCTTTGTAAGCTCTGTTGCTGCAATAACAGCTGTTGATGAAAGCATCTGCGCAGGGTCAATGTCAATAAACATATACATTAAAACAATACCACAAGTAGCAAATGCATTACCAAGTTTGTTTACAAAGCCCTGACAAGCGGAGCCGAGAGCATTATCTCGGAAGCCTGTTTTAAGCTCCATATAGTCAAGACAGTCACCAATCATTGCAATAGAAACATTGTTGATAACGCCTAAGGGGATGCAAGAAATTATAATGAAGGGAATGCAAACATAAAGTGAATATTCACTGGGAGCAAACCAACCGATGAGGGTTGTAAAAATACTTGAAACAAAGCCTAAAATACAAGTTGTAATAACAATTTTATGATACTGGAATTTTTTCATAAGTGTAGGCATAAAGAGCATAGCACCAAACATACCAACAATAGCACAAATCTGGAAGATTGTTTTAACTGTAGAAACACTTTGTGAAATTGCTGCAATTCTTTCATCTGCAGTAAGTGTAGCAAGGTCGGGACCTATGTAGAAGCCATATCTTGCAACGTGAATAGCAGCAGCCTGTACCATATATCTGCCGCTTGAGAGTACGCCCATAGCAACAACAAGCATAAGGGGTTTGCATTTAAAAAGTCTTGAAAGGGTGGTGGGCTCACCGGGTTTACGTGTTTTAGGCGGAATAACAACTCTTTCTTTAACTTTAAAGTAAGTTCTGACATAAAGAATAACACCTAAACCAACAGTAACAATAGCCATAAGCAGGTATTTTCTTTTTTCCTGAGTAAGAGCATCATTACCTGCAAAAAGTACAGGAATTACAAAGCCACAAATGAGGAAAAGCACCTCAGGTACAGCAGAGCCGATACCGTTGATAGTTTTACCAAAAGATAAAACATTACCTCTTTCATCTGCCTTAGGTGTCATAATGTTAGGCAAACTCCAGAAGGGAACATCGGCCATTGTGTAAAGCATACCCCAACCAATATAAACAATTGCGGAATAAATCATCAAAGCAGTTTTATCAAGGTTCGGGCTTAAATACATAAGTATTGTAAAAATTGCGATAGGAGCAGCCGCATAAAGAATGTAGGGCTTTAATTTACCGTGTTTTGTTGTTCTTTTATCTGCAATCATACCCATAAGCGGATCGTTGATAGCGTCCCACACACGAGCAAAAAGCATTAAAAGAAGAACAAACATAAGGGGTAAGTGCAGTACGTTTACGTAGTAGTCACTTATGTAGCTGGACATCATTGCGTAAATCATACCCTGACCACAACCGCCAATAGCGAATGCCCATTTTTCTTTGCTGCCGATATAACCGGTTTGTTGGGGCTTGTTTGTTTTTGCTTTTGCCATTTTAATTCCTCCGTTTTAAAGGGTTTATATTAATTCAATTATTTGAATTTATATGCATAAAATAAATTTGCAGCTTCCTCGGTGTATTCACCATTTTCTTTTTCAAGAATAAGAGGGGGCTGTATTCTGAAACCGGGTGCAGAGCCTTTTTTACCTTCAACCATAACAAGGCTTGGCTCTTTGCCGTTTCTTTGAATAACCTCCCGCATTGCTTTGGGTTCAATTTTAAATTTCCTCATAGCGGCGAAAATATCGGGTAGCCTTTCGGGGCGTTGGCAGATACAGAACCTGCCACCGAATTTCAGCAGGAGAGCAGCTGCCTTTGAAGCATCTTCAAGGGTGCAGTTGAATTCGTGACGGGCATTTTTATAATCCTCACCCTCGTTGACAATGCCTGTACCAAGCTTTTTGTAGGGCGGGTTAATGCTTACTAAATCATAATATTCATTTGGTAGAACACCCTTTAGCTTTCTTAAATCACAATGAACAATGTTTACCTTGTCTGTCAGATTATTTTCTTCCAACGTTTTATTAAAAAGGGCTACAGCGCTTTCTGAAAGCTCAACTCCCGCAATTTCTTTAGGTTGAAAGTCCCTTAGCCACAGCATAGGAATAATGCCGTTTCCTGTTCCTAAATCGCAGCATTTATCCTTATGTCGTGGTGCACAGAAATCCGCTAAAACAATAGCGTCAGAGGTGAAAATGTGAGCATCGCTGACATATATGTTCATATCTTTTGCGAGAGCTTCTGTCCGCTCTTTTCTTGATGCCAAAAAAACACCCCTTATGTTAAAATCTGTACGTACTCATACAAATAATATTTTAACATAAGAAGCATTGTTTTACAATGTGAAAAATATAGTATTAAGTGGTTTTGTAGGTTTGCACAAATCCAACAAAAATCTTTTGTGTACTTGTTCCTCTTTCAAATGTTTATGGTATTGCGAAGCTTAATTCCGCATTTCGCACTCCGCATTTATATTTACTCTTCCATCTGCTTTCCTAAAAATGCTGCTGCAACTTGAGCCAATTTTATTTCTGTGTCGGTGGGATAATCTCCATTTTCGTTTTCAAGGAAAATAACCGCACCGCCAATGTCACCCGATGCAATAATAGGAAACGCCAATGCAGCTGTAAGCTCCATATTGTAAATAGGGTAGAAGGTGGGGAGTCCTTTTTGTCTGATATAATTCTCACGGTTTTCCATCAATTCTTCCATTTCGTGAGAGATGTGCTTTTCAAGTACATCCTTTTTGGCAATTCCCGAGGCGGAAACCACATGGTCACGGTCGGTAATAAGAACGGGCATCCCGGATGTTCTGCTGAGTACCTCTGAATATTGCCCCGAAAACTGCAAAATTTCACCCATAGGGGAGTACTTTTTAAAAATAACTTCACCATCACTTGCAGTAAAAATTTCC
>JAZSBI010000269.1:0-25833 GCA_045602345.1 Acutalibacteraceae bacterium | reverse complement strand
TGTATTCTCCTTTAATATCGCCAAGTGGCAATAATATTTCCTATATATATTATAATATATTAAAGAATTTTTCAACTATCATTTTGCCTAAAATATGGAGGCAATGTTAAATGTTTTGCACAAATTTTACATTTTATAAATTTAAATTAATATTACTTACTATTTTCTGTTGACTTTTTTAGGATTATTGTGTAAAATGATTAGGAATTATATAGTATCAAGGGGGATACTCGGATGAAAACTTTGGATAAGGTTGGCAGCCTTAAAAAAATCGTTGCTTTAATGCTTGTTACCGTAATGGTTGTGGGCATTCTTTCCAGTGCTGCTGTTAAGGTTGTTGCTGCAACCTATTATATGCAGACAAAGAGAAAATTGAAAGTAAGCAACCCATATGTTCAGCAGGCTATTGATACAATTGTTGGTGACAATAATATTGCCGGTCCTGATACTACTGATCCTTCAGTACCTGCTCCTGAAGCACCAACAGATACTCCAACAGAAACACCTCCGGTAGAAGAACCTTCTACAGATGCTCCTGCAGATGAAACTCCTTCTAATCAGGATTCACAGACACCTTCAGGTGACTCCGGTTCCGGTAACACAAATCCCACAACACCTTCTGGTGATGGCGGTTCAGGTGGCGGCGATATTTTAGGTACTATCACAGGTCTTCTTGGTGGTATTGATTTCGGTGGCATTATAGATAGCGTTGGTGGTATGCTTGGTGGTCTCGGTGGTGGCTCCGATGAAGAAACAACAGAACCCTCAGAACCCACAACTGAATCTCAGGAATCTATTGAAAATAAGCAAGATGTTCTCAAAAAATATAATGCTGTTGTTAACTATGCAAAGACTGTAGGTAAACCCGCTTTTACAAAGGTTACATACAGAACACTTGATAAGAGCTTTACAGACTCTATTCTTTTCCATAGCCTTCAGTCTGCTAACTCTGATTACTTCATTTCAAAAGAAAATGCTGAAGCAAACCCCATTGTTGTTCCATCTAATACAGCTACATCCGAACTCCTTATAAATAACGAATTCTATGCTGGTATGCTTGCGACTGCAGATGCTGCAGATGCTATTGAATCTGCAACAAGTGTTAAACTTGAAGACGGTACTCAAAAAATCACAATCACATTACGTGAAGAAGCAGATCCTGCTGTTACAGCACCTGATGCTAAGAAAGCTGCAAGCTTTACAAGTGCTATGTTCCCGGTAATTACCGCTGAAGAGTTTGGTAATATGGTTTCCAATGGTCTTAAGCTTACATCTCTTAAGTCATCTAATGTTACTTATAAAAATTGTACTGTTGAACTTATCTTCAACCCTGTACTCAACAGAATCGTTTCTATTAAGCAAACAACAAGTTATGTTGGTTCTGTTAAGGGCTTGATTCTTCCTTCAAAGGGTACAATTACAGAGGTTTCCGAATATAAAGATTTTGACTACGGTCTTATCTAAGTTTAAAATGTTTTTAAGAAGAACAGGTTGTTTAGCCTGTTCTTCTTTTTGTTCTATTATGTTTATAATTACTTGATAATTAAAAAATGTTGTGTTATAATTTTAAATTGAATAAATACAATCATTTTACCGAGGAGATTTTTATGACAAGACGTGAAGCGAGAGAACAGGCATTTATTGTATTATTTGAAAAAATTTTTGATAATGATGCTTCAATAACTGAAATCGTTGAAACAGCAAAGGAAGCTGAACTTATTAAAATTAATGCTTTTGCCGAAAATATTTTGAATGCTGTTGAATCCAATTCAGAAGCGATTGATAAAGCAATAGAAGACAACTCAAAAGATTGGGCTCTTTCCAGGTTGCCAAAGGTTTCACTGGCTTTGTTGCGACTTGCTGTTGCTGAAATTAAATATATTGATGAAGTTCCTGATGGTGTAGCTGTTAATGAAGCAGTTGAACTTGCTAAAAAATACGGAACCAATGAAGATGCCGGTTTCATAAATGGAATTTTAGGCACAATTGCAAAAGGTTAATATGAACGGCTTTTTAGGATTTGATACAAGCAATTACACTACATCTGTGGCGATTTTTTCTGAAGGTGAAGTTATTCATTTTAAGCGCCTTTTACCTGTAAAGGAAGGGGAGCGCGGAATTCGTCAAAGTGATGCTGTTTTTCACCATACTAAGGCATACGCTCAGCTTTTAGATGACGTTTTGTCACAATACAGCGGTAATATTTCTGCAGTTGGTGCATCTGTAACCCCAACAACACAAAGTGGTTCCTATATGCCTTGCTTTTTAGTTGGCGAAAATGCTGCACGTACCGTTGCAACTGCACTCCGTGTGCCATTTTACTGTTTTTCCCACCAACAGGGGCATATTGCTGCAGCCCTTTATTCTTCCAAAAGGACCGATTTATTAGAAAAGTCTTTTTTAGCTTTTCATATTTCGGGAGGAACAACCGATTTGGTTTTGTGTGAGCCCGATTCTGACAGTATTATTAAAGTTACACCTGTTTCGTGCTCAGCTGATTTAAAAGCCGGACAGGCTGTTGATCGAATTGGAGTAAAAATGGGCATTCCATTTCCTGCAGGGGCGGGACTTGAGAAGTTGGCACAAGAATCACAAAAACAATATAAAAATAGAATTAAACTTAAGGATGGTAAATGTTCTCTTTCGGGTCTTGAAAATAAATGTTTGAAAATGCTTGAAACAGGGGAGACTAAAGAGGATACCGCTAGATTTTTGCTTGATTATATTGCAGATACTGTTACAGCAATGACAGAAAACGCTTTAAAAATATATGGAAATTTGCCTGTGGTTTTTGCAGGTGGAGTAATGTCAAATAAAATTATAAAAGATATTATTACTTCACGTTTTGATGCATCCTTTGCAGAACCCGAATTTTCTTGCGATAATGCAGCAGGAATAGCTTTTTTAACCTCATTGAAGTAATTTTTTTGGAGTAAATAACATGTATACACCCTCGCCGACCATTTACAGCGTTTCACAATTGAATAGCTATGTTAAGGGTGTTCTTGACAATGATGAGAATCTTGCCCACGTGTTCGTAACCGGTGAGATTTCCAACTATAAAGCCCATTATAGCGGTCATTTATACTTGACTGTAAAGGATGAAACCGCCTCCATTAAAGCGGTTATGTTTGCAGGAAATGCGAATAAATTACGTTTTACACCCGAAAACGGAATGAAAATTCTTGCTTTTGGCACGGTTTCATTGTTTCCACGAGACGGCTCATACCAGCTCTATATTAGTGATATGCAGCCCGATGGTGTAGGTGCTTTGAATATTGCTTTTGAACAACTAAAAAAGAAACTTGAAGCTGAAGGACTTTTTAAACGGGAATTTAAAAAGGATTTGCCGAAATTTCCGAAAAAAGTTGGTGTTGTTACCTCGGCAACAGGTGCCGCAGTTCAAGATATTTTTAATGTTCTTAAGCGCAGATTTCCTGTTGCAGAAGTAGTTTTAAGACCCTGTCAGGTGCAGGGTGAAGGTGCAGCTGAGGATATTGCCCGAGCAATTTATGAGTTCAATAGTTTGAAGGGCGCAGATGTTCTTATTGTTGGTCGTGGTGGCGGCTCTATTGAGGATTTATGGGCGTTTAACGAAGAGATAGTTGCACGTGCGGTTTTTGCTTCGGAAATACCGATTATTTCTGCAGTCGGTCACGAAACGGATTATACAATTTGTGATTTTGTTGCAGATTTGAGAGCTCCCACACCCTCTGCTGCGGCAGAATGTGCCGTTCCTGATGTCTATGAACTCAAATCAAGTCTTATTACGTTACATCATCAAATATTTTCGTTAGCTAAAAATAGAATTGCTTTGGAAAAAGAAAGACTTGCTGCTATTGAAAAAAGCGGCGTTTTAAGGGAGCCTTTGGCCAGAATTAATGATAATAGAAAAGAACTTGTGTATATAAGTGAAAAATTGTTTGGGCTGGTTAATAATAATATTGATAAAAACAAATTAAAGGTTTCAGCTCTTGCAGGTAAATTGGATGCCTTGAGTCCATTGAAGGTTATATCACGAGGTTATTCACTTGTGGAGAAAAACGAAAAGCTTGTTACCAGTACAAAACTACTACAGGTTGGTGACAAAGTTTCAATAAAACTTTCCGATGGTACCTTTAAAGCTAACATAACAGATATTGGAGAATAAAATATGGAACAGAATTACGAGAAATCCTTGAACAGACTTGAGGAAATTGTTTCTTTGTTGGAGGGTGGCGGACAATCCTTGGAGAAAACTCTAGAACTTTTTTCTGAGGGCACAGCATTACTCAGTGCTTGTTCAAAATACATTGACGATGCTGAACAGAAAATAACAACTCTTCTATATAACGGTGATAATAATGCACAGTAAAGTAATAGAATTTTCAAAAATCTTTGAAGATAACCTCTACGAGTATTTTAAAGATTATTTGCCGCAATATAAGTTGGTTTTTGAATCAATGGAATATAGTGTGAAAAATGGTGGTAAAAGGGTACGTCCTCTTTTAACAATGTTGTTTTGCGATGCTTGTGGCGGAAACATAGAGTCATCTCTTCCTATGGCTCAGGCAGTTGAGTTTATTCATACTTATTCATTGATTCACGACGATTTACCTTGCATGGATAACGATGATTACCGCAGAGGTAAACTATCAAATCATAAGGTTTACGGTGAAGCATTTGCTCTTCTTGCGGGCGATGGCCTTCTTACTGCTGCATTTGAGAGGATTTCCCAGGGGTGTCTTAATGGACTTTATGACAGCGAAACGGCTATAAGTGGGGTTTCGGCACTATCCTCTCTTGCGGGTAGCAAGGGTATGATAGGTGGTCAGGTAATTGATTTACTTAATGAAAATAATCCTGATGCTGATTTCGATAATTTACAGCTTATGGATTCCCTTAAAACAGGTGCACTAATTGAGGCAGCATGTGTGCTTGGTTGTATTGTTGCCGGTGCAGATGAGGTGAAAATTGAAGCTGCAAGAAACTTTGCACAGAATATAGGTCTTGCTTTCCAAATTAAGGATGATATTCTTGATGTTACAAGTTCCTTGGAAAAATTAGGTAAGCTTACCGGTAGTGACACTCAGAATGGTAAATCAACCTACGTAACACTTTTGGGTGTGGAAAAATGCCAGAAGCTTGTTGAAAAACTAACAAATGATGCAATGGCATCACTTGATAAATTTGATGATAATGAGGCTCTTAAAGCCTATTCAGAATATTTAGCATACAGAGAGAACTGATTTAATGGAACAAAATTTGCTTTCTACAATTAAATCGCCCGCCGACTTGAAAAAATTGGATGAAACTAAACTTCCTTTGCTTGCTGAGGAGGTTAGACAAACTATTGTCTCAACCGTTTCCCAAAATGGTGGACACCTTGCGTCTAATTTAGGTGTAGTAGAGCTTACTATTGCTTTACATAAGGTTTTTAGTTCTCCTAACGATAAAATTATTTGGGATGTGGGACATCAGGTGTATACCCACAAACTTTTAACCGGTAGATATGAGCAGTTTTCCACACTACGCCGTGAGGGTGGTATTTCAGGTTTTTCCCGACCTGATGAAAGTGAGCATGATATTGTTTTTAGTGGACACAGCAGTGTTTCTGTTTCAACCGCTCTGGGTATTGCATCTGCCAATAAAATTAATGGTAAAAAAGATTATGCTATTGCTGTTTTAGGTGATGGTGCTCTTACAGGTGGCTTAATTTATGAGGCTCTTAATAATGCAGGTCATATGAAGGATACAAGACTTATTATTATCCTAAATGACAATGGTATGTCAATTTCAAAAAATGTTGGTCACCTTGCTAAAAGACTTGCAGTAATGCGTTCTCGTTCTGGCTATTTCAAACTTAAAGCTGTAACTGAAAGAGTTGTTTCTAAAATTCCATTTGTTGGCGGAACTCTTGCAAATAAAATATTTAAAATTAAAACGGATTTAAAGAATATGCTTTATGAAAGCAATTTCTTTGAGGATTTGGGTATTAGGTATATGGGTCCTATTGATGGACACAACATAACTCAGCTTTGTAATGCACTTGAGGGTGCAAAGCTTGTTAATGCCCCTGTTCTGGTTCACATAAATACAATTAAAGGAAAAGGTTATAAGCCTGCAGAGGAAAGACCATCTGAGTTCCATGGAGTTGCTCCATTTGACAGTAACAGCGGAGTGCTTAATACTTCGTCAAATAATTTTTCTGAAAAATTTGGTGAGTTTTTATATAATCAGGCACCTAAGGATAAAAGAATTTGCGCTATAACAGCAGCAATGTCCTTGGGTACAGGGCTTAAAAAGTTCTCGGAAGAATACCCTGATAGAGTTTTTGATGTTGGTATAGCTGAAGAACATGCAGTGCCTTTTGCCCTGGGGCTTTCCAAAAATGGTATGTTGCCCGTTTTCGTCGTATATTCAACCTTCTTACAGCGTTGTTACGACCAGCTTATGCACGATTGTGCACTACAAAATAGTAGAATGGTAATTGCTGTTGACAGGGCAGGTATTGTTGGTGATGATGGAGAAACCCATAATGGTATATATGATACAGCGTTCTTTAATGGTATTCCCAATATAACAGTTTATTCACCAAGTTATTATTGTGAGCTTAATACAGCCTTGGTAAATTCACTTTATCATAGCAACGGCCCATGTGTTATAAGATACCCGAGGGGGGCCGAACCTTTTATGCCTGAAAATTATGTCTCAAGCGGAAAACCTTTTGATGTTTTTGGCGATGAGGATGCAGAGATTGTTCTTGTAACCTACGGAAGAATTTTTGCTGATTGCTATAAGACTTTTGAAAGACTAAAAAATGAAGGCGTTAAGGTAAAGGTTATTAAGCTTAACGTGATTGTACCCACGTCACAGGAGAGTATTAAATATATTGGTAATGCCAAAAAGGTTTTCTTCTTTGAAGAAGGCGTAAAAAGCGGTGGTATTGGTGAGAGTTTTGCTACGCTTCTGTTGGAGAATAATCTTGATGTATCATTTTTGCTTACAGCATTTCCCGACTGTTTTGTTAAGCAGGGTAAAACTGATAGTATTTTGAAAACGTATTCACTTGATTGTGACGGAATGTATAATGTTGTTATTGCGGAGTTGAATAAATGAGTGATAAAAAAAGGCTTGATATAGCTCTTTTTGAGCAAGGATTTGCAGAAAGCAGAGAAAAAGCAAAGGCTCTTATTATGTCAGGTATTGTTTATGTAAATGACCAGAAGGAAATTAAGGCTGGTCGTGATATTAAGCCCGATGATATAATTGAAGTGCGTGGAAGCGCTTTGAAATATGTTAGTCGTGGTGGCTTAAAGCTTGAAAAAGCAATGGAATCCTTTCCTATTGAACTTGCAGGAAAGCTTTGTATGGATATTGGTGCTTCTACGGGTGGCTTTACCGACTGTATGCTCCAGAACGGTGCTGTTAAGGTTTATTCCATTGATGTAGGTTATGGGCAACTTGCATGGAAATTGCGTAGTGATGAACGTGTTATTAATCTTGAAAGAACCAATTTTCGCTATGTTACCCACGAACAGATTCCGGAAGATATTGATTTTGCATCCGTTGATGTTTCTTTCATTTCTTTGAAGCTCATTTTGCCTGTAATGTATAACCTTCTTAAAAGTGATGGTGAGGCTGTTTGTCTTATAAAACCTCAGTTTGAAGCAGGTAGAGAGAATGTGGGCAAAAAAGGTGTTGTACGCGACCCGGCTGTTCATGAAACAGTTATAAAAACCATTGCAGAATTTGCTAATTCTCAATGCTTTGAGGTTCTTGGTCTCGAGCACTCTCCTGTTAAAGGTCCTGAGGGCAATATTGAGTATCTAATGTACTTGAAAAAATGCACTGAACCACAGGATTCTGAACAGGTTATTGAGACTGCAGCTGAACTTGTTGAGCGTTCTCATAAGGTTTTAGATAAATGAGTTAGTATTGTTCAGGTGATATTATGAAATTTTTTATAATTCCCAATATGACAAGAGAAAATGCCTTGCCTGTAACAATGGCAACCGTTAAAGAACTATTTTCATTAGATTGTGATGTTTTAATGGACAATTCTCTCAGGGAGCAATTTTGTGGCTATGAGGGTATCGTTTTTGGTGAACAAAATAATCATTTGGAAAACTGTGACGTTGTGATATCAATAGGCGGTGACGGTTCTTTTATAAATGCTGCCAAACTTGCAACTGAACACTGTAAACCTTTACTTTGTATCAATGCAGGAAAATTGGCATATCTTGCTTGTTTGGAAAATGATGAATTAAGTTTACTTTCAAAAGTGAACAAAGGGGAGTACATAACTGAAAAAAGAATGATGCTTGAGGTTAGTATTCTTGACAAAAACGATAGAATAATATATCATTCAAATTGCATAAATGATGCAGTAGTTTCTAGAAGCGGTGTAATAAGAATTATGAAGCTTTCCGTTTCTTGTAATGGTGCCCCGCTTATTGACTATATGGCTGATGGTGTGATAGTTGCTACACCAACCGGTTCAACAGCTTATTCACTTTCTGCAGGTGGTCCTGTTATTGACCCTTGTGTTGAAAGTATTTTGTTGACGCCTGTTTGCGCTCATAGCGTTTTCTCCCGTTCTGTTGTTCTTAGTGGGAGCTCCGGTCTTGAAATTATTCACGATAATAGTGGTGAAGCAATATTGTCATGTGACGGGCAAAGTGCTGTAATTATACCTGAAGGAGCTGTTGTTAGCGTAAAACGTTCAGATAAATACGCTACCTTCATTAAAATCAAAAAAGATACTTTTATTGATGTTTTAAACAAAAAAATATCGGGTTAGGGTGAATGAAATGAAAAAAAGAAGACATAAGCTTATACTTGACTTAATTGAGCAATATGATATTGGCACACAGGAGGAACTTCTTGCTCTTTTAAGGGACAAGGGTTATGATGTTACTCAGGCAACAGTTTCAAGGGATGTTAAGGAATTGCGTCTTTTGAAAACTCTAGGTGCTAATGGTGTGTATAAATATACAGTTGAAAATACAAAAAACACCGGTTATTCGGGTATGTTTGATGCACTTTTTCAGAGTGCTATGACAAAGGTTGATTTTGCCGGTAATATTTGTGTTATAAAATGCTCACCCGGACTTGCAGGTGCTGCTTGTGCAACTATTGATTCAATGAATGTTCATGATATTGTCGGCACAATAGCAGGTGACGATACAATTTTTATGCTCTGTCGTACATCAGAAGAGGCTCGTGGTGTTGCAGAAGCACTTAACAGAATGATTGGCAGGTAAACCTATATGCTTTCCCTTTTAAAAATCGACAACATAGCAATTATTGAAAGCGCCGAGATTGAATTTTCAAGGGGCTTTAACGTGTTGAGCGGTGAAACGGGAGCAGGTAAATCTATAATATTAGACTCTATTAACGCAGTACTTGGTTTCCGTACATCTCGTGAGCTTATAAGAACGGGTGCGACGGAGGCGAGGGTTACTGCGTTGTTTTCATCTGTAAGCGATAGTGTAGAAAAAAAATTAAAAGAATTAGCTTTGCCTTTAAGTCCCGACAAAACCTTGCTCGTATCAAGGGTTATAAGTCCTGATAAAAATGTTTGTAAGGTGAATAACGCTTTAACTAATGTTTCTGCGCTACGTGAAATTGGTGCTGATCTTATTTCTATTCATGGACAGCAGGACAATAGAGAACTATTAAACAGCGAAACCCACATTTCATATATTGACTCTATAGGTGATTTAACTGAGCTTGTAGACACTTATACTAAGCTTTATAACGAGCTTTTAGCTCTTAAATCACAAATTAAAAAGTTGTCGGGTAATAAGGAAGAAAAAGCAAGGAAAATCGATATTCTTTCATATCAGATTGATGAGCTTGAAAAATCAGAAATAACCCCCGGTGAATGGGAAAATCTTAAAAACAGACGAACAGAATTGCAGAATTTTGAAAAAATTCAAGAAAGTCTTTCCGCGTCTTATGATGCCCTTTATGGCGGTGACTCATATAGGGGTGCAGTGGAAATGGTTTCCGGTGCCTTTAGGGAACTTTCTTCCATTAGCAGATTTTCCACAGATATTCAGGAGATTTCTTCAAAATTAGGCGATTTGTATTACGAGCTTTCCGATATTGCTGATACAATCCGTGACAGTATTTCAGGAGATGGTTATAATCCTGCTGAGCTGGAAGAAATTGAAAATCGTATTAATTTACTTCATAAATTAAGTAAAAAGTATGGGGAAACCGAAGAAGAAATGCTTACTTTCCTTGAAAATGCCAAGAAGGAATTAAGTGAGATTTCCCTTTCGGATGAGGTTCTTGATAACCTTAAAATTGAATATTCAAAAAAACTTACTGAAACTCAAAATTTAGCAAAAATTCTTTCCGAAAAGCGAAAAGTCCAAGCAAAAATCTTTTGTCAAAAGGTTTGCGAAGAACTCCGCTTTCTTGATATGCCTAGCGTAGAATTCTTGGTTGATTTTAAAGAGGTTGAGCTTTGTGAAAATGGAGTTGATAGTGCAGAATTTCTGATATCTGCTAACGTTGGCGAAGTTCCAAAGCCCATTGCAAAGATTGCAAGTGGCGGTGAGCTTTCAAGAATTATGTTGGCTTTGAAAACTGTTTTGGCACATAAAGATAAAATTGACACAATGATTTTTGATGAAATTGATGCAGGTGTTAGTGGAAGGGCGGCTTTAAAGGTCGCATCCAAGCTAAAAGATGTGTCACAGGGTAAGCAGGTGCTTTGTGTAACCCATCTTGCCCAATTGATGTCTTATGCAGATAGTCACTATCTTATAGAAAAAGCCGTTCATGACGGAAAAACTTATACAGGCGTAACACTTCTTGATTTAGAGGGCAGAAAAAGAGAAATTGCACGAATTACAAGTGGTGGTGAAATTACTCAGACACAACTTGATAATGCTTTAGAAATGATAAATAATGCAGTGAAATAAGGTGTTATAATGAAATTTGGCGTTTGTCGCGGTCTTGATGACTTCGAAAGTATAAAAATCGCTTCCGAAATCGGTATTGACTACTATGAGTGTGGTTTTGGTAGCTTGGCTAATTATGATGATGAAAAATTTAATAACTGTAAAGATTTTTTGAACGAACACAATATGCCTTGTCTTGCTGCAAACGGCTTTATTCCGGGTGAATTAAAGGTTGTTGGCGATAAAGTTGATTACTATGCATTATCGGAATATCTTGATAAAGGCTTTGACAGAGCAAATGCTTTGGGAGTTAAAAAAATTGTTTTTGGGTCCGGTAGTGCAAGAAGCTTTCCGGAAGGCTATTCGTTAGAAAAAGCTCAAGAACAATTAGCCTTTTTCCTGAGCGAATATGCTGCCCCGAAGGCGGAAAAAGCTGGTTGTATTATTGTAATGGAACCCTTGAGATTTTGTGAAACCTCAATGATTCATACTGTTGCTGATGGTATTGAAATTGCTGAAATGTGCGGTAAATCTAATGTAGGCGGACTTGCAGATCTTTACCATGTTTTCGGTAATAATGATAGTGTTGAAGGTATCGCAAACTTTAATGGAAAGCTGCTTCATGCTCATATTGCGGAGCCTGAAAAAAGAGTTTACCCTTCACAAGAAGACTGTGAAGAGATTATTACTCTTTATAAAATGTTTTTTGATTCACTCAAAAGAGCAGGGTGCAAAACCTGTTCAGTTGAAGCAAGAACAGATGATTTTTCTAATGATATAGCTGATGCACTTGCAATTCTTAAAACTTTGGTATAGAATATTTTTGTAAATTAACTTGTTATTCGAAAGGATGTTAAATATGGGAAAAATTGTTGTAATGGATCATCCGCTTATTCAACATAAGCTTTCCATTCTCAGAGATGTTAACACAGGCTCCAAGGAGTTTCGTGCACTTATTTCTGAAATAGCAAACCTTATCTGCTACGAGGCAACAAGAGATCTGCCTCTTGAGGATATTGAGGTTGAGACACCTATCTGTGTTATGAAAGGAAAAACTCTTGCAGGTAAAAAGGTTGCAATTGTTCCCATTTTGAGAGCAGGTCTCGGAATGGTTGAGGGGATGCTCGCACTTGTTCCATCTGCAAAAGTTGGTCATATCGGACTTTATAGAGATCCTGAAACTGTTCAGCCTGTTGAGTATTACTGCAAACTTCCTGCAGATATTGAACAGAGAGACGTTTTTGTTGTTGACCCCATGCTTGCAACAGGTGGTTCTGCTATAGATGCAATTACCCAAATTAAAAAACGTGGAGCAAAACATATCAAATTCCTCGGTATCATAGCCGCTCCCGAAGGTCTTGATGCTCTTGCAAAGGCTCATCCTGATGTTGATATTTTCCTTGCATCTCTTGATGAAAAGCTTAACGATCATTGCTATATCGTTCCTGGTTTAGGTGATGCAGGTGACCGTATATTCGGTACAAAATAATTCGCATGAAAAAAGCACATTTGGTAAATTCCAAATGTGCTTTTTCTTTATTCAACTCTGTCGTCAATAATATCGTTTCTGGATTCGACCATTTCATTTTCACGGAAGAGAAGGGAAATGCACCAGATACCTGCAAGGGCGACAAGCACGTAAACAATTCTTGAAAGAATAGCTGCCTGACCACCAAAAAGCCATGCAACAAGGTCGAATTTGAAAAGACCTACGCTACCCCAGTTGAGGGCACCTATTGTTACAAGAATCAAAGCAATTCTGTCTAACATATTTAAAACTCCTTTCGCAAAAGCCGTTTATTGCTTCTGAAATAGTATTTGCTAAATAACATAAATTATAACTTTTTTATTAGTTACATGTTTTTTACTTATGAATAAATATGTTTCTTTATTAAGCACTATTTAATGTATCTTAAAATTTGCATTTTGATATAAAAAATGGTATAATAAAAAACAAATATTAGCAAAATTTTCTATCAAGAGGTGAGTTATGCTACATCTATTAAAAGGCAGGGCAGGTAGCGGAAAAACCGCTGAAATGCGCCGTATTATTTCGAGTTTAGCAGATAATGGTAAATCAAGACCTGTTCTTCTTGTGCCTGAACAGTTTTCTTTTGAAACCGAAAGAATAATGCTTGAGTTCTTAGGTCCGCAAAAGCTTAAAAATATTGATGTTTTCAGTTTTTCGCGTATGTCTCTTTCCCAGTTGAAAAAAGAAGGTATCATTAACTTAAAAACTGCTGATAACGGTATTAAAACAGCAATAATGAGCGAGGCTCTCCTTCAGTTGGAGGGTAGACTCAGCATTTTTGAAAACATACGACATAATTCGACAGCATTGAATCCTCTTGTGGATTTTTGTAAGGAACTTAAATACTGTTGTATTGATAGTGACCTATTAAAAGAAAAACTTGAAACTTCAACCAACGCATTTTTAAAAAATAAACTTAATGAACTTGATTTAATCAGAAATTCCTACGAAGCACTTCTTGCACAAAGCTATTTTGATGATGCTGATGCTATCAGTATTTTTACAAAACTCGCTTTAGAAAATGGCTACTTTAAAAATAAAACACTGTTTATTGATGGTTTCAGAGATTTATCAAAACAGGAATTTGAATGTCTTGGTGTTGCTCTTTCGCAATGTGATGATGTGTACATTACAATTTGTGCAGATGATAAAACGAGAAAGTTTTCTTCTTTGTACTTTATGAAGACTTTTGAAAATAAACTGCGTACTATTGCAGCCCAAAACAATACAGCTGTTGACGTAACTGGTTGCAAACAATCCGACAAACAGTTTGCCCATGATATTGCTGTCCTTGAAAAAACTCTATTCTCTACTGAAAAACACGAAAAGGCAGAATACAACGGTGACATAATTGTTGCCAAATGCTCCGATAGTGAGGATGAAGCTGTTTTTGTTGCTGCTACAATAAAAAAACTTCTTAAATCAGGTAAATATCGTTGTCGTGATATTGCGGTTATTGAACGCACCAACGGTACATATAAAAAAGTAGTTATTGATGCACTTAAACGTTTTTCTATTCCGGTATTTGATGATAGCAGACAGCCACTTGCAACTGAAACACTATTTATAAATATTTGCTCTGCTCTTGAGTGTATTACAAAAGGCATAACAACACAAAGCCTTATGAGTTACCTCAAAACAGGGCTTACCGGTTTGTCCGTTTCTGATATTTCCAGGCTTGAAAAATATGCATTGACCTGGGATTTGAAAACATCGGGGTGGCAAAAGGATTTTACTATGCATCCTGATGGTTTCGGTACTTCTTTTGATGAAAAAGCACAGAAACAGTTACATGAGCTTAATGAGATTCGTAAAAAAGCGGTAATCCCTCTTTTGATGCTAAAAAAAGCATGTGAAGATGTGGATGGTAAAGCTATTGCTAAAGTCGTTTATGACTTTATTATTGATGCTCACATAAAAGATAATTTATATAAGTTGACCATTGAACTTGATGAAAGTGGTTTTCCGCTTGAAGCTAATCGACAGGAGTATTCCTGGAATGCACTTATGCACATTCTTGATACCATGGCTCTTATTACGGAAAACAAGTTCTATTCATTGAAAAGATGGTTTGAACTATTTATGATACTTGTTTCTTCAGGGGACACCGGTGAAATTCCTCAGGGGCTTGACGAGGTTACTGTTGGTTGTGCCGATAGAATTCGTCTTGAGAAAACTAAGGTAGTTTTTCTTGTAGGTGTTAATAAAGATGAATTCCCACTCGTAAGCGTTGGCGGAGGTATTTTAACTGATTCTGACAGAATTCTCCTGACTAATTTGGGTATAGAAGTGCGTCCTCCTTTTGAGGATACTGTTGATGAAGAGCGTTTTATTGCCTATTGTTCAGTTACTGCAGCTTCAGAAAAGCTTTATTTGACCTACAAATGCAACGATGGGGATGGTGCAGCTCTATTTAAATCAGAGATTATAACTTCCATTGAGAATTCTTTTGACGGTTATAAATCTCTTGTTACCTCGGAGCTTCCTGTTGATTATTTTATTGAAAGTGAAGAAAGTGCTTTTTCTGTATATTCCAAAAACTATCTTTACAACAATGAAATCAGTGCTACTCTTAAGGAATATTTTAAAAATAAAAAAGAGTACGAAGGAAAAATCCGTGCCCTTGAAATATTAAGTGGTAATAAACCCTTCAGTTTTGATAACGAAGAAATTTCAACGGCACTTTTCGGTAAAGATGTTTACATTTCCGCAAGTAAGGTTGAAAGCTTTTATAACTGTCCTTTTGCTTACTTTATGCGCTATGGACTAGGTGCCGAGCCTTTAAAGGAAGCTGCTCTTGACCCTGCCCAGAGTGGTACTATAATTCATCTTGTTATGGAAGAGGTTTTCAAAAAGTATCCGCATAAGGTTTTTGTTGAAACTCCTGATAGTGAATTGAAGGAAACTGTAACGTCGGTTTTAAAGGCGTATCTTGATGAAAAAATGGGCGGTGTTGAAGATAAAAACGAAAGGTTTATGCACCTTTTTAATCACCTTGTTGATACATCTATGGCTATTCTTGAAAGACTTAAAGTCGAATTTGGCATTGGTAGTTTTTCTCCTAAGGATTTTGAACTGAGAATAGGTGGTAATGAGATACCGGCATACGAATTGCCGCTTGAAGATGGAAAAGTTAAGGTTACCGGCTCAATTGATCGAGTGGATTTAATGGAAGAAGACGGAAAAAAATATATCCGTGTAGTTGACTATAAAACAGGTCAGAAGAAGTTTAATTTATCTGAATTGTTTGATGGTCTTAATATACAGATGGTTCTGTATTTAATGGCTTTAGAAAAAAACGGAAAAGAGTATTATGGCGATATTACACCCGCCGGTGTACTATATCTTCCTTCCAGAATTGGGCTTTCTGATTATCTTGATAAAAGGGCACCTGACACAAAATCAATTGAAAAGCAAAAGCGCGTGAGCGGTAAACTTTCGGGTATGATTCTTTATAGTCCTGTTGTTTTCGATGGTATGGGTGTAAAAGCTTTGCCTGATTATTTCCCTGCTACCTATGCTGCCAAAGGTGGTGCCAAGGGGAATTATTATTCCCTTAAACAATTTCACAACCTTTCCGCAATAATTGACGATAAAATTATATCTATGGGTAATTCACTCCATAAAGGCGAAATATCTGCAATGCCTATAGGAGACAGTGAAAAGAATGATGGAAAAATGTGTGAATATTGTTCATACAGATCTGTTTGTGCAAGGGAAAGCGGTGAACCGTTTATTAAACCGGAAAAGCTAACCCATTTGAAGGCTCTTGAAAGATTGGACGGTGATGAAAATGAGTAGAGATTGGACAGATAATCAAAAAAAGGCTATTGAAGCCAGAAATATGCAAGTGCTTGTTTCAGCCGCCGCAGGTTCGGGTAAAACATCTGTGTTAACTGAACGTGTAAAGCGAATACTTTGTGATACAAAAAATCCTTGCTCTGTTTCTGAAATGCTTGTTGTTACATTCACTCGTGCTGCTGCGTCAGAAATGCGTGATAGAATTTATAAAGCTATTTCCGGAGAGCTTGACAGAAATACTGATGATGCAGATTATCTTCGCCGACAGATGACACTTTTACCTACTGCAGATATCTGTACAATGGACTCATTTTGCTCTAAGCTTGTCAGAGAGAACTTCCACCTTGCAAATGTTGGTGCTGACTTTAAAATACTGGATGAAAAAGACGAAAAAGAGTTAATGAAATACGCAATAAAAGAGGTTGTTGATGCTCTTTATCAGGAGAATGAACCGGATTTTATTGCGCTGAGTCAGATGTTTCTTAATGAACGTAATGACGTTAAACTTGAAGAGATTATTGAAGAATTGTATACTTTTTCCCGCTCATATCCATCACCAAGTCTGTGGCTTGATGAGGTAGCGGAGAAGTTTTCTTCCGGTGTTAATCCGCTTACTGTTGGTTGGACAGATGTTGTTTTTAAATATATTTCCATGTTTGCAGATTTTTATTACCACCGATTACGTCGTTGTGGTGCATTAATTGAAGCTGATCCGGGTAACGAGTCAAACTATCCTGTGCGTTTCAATGAATCTGCAGAAAAGCTTCTTGTTTTAAAGGACCTTGCAGATAATAAGCAGTGGGATTCTATGGTTCTGCTTTTAAGAGAAGGTATTATTGTAAAGCCGAAATTTTTGGGAGTAAATGGTATTGACGAGTCTTTAAAAGCTGTTACTGAAAAGATTTTCAAAAACTTTTCTGATAATCTTCTGTCTATTTCCAATCACACATTACCAACTCTTGCAGAACATGAAGAGGATTGTAAGATACTTTATCCCATAGTAAAAAAACTTTGCGATGCGGTTAAACGATTAACACTTACTCTTGAAGAAATGAAAAGGGAACGTAATTCCTACGGCTTTGATGATATTCTTCATAAAGCGATTGATTTACTTGTTGATTTTTCAAGTGGCAAAATGGTAAAGACACCTCTTGCAGATGAATTAACCGCTAAATATAAAGAGATTCTTATTGATGAATATCAGGATACCAACAAAGCACAGAACACGATTTTTGAAATTATTTCAAGAGATAAAACAAATATTTATGTGGTCGGTGACGTAAAACAAAGCATTTATGGTTTCCGTCTTGCAAGTCCTGACTTGTTTATGGGGCTTAAGGATTCTTTGGGTGAATACGATGGAACTTTAAAACCCTCCCAGATTATTCTCGAAAATAATTTCCGTAGCCGTGAGGGTATTACAAAGGCGGTTAATGGTATTTTCTCTGACATTATGTCAAAGGAAATGGGAGAAATTGACTATAATGAAAAAGAATTTCTTAATTATAGTGCAAAATACCCCTTGAAAAATTATCCTGATATGGAGATAATATGTGTAAATGCTGATAAAAAAGATGAAAATGCTCCTACTGAGCCCGAAACAGTTGCAAAATATATCAGAAGTGTAGTCAATTCAGGTGTTACCGTTAAGGATTCCGAAGGCGAAAGAAAAGTTCGTTGGGGTGACTTTTGTATTCTTCTTAGAAGTGCAAAGGGTAAAATAGGAGCCTATGCGGATGAGTTGAAAAAGCTCTCAATTCCCGTAACAGCTTCTGCCGATAGCGAGGCCACATTATCAAAGGAGATTCAGTTTATAACATCTCTTGTTAAAGCAGTAAATAATCCGTTGATTGATATTCCGCTTATTTCGGTTTTGATTTCACCTGTGTATGGCTTCACACCTGATGAGCTTTCTCAAATCAGGTTAATTGATAAAAAAGCAGATTTCTATGTTTGTCTTGAGAAATATGCACAAACTTCTGAAAAGGCAAGTAATTTTCTTTCTAAGCTTCAGCTTTACCGTAATATATCTGCTACATATCCAATTGATGAATTTGTTCGTTTTATTGTAAATGATACTGCAGTTTCAGATATTTATTACGCTTGTGGTGAGGGTGATATCAGAAAGGCAAATATCAAAGGCTTTTTAAAGCTATCAAAAGATTTTGTTGATAGCGGTAGAACAGGTCTTAACGATTTTGTACGTTATATTGATATTGCTATGGAGAAAAAAGCTCTTAAGAGCCTTGATGGCGGCTTTTCTGACGATAATAGCGTTAAGATTATGTCAATTCATAAAAGTAAGGGCCTTGAATTCCCTTATGTTATTATTGTTGATTTGGCAAAAGGCTTTAATACAACAGATTATTATAAAGGCATGGTTCTTTCCCGTGAAACCGGCGTTGGAATGCGTATTCGTGATGACAAATTGTTTACACGTTATCATTCGCTTTCATCAACAGCTACAGAAAATGCTATTAAATTCAGCACCCTTTCAGAAGAACTTCGTGTACTTTATGTTGCAATGACCCGTGCAAAGGAACACCTTACATTCTTTGTCAATGTTTCTAATAGTAAACTTACTTCAAGAGTAAGGCTTAACCATATGTTTAGAAATGAGCCAGAAGACAAGCTTCATGGTTACGGTGTTTTCAGAGCACTTTCAATGGCTGAATGGGTATTGAGTAGCCTTTCTGCTCATCCTGATGCCACCATTATAAGAAAGGTGTGCGACATACCTGATTATGGTGTATACAAGAAGGCTGATTTCTCATTCGATTGCTCGTACATTGAAAGTCGTGATGATGATTTTATTGTAGCCAAAAATGTTGATGTGGCTTCTGTTAATGAAGAATTATTGGAACAAATCAAAGATAACATAGAGTATGTTTATCCTCACGATTACTCAGGTGTACTTGCTAAAATTACCGCCTCATCCACTGAAACCACTCGTAAGAAAAGAGAATATTTCGGTACTATGAAACCGAGGTTTCTTAACGAAAAATTCAGTGGTGCTGACAGGGGAACAGCTGTTCACAAATTTCTTGAACTTTGTGATTTTAATAATGCGTTTGAAAATCTGGAACAAGAAAAAGAACGACTTAGAGCGAAGAACTTTATTACCGGTGAAGAACTTGATGTTCTTGATAATAGTGCAGTTGAAAGTTTTCTTAACAGTAGTATCGGTAGTCGTCTTCTTTCTTCAGTTGAGATTTTGAAAGAATATGAGTTTGCAATCCTTAAGGATGCTGATGAACTTTACTCTGATTTACCCTCTAGTGCAAAGGTCGAAAAAATTGTTGTTCAGGGTAAACTGGACTGTGCCTTTAAAGAAAGTGACGGTTATGTTCTCATAGATTATAAAACTGATAATATCACAGATGAAACACATTTTGTTTCTGTGTATAAAAATCAGCTTAAAATCTATGCTGATGCACTTTTTCAATGTACCGGAATACCGGTTAAAGAAATATATATTTATTCCTTTAAGCTTAAAAAATTCATTAAAATATAGCGAGGTGTTTTTATGAATAAAAAAGTAGCTTTGATTATTGCAGTTTTTGTTGGTATTTGTTTGATAATTGCTTTTGTTGTTACAAAATCTTCCAAAAAAGATGAAACAGATAAAGAGCCGGTTGAAATTATTACAGGTGAAGCAACTCTTCAGGCACAGGAAGGTAATTATACCCTTAAAATTACCAGAGTTCTGGAGGTTGAACCTGACCCTAAAGAGGCAAATGCTCCTGAGGCGCAAAGTGTAGCAATTGTTATCTATGAATATACAAATGCTGACATTGAGCATGGTCTTGCTATCGGCAACACTCATTTTAAAGCCTATGACAGTCAGGGTAATGAACTTGAACAATATCCGCAAAAAAACCTATTTGAACCGAGTGAAGTAGGGCAGTCAGGCACATTTACAGCAAGCGTTGCCTTTGTACTTAATAGTACAGACAATTACCTGAAAATTGAGTATTATAAGGATATTTCAACGAATAAAGCTGATGTTGCTTTTGAGGAAAAATGGTAATATTGATACGATTTGACAAGAAATAAATCATTAATTTTTATTATAAGGAGAATTAATTATGGCAGAATTTAAGTATGAAATTCAGGAAACCTTTGGCGTTGTATCTGAAGCAGCAACCGGATGGACAAAGGAACTTAACCTTATTTCCTGGAATGGCGGAAAACCTAAATACGATATTCGTGACTGGGCTCCCGATCACGAAAAAATGGGTAAGGGTATTGGCCTTACTAGGGAAGAGCTTGAGTCACTTTATGAAGTTATTGGCGAAGTTTTAGGAAAATAAGATGAACAATGATCGTGTTTTTTCTACATCATTGAAAAGAACCTGTATTACAGCAATAGGAATAGCCTTGTTTGTTGTTTTATCTTTTTGTCTGCAGGTACCGGTGTTTGAGAACTATTATTTATGTCTTGGTTACGTAGTAATAACAGTTTATTGTTATTATTTTGGTCCTGTTAGTGGAATGACTGTGGGTGGATTAGGCGTTGTTATCTACTGTGTTCTGATTAACGGATTAAGAGGAATGCCCGGTTGGGCTATAGGTAACCTTGTTATTGGTTTAGTTGTTGGACTTTGCTGTAAATTAACAGTAGATTTTAAAAATAAGACTGTCAGACACATTCTTATCGGAGCTGCAATTGTAGTATCTGTTGCTGTTGCGATGCTTGGTGTAAAATCGTTTGTTGAAGCGCTTTTATACACACAACCTGTAATGTTAAGAATAGCCAAGAATGTTTATGCTTTTGTTGCAGATGTTGTTGTTATGATTTTAAGTTTACCAATTTGTGTATCATTAAAAAAGGTCGTAGCAAAATCAAATTAAAACGCAAGTCCAAAAGGACTTGCGTTTTTATTCTATGTTGCTTTTGAAGGCTGTGTCTGTTGGGAATTTGCCACGGTGATTTCTGTATTTTTCAGCACCGGATTCGAAAATAATAATCTGCTCATTATCTTTTCGTGCAATGCCTTCCGCCATTGGTGGGGCTATAATTGTTTCTTTGAGTAGATCGTTGCTAAAGGCAAATAAATTGATTTCTTTTTCATCAATTGTGTAAATGCCAACTCTCTCGGTTAAGAGCACATCATCGTATACATAAATTTTTGAATTGTTTTTTCTGCCATAGCTTGTGGAAAAAATGACTTTTCCGCTTGGGGTAAAGCTCATACCCTGAACTTGTTCAGGAATTGCAATCATATAATCGGGGATGTAACCATTATTACTTGAATTGATATTTTTTATATCTGGTAGATTATCTTTTAGCACATAACCCTCGCAATAGGCATAAAAGGTTTCACCACTTGTAAGGGTGGTGATTTTTCCTGCAGCGCCTCTGGCTTTGTCGCTACTTTCAATAAAATCGCCCGTCCATAGTACGCCTTTTTCATAGCAGGCAAACGATCCCTTTGTGTTTAGTTTAAAATTGCTCTCAAATTTTATTTTATCTCCGCTTCGGGTTTTTGTTAAAATATCAACCGGGAGAATATTGCAGGTGCTTTCGCTTGTAATATAAATGTACTCATCGGAACAAGCAAGTCCGCCTGCATGACCAAAATAGTCGTTCCCATCCACGTTTTGAAGAGGAAAAGTTTTTGTTAATTTACCTGATTCTGCGTCTATTAACATTAGCATTGATGGGAATTTTGCTTCTTCATAATAACCACTTACAGCAAAAATATTCAAACTTTCAATATAGCAAAGACCTTGAGGAATAATTCCTTCAAAAAGTCCGGGAATTATAAAATCTGCCTTGAAGTCGCTTAAAAAAGCATTGAATTCCTCGGTTTGAGAGAGTTCGGAAACAGTAACAACTTGGGTCTGTGTAATTTTATTTGTGATTTCTTCTGTTTTTAAAACGTTTTGATTGCCACATGAATTTAAAAGTATAAGTACGCTTATAAAAGCAACTATTTTAATGATTTTATTTTTCATATTATCACCAGTAGTGAGTATAACACAAGTAACAGAAAATGGCAAATCATATCTCGATAAACATAATTTTACAAAAATAACGGAAATTCACATTTTTCTCTTGATAGATTATTAAAACTGTGCTATAATCCTTTGGATTTTAAAACTATTATATCATTATGTGTGATGGAGGTTATTTTAGTGAAAACAATCGGTGTACTTACAAGTGGCGGTGACGCTCCGGGCATGAACGCTGCTATTCGTGCAGTTGTAAGAACTGCTTGTGAAAGCGGTATGAGAGTTATGGGTATCCGTCGTGGCTATAAGGGCCTTGTTGAGGGTGACATGTACGAAATGAATCTTCGTTCTGTTTCTGACATTATCCATCGTGGCGGTACTATGCTTTATTCTGCTCGTTGCCCCGAGTTTGCTGACCCTGAAGTTCAGGACAAAGCTGTTGAAGTTTGTCATGAATTCGGTCTTGAAGGTATTGTTGCAATTGGTGGCGATGGTACATTCAAGGGTGCTCGTGCTCTTACACTTAAAGGTATTCCTTGCATCGGCATTCCCGGTACAATCGATAATGATATCGCTTCCTGCGACCATACAATCGGTTACGATACTGCTCTTAATACAGTTATGGCAATGGTGGACCGTATACGTGACACAACAGAATCTCATGACAGATGCTCTGTTGTTGAAGTAATGGGCAGAAATGCAGGTTACCTTGCTCTTAATGCAGGTCTTGCTATTGGTGCTACTTGCATTCTTATTCCTGAGGTTGATTATGATATTGACTCATATATCATTGAAAGAATGAAACGTACTCAGAAGACTGGTAAAGAACATTTTGTTATTGTCATAGCTGAAGGTGTTAAGGGTATTGATGCTCACTCACTTGCTAAATATATAGAACAGAAAACAGGTGTTGAAAGCCGTGCAACTATTCTTGGTCACGTTCAGCGTGGTGGTTCACCCTCTGTTCGCGATAGAGTTCTTGCAAGCCAAATGGGTAACTATGCTGTTCAGCTTCTTAAAAACGATATCGGTAACCGTGTTGTTGCTTCTTGTAAAGAAAAAATTGTTGACTATGATATTATTGAAGCACTTAATATGAAGAAAACAATTGACCTTGACCTTTACAGAATTGCAAACGAAATTTCTATTTAAAATTCAATTATTTACCAATTTATGCAGTCTCCTTTCTTTGAGGCTGCATTATTTTTTTCTAGAATTTTTTCTTTATATTCACTTCGTTTTTACACAAATTAAACAGTGTGAAACGAGGTGATTTTTTTGAAAAAAAGTAAACTATTCTTATCAATGCTGTCAATTTTGCTTTCATCAATTTTGATGTTTTCTGTTTTCTCAACGGAGCTTTATAAAAATGATGCTGTTGCTGATGTAAAATTAAACAATGTTACAGGTAAAATCCAGGAAATAAAAGATGATTTATTAAACATATTTACAAGTGATGAAAAGCAAAACAGATTAAATAACCAGCAACGACGGGATTTTCCTTTCGTATATGCAGGTGGATATCCTATTGGGCTAAAACTCTATGCTGATGGTGTTGTTATAGTAGGTACTGAAGCGGTTGATACCCAAAAAGGCATTATCAATACCGCCGAAAAAGCCGGATTGAAGCTTGGCGATATAATTAAGAAAATAAATGGTATCACTGTAAAAACCAATTTACAGGCCTCAGAAATTATTGAAAAAAGTTCAGGTGAAAAAATGATATTTCAGGTTGAAAGAGATGGTGCACTTCATGATGTTTCTTTTAATGCTGAATATTCTGTAAGTGAAGGAAAATATAAAGCGGGAATCTGGATTCGTGATAGCTCTGCAGGAATAGGGACCGTAACATTTTGTATGGAGGACGGATTTTTTGCTTCACTTGGTCATGCGGTGTGTGATATTGATACCAAATCCAGTATACCTATCGCACAGGGCGAATGCACCAAAGCAGAAATTACGGGATTTATTAAAGGCAAAAACGGGTCAGCAGGTGAGCTTTGCGGTTATTTAGACAGTAAAAAAACCGGCGAGATTTACAGTAATGATAATCTTGGTGTGTATGGCTGTTTTGATAGTTTACCCGGTTTAGATTCTTTGTATCAAATTGCAAGTATCGAAGAAGTAAAAACAGGGGAAGCTAAAATTATAACTACGGTTGAAAATGGTAATACACAAAAGTATTCGGTTATTATAGAAAAAGTTGATATAAAAAATAAAGAAAACAAAAACCTTGTTATCAGGGTTACGGACAGAAGACTTATTGAAAAAACAGGCGGAATTATACAAGGAATGAGTGGTAGTCCAATTATTCAAAACGGTAAAATTATCGGTGCGGTTACCCATGTGTTTCTTAATGATGCAACGGGTGGTTTTGGCATCTTTGCAGAAACAATGTTGAAAAAAGTCGAAAGTTTAAAGTGAAAAAATGAAACAATTATTTATATTGATGTCAAAATGCACAATCAAATCGACATATTTCGACAATTTAGAAAAAATTTATTCTTTTTTCAAAATTACTAAAAACACGCATTTTGTTTAAACTAACGATATTTGTTGAAGGCTCTTGAAAAGTGGGTTATTTGCGGTTATAATTTAGCCATACTTTAGGAGGTGTTCAAATGGTTGGCAATGTTCGTGTTTTGTTGACTGATGAAAAGGATGATGCTACTCTTCAGCTTGCTAATGCTTTTCGTGCAAGTAAAATGGAAGTAAGACTTTGTCCTAAAAATGGTGCGGAACTTCTTAATATTATTGAAGAAACCAATCCAGATGTTGTGGTTATGGATGCATTTATGCAACACATTGATGCGGTGGGTGTTGTGACGAGAATTAATATGAAAAATCCAGTAAAAAGACCTTTATTGGTTGTTATGTCCGGAATTGACAATTCGAATCTGGAACGTGAGGTTCTGAAGAGTGGTGTTGACTATTATTTCCTTAAGCCTGTTGATGCCACAATGGTTGCGCAACGAATTGTTCAGTTAACCAGCTGGAAGGATGTTGGTGTTACAGGTAGATACGAACCTCCACAGGATTTGAATGTTACAATAACAGAAATACTTCACCAGATTGGTGTTCCTGCACATATTAAGGGGTATAGATATGTGCGTGAAGCTATTAAGTTAACTGTTGAGAATCCTGAAATGCTCAACTCAGTAACAAAGATACTTTATCCTACAGTTGCCAAAAATTTCAAAAGCACCTCTTCCCGGGTAGAAAGGGCGATTCGCCACGGCATAGAAACAGCGTGGGACAGGGGAGATGTGGATGTTCTCAACTCCTATTTCGGATACACAATTCAAAATGAACGTGGAAAACCAACCAACTCTGAATTTATTGCAATGATTGCCGACGATATAAGACTTAAAAGAAGGGTATCATAACATTAACCTGACTGTCATTAATATATGATGGTCAGGTTTTTATATATTTTAAGGTCTATATGTTATATAATATATATAAATAGAGTTATATAAATTTGAGCAATAAACCACTTTACAAGTAGGAGCCTTTGTTGTAAAATATAATGGTACAATTAGGAATAAAACGCGGTGTTGCGTGAAAGGGGCAATTTTATGAAACCTGTTTATAACAGATTACTGTTAAAATTAAGTGGCGAGGTCCTTGCAGGTGAAGCTGGTC
>JAZSBI010000268.1:0-5618 GCA_045602345.1 Acutalibacteraceae bacterium | reverse complement strand
TGATTCTGTCCGTCAAATACACCACGGAAATTATTGCTGTTCTCGCTTGTGGAGCCGATGGGTGTCCAGAGTCTGTTTTCAAGATTGATATCTGCCGTAAGAACCGCATTTGCCGTTCTGTCAACAGTGTTTATGTAGTTTGCAAACCAGAAGAGCTGACCTGCGTTGGAGATTTCATAGTAGCCTTTTGCGTTAAGTTCAGCAGGCTCGCAGGCATCGCAAACAGAGCAAAATCCGTTGTCTATGTAATCACATTCACCTAATCTTTCTTCACAAAGATCGCATAAATGATCAGCCGGATTATTATCAATATGCAGCAGTGCTTGGTTTTCATTTGAGAAAACCACTGTAGTCTGGTCGCAAGCGACTGTTTTATAAACCTTCTTACCGTTGATTTCCGGGTATGAGCCTTTTACTGATAAATCCTGTCCCCATATATCAGTAGTTTGTTCACCCTGAAGGAGATACGCAACCTCACCGGAAGCGAACTGTTCAGCCCACATAGGCGTACCGCGTCCTTCGGCTCTGCCATCTAAATAATAGCAATTTGTAACAGTAACATTGCCGCTATTAGTACTTATACCGTAAATTTCACTCATACTTTTAACTTTACCTGCGTTGTAACAGTTTTCAATAGTATCGTAGTTTATAAAAGCAATACCACAAGCCTTTTTTGTACTTGCATTACCTATTATACCGATGTTATAGCAATTCTTAATAAGAGAATAGTTATAGTATGAAATTCCGCATGAATTAAAACCACCTATGATAGTACTGTTATTGAAGCAGTTTTCAATAGTACCATAGTTTGCATAGGCTATGCTTGATGCATCATACATTCCAAAGAAATAACTATCTATAATACCTAAATTCTTAACATAAGAATCAGTACAATTTTCGTTACCTATCTGAACGAATAATGCGAGATTACTACTGCTCCTGTCATTTATATATAACCCACTTATTGTATGTCCCTGACCGTTAAAGTTACCTATATACCCTACATCAACGGTACCGATTGGTGACCATACTTTTAAATCAGAGGTATTATAATTCAAAGTTCCATCGGAATTTAAAACATTTTTGTTAACTACAATATTATCTGTCAGCACTGCACAAGCAGCGTTATTTTGTGCGGTATTACCATATCCGTTGTTAACAACAGCGGCAAACCAATAAAGCTGCCCTGCATTGGAAACCTGATATGGACCTTCATCTGTACCGCTCCCTACTGCAGATTGATATCCGCCACAGTTGTCGCAGAAGCCGTTGCCGGTACTACTGAATGTGTGGTCAGATACAGTTCTTTCTGTATTATTATAGCCTATAATAGTTTCACCGTTACAAGCAAAAGCAGGATAAACAATCTTCCCCGTAAATTCAGGACAACCTTTTCCGCATGTCTGATACCACACAAGCTCGCCTTCGTGATTTGAGTAATTGAGTTCGTATGCTACCCTACCGCTTGCCATTGTCTTCGTATCAACCCCAAAAGCTTCAAAGGTTTCTCCGCTGAGAACTGTTTTCTCATTGTCGTATGCAACGATACTATTGATATGGAAATTATTTCTGAAGGTATTTATTTTGTGAGCGTTCAGTCTGCCAACTATGGCAGCCACATTTGAGCCACCAGTTACGCTACCTGTATTTAAACAGCTGCTGACCCCTTCAAAACTTGCATTATTTATGTAACCAAGTATGCCACCCACATAGCTTGCACCCACAGCACTGACATTACCATAGTTTGCACAATTTTCAATTTTGCCGTACTGCTGTTGATAAGCAACGACACCCGCAAAAAGCTCTTTGCCTCCGCTCACAGTTATATCCCCGTAGTTGGCACAATTTGTTACAACAGTACCAATAGTGTCAGAAGCACAACCGTCACCTACAACACCTGCAACAGAACGACCTTGAGCAGTGGTACCGGATATAATAACACGGCTTATACAGCCTGTAATTGTTGCACCCTCTGCCCTTCCTACAATACCGCCAACACCACTGATAACGTTTGAAGAATCAGTACCATTCAAGGAAATAGTTCCCTCCACGGTCAGATTTTTGATTGTTGAAATACCAACAAGTGAGAAGAAACCGCCGTGTCCTGAGGTTACGGTAAGGCTCATTCCACTGATTGTTTTACCGTTTCCGTCAAAGATACCGCTATATTTATTGCCAATCGGTGTCCACACCTTGCCTGCAAGACTAATATCATCCATCAATATACAGTCAGCCATATTATTGCCGGTGTTTACAAGCTTTGCAAACCAGAAAAGCTGAGCCACATTATAAATCTCATAATATCCTTCTTCATTAAGCTGAGGTGCTTTATACTCACCGCATACGGTACAAACATCGTTTAACATATTATGAGGGTCAGTATTTGTGAAACCTGATTCTTCATTACAGTAATAAACCGTAGCACCATCAAATACAGGATACGCGTGCGTACCGATAGTCTGCTTCCACACACCGTATGATAAAGAGGAATTAAGCTTATATGCAATTTCGCCGGAAGAAAGCTGTTCAGCAGTAACAGAGGTCATTTCGCATACCGAAGGAGCTGCTGCTCCGGCATTTGTATTGGGAACGGAAGCTTTAAGATAATAGCAATTATCAACAGAACCGATAGCATTCCAATAACCAAAGGCAGAAACATTACTCTTATCAGTGAAGTCTGCGCCTAATTCAAGGGCACCTGCAAAAATGCAGTTCTTTATATGGTCCTTGGCGCTACCGATATAGCCTGCAAAGCCACCAAGATTCATGCTTGATTTGCTATTGTAGCTGCTTTGTTTATAATTTGAAATAATTTTGCCGTAGGAAGCACAATTATTAATTATAACAGCGGAGCTCGTCTGAATTCTGCCTATAAAACCACCGAGGTCTTCAACCCATTGAACACCTGCATTGATTTCTCCATCCCATAAGCAGTTTTCAATTACGGTGCTGTGATTTGCATAGCCTGCAAAGCCACCCACATATTTTGCACCATTCACGCCCTCTGCAATTTCCATATCAACATGAGAAATAACATTTAAAAGCTTTGTACCGTTTCCTGTTGTACCGGGGGCAGAACCAACAACACCACCCACATAGCTAATTGCAGATGTTATAACAACCTTACCTGAAACCTCAAGATTTTTAATCGTCGCATTTCTCGCTTCACCGAAAAGACCTGCAAGATTTTTACCTGCTTTCACATTAAGACCTTTAATGTGGTAGCCCTGACCATCAAAAACACCCTGGAAGCTGCCATTCTCATTTGCTTCGTCACCAATAGGAGTAAATTCCTTGTTTTTCAGGTCAATATCATTTTTTAGTATGGCGTTTATGTAGTTATAATCTCCGCCCTTATTTACTTCGCGAGCAAACCAGAAAAGGTTTCCTGCAGTATAAATTTCATAATAGCCGTTTGTATTTCTTTCAGGCTCTTTGTAGTCACCGCATAAAGTACAAAAACCATCAGTGAAAGTTTTGTGTTCGCACGGCACACCGCATCTTTCGCATGTGTAATTTACGTAGTTTGTATGAGGGCAGGCGTAACCGCAAAGACATAAACCTGACTCGAATGAATGAGCTTCCTCGTTACTTGTTTTTGTACAATCCGGCTCATCGCACTCAATCCAATGCACTTCATCGTTATACACATAATTATCAGAAAAAGAGCAGGAATGCATAACCATATTACATTCTTGACAAATAAAATCAACCACCGTTTCATGTGGACAATTATATTTGCAGTACTCACAAATACCCTTTGTATAATTATGTTTTTCTGTTAAATCTATATGAGAACATTTAGAGCATATGTGATTATGTGTTGTTTTATCCTCATCATTGAGAGAATATTTATATTCGTGAAAAAGCATTTCAACTACCGCACCGCAACAATCGTAATAGCAGTCGTGCTTAGTCGAGTCAGTGGAATTAACCTGATAAGTCGGTGATTTATCCACATGATTTTCGAGGTCTTTCTCTGAAATTTTATTTCCACAAAGCTCACATACCGATTCTTCCAGACAGGTAGCTTCCGTTTTGTTGCCGTTATGAGCACAAACAGAGCCCTCTCCACTATAAAAATATGTTTCTCCGCCTATGGTTATTGATTCAACCTCTTCATTTTCGGGTATTGCAATATAAAGCTTTTTATTAACAGTAGAAACGTCTTTAACTCCGTATTTTTCTCCGTCAGATAAAAGAATTTCTGATACCACAGCATCCTTACTTAAGCCTATAATGTTTAATATATTTAATATAAGATTTTCGTTTTTCTCATTTTTAGGTGCAGTGATACCATTATTTGTAACAATATTACCGCCGGTTATAATGACTGAACCGGTTATCGTGGAAGCATCTTCATTATACACACCGCCTCTGCCCACGCCATTTGCACCATTAGCGTTGTTTCCGCTATCGCCAACAGCGGTAATATTACCACCGGTAATGGTTATTTCACCATAATTGGCCTCTGAACCATCTATGTGGCCGTACCAGCCACCACCGATTGCTGCGGCACTATTTGTCTGACCTGCATATACAGTACCGCCTGTGATTGTGATGGCTTCAAGATAACCTGCAATGCCGCCGCCGATTGCTGCAGCACCGTTAACCCCATCGCCGGGATTATATACATTTGCAGTTATGTTACCACCATTTATAATTACAGAGCCTGTAGTAGAATCACCTGCTCCACCTATACCTGCGCCATCAATACCACCCAGAGTACTGATAGTTCCGCCATTTATAATAATATCGCCCACAGTTCTTTTTTTCTCTTTGGTTATTTCGTAGTTTGTCTGACCATCTGCACCGATACCTGCACCGCCGTGTCCTGACTGAAAACTGTTTTTTGCTACTACTGTAAGATTACCTGTGGTTTCGGAATCACCATCAAATGAGGAGATTGTCAGCATTGCGCCTTCAGGAACTGATATTCCGGCAGAACAAATACCACCTTCAATATAGTTATTGCCTGCAAGAAGCAAGGTAACCTCAGCACCGCTTTCAATTACAATTCCCGCTTGTTGGGTAGTTTCTCTGACATTCAAATTCACATCATCAAGAATTATGTTTGCAGTAACGCCGTTTTTTACCAGAATTTTAGCATCTTTCTGAGTACATGTACCATAAACATAATAATTACCGTTCTGGCTTATGGTAAGTGTAGGCAGACCATAACCATCAGCGGACAATCCACCTTCAATATTATAAGCGGTATAACCCGACGGAACCGATAGTGTTTTTGCACTTACGGGAATGCTCACAACAGGCACATAGCTCATTACAAGAGTAAGGCACACTGCTATACTCAATATCTTTCTTAATGTTCTGTTAGTTTTGTTTTTCATAATAGCACCTCTAAAAATAAGGATAAATGGTTCATTTTCGTTTATATGCTCTAACTATGGTTTTCTGCATCTATGAGCATTTGTTCAAAGGTTTCCTCTGTTGTTTTATCAACATATTCTTTAAACTCTTTGAAAATTCGTTCTCCGATATGTTTATAATCATAGCTTAATGCTTTTTTGATTTTGGTTTCACGAATTTTTTTCGGAACATTATATACATATAATATTTTATCAAGAGCTTCTGCTATTCGTGTTTCAAGAGGAATA
>JAZSBI010000267.1:0-4186 GCA_045602345.1 Acutalibacteraceae bacterium | reverse complement strand
CGTTGGTTCGATTCCGACCGGAGGCACCATGGATGAGTCGTCCTCACGGCTCATTCATTTTTTATGCGGATGTAGCTCATCTGGTAGAGCGCCACCTTGCCAAGGTGGAGGTAGCGAGTTCGAGCCTCGTCATCCGCTCCAAAAAATCAAAGGACTTCATTACGAAGTCCTTTGATTTTTTTTTGAAAAGTACGTATATTGTAAATTTTTTCGTGTTATGTTACAATTACTGTATCATACGAATTGCAATTCTGTTTGTGTTATGAAAAGCAATCTTGTTTTTTACTGTTTTTGGAGGGGTTATAATGAAGAAAATCTTATCAATGGTATTGGTTTTGGCTATTGTTTTTAGTTTAACAGCCTGTGGCAGTTCAGAAAATGATATTGATGTTGAGAATAATGAAAGTAGCAAGTCAACTGCGGTCGAAACCACTACTATAGAGAATATTGAAAAAGGTAAACTTAATGTTCCGAATATGATTACTGTACCAGGATTTTTAGAAGAATTGCCTAAGGTTCTCGATTTGGATAGTTATACAGATCCTGATGTAGGCGAAAATGCAACTAATTGTGTATTATATGATTTTTACGCTTTTACAAAAGTAAATTTCGATTATAAAATTATTCTGGATAACGGCGAAATTATTCAGATGCCAAAGAATTATAACGAATTGATTAATGAAGGTTGGGTAATCACTGATGAATTAGTCGACTGTTATTTGGATACATATGCTGACCCTTCTACCGGAAAAATGGCAATTTTAGAAAAAAACGGTAAAGAAATTGGTGTTTGTACAATGAATAATTTTGATGTGCCTATGCAATTGAAAGATTGTGACGTTGAGATGGTGGAAATAATTACCAAAACCGGTTATGAGTATGATATTAACAAAAATAATAGTGATGCGTATGGTTTTACTATCTGCGATAATATTACTCATAATACCACTATTGAGGAGGTGTTTGAAAAATACGGTGCCCCTCATAAAGTTTCTTTGTCAGAAAAAATGGTTAATGATAAACATTCTTATTCTGTAATGGAGATAGAATTCCGAGCTGAAAATAAGGGTGGTATATTAACGTTTGAGTTTTTAGTTGATGAAAACAAGTTAATGTCAGTTGAATATAGAAAATGATAGCGTGTATGTTTCTTTTTAAGTTAAATGTTTAAACTCTATAAGAAACCAATAGAAATCATTATGATAACCACAAGAGGTGATTAGATGAACATATTATTTGAAAACAGTTACATAAGAGATAAAGATTTTGCCAAAGAAATGTATGGTTTTATATTCTTTCGCAGAAATTACTTGTTTGTGGTTTATATAATTTTAGTAATATCTTTTATTATTAATTTAATTCTTTTAATTACGGAAGGTGCAGTAGCAAGTTGGTTTGTGTTTGTTTTTGTTCCGTTTTTTATTCTTTTGAGACTTTTTACTTATTTTCAGTCGATTAAGCTTTTGTTAAAACGTGACAACGAGCTTAGTGGTGGTCCGTTTGAAGTGAAATCTATTGTTACAGAGGATTTTATTGAACATACAAGCTCAACCGGTGGTGTTAACAGGCTTGAATATAATAAAATAAAAAAATGTAATCAAACCAAGAATTTGATTTTATTACAATCAGATGCAAAATTAATATATGTCTTCACGAAAGATGGTTTTTCTGTTGGAACTTCAGAAGATTTTTTGGCTTTTTTAAGAAATAAAGGTATCAAGGTTAAGTAAAAAAATTTATTTTGTGTGAGGTGATATATTGTGATAAAAGTTTATTATAAAGTGAGTTGCTTTTTTATCACAAGGAATCCTGAACATTGCCACAATTTTTTTATAGGTTTATTTGATTCGAAGGAAAAAGCAAAAAACGCTATTGAGAAAATCAAATATAAACCTGGGTTTTGCGAACACCAGAATAAAATAAAAATAAGAAGAGTTATAAGATTCGGACAACCCAGATTGTTAAACAATTTATATTGGGAAGATGGCTTTGAAACTTATACTTACCATAAATAAGTTTTTTGATTTGAACTTTTTGTAAAAAGATAGGTTTTGTAAGCGAGGTATTATATTTTGAAAAAAATTAAAGTTGCTTTATTTAATAATGTTAATTATTGCAAATATCCAGATAATATCGAAAATATTAAGGATTTTATAGATACACTTAATAAGAACTATAATTCTTTTATTGAACTTGAAATATTGGTAGAAGAAGGTTGTGTTGCACCTTATTTTATTGAAGAGAATTTAAAAACTGAAACGCAATACTGGAACCCTTCCCACATTCGTCTTGTTAAAGATACAGAAATTACTGTTCTTAGTAACACTGAATACAGGGAAAAACTTGAAAAGGTTATTAATGAAAAGTGTGTTCATTGTATTCACTACAATGAAGAAGGCTGTGACGAAGACTTGAAAACCTTTATTGAAAAAATTGATTTAGATGGTGAATGTTATTCATTCGAAAAGAAAGATTAATTATATTTTTTATTAAAATGGTGATTTTATGAAAAGCTTTTGGGCTTATGTTTCAAATGGTAAATATTCTGTTGGTACAACAGGTGGTACTGTTTGCCTTTATGATGAAAACGGAAATGAAATAAGAGTATTTAAAGATATTAAGTATGGTTATACTCCAATGTTTTCGCCTGACGGAAGGCTTTTTGTTGTAAAATCCACCGAGGGCAGAATTGCTGCTTATTCTTTGGAAACCCTTGATTTAATTAAAAAATTCAAGTTTTCAAAGGTTGACGGAGCACAGGATGACGGCTTTTGCTTTTCTCCCGATGGGAAAGAGCTTTATAACATTGAAAGACACGTAGATTCTTGTGAATCAAGGTTATCGGTGTATGATACAGAAACCTTTGAGCTGAAAAGGCAAGTGCTGGACAAAGATGTTAATCTTTCGATTTCAACAATAGAATATGATGAAGAAACCGAAGCATATTACATTCTTGGCTTTTTCAGGGATGTCAAAACAGGCGGATTAAGCTGGTGTTTTGTCAGCAAATTAGCAGAAGACACATTAGAGGAGGTTATTTGTATTTCTGAAGAAGAATATGACTTTTATCTTGATTTCGATGATCTGAAGAGCATGGGCTTTACCCCGAAGGCGTATCAGTGGATGTTTCGTATGAAAGGGTACAGCTTGGAGAAATTAAAAACTATGAATTTGTCTTTGGCAGAATTGCATTCTAAGTATAATAACAGTATTTTGTAGGTGCTTTAAATTATCTTTTGTGTTTTAATAATCTTATCTCAAAAATATTAATAAAAATACAGAAAGTAGTTTATTAACTGTTGAAAACAGTTTACTTCTGTGATATTATTTTAACATAATAAAAAACTTTTAATTGGGGTGTATATTTAATGGCAAAGTGGATTGATAACAAGACAGTAATCATCACAGGTGCATCAAGCGGTATCGGTAAAATGCTTGCTGAAAGACTTATGAAAGAGCATAACTGTAAAGTGATCGGTGTTGCAAGAAGTGAAAAGAAAATGCTTAACTTCATTGATGAGCTTGGAGATTATGCTAAGTTATTTTCATATAAGCTTTTTGATGTCTCAAGCTATGATAATTGGCAGAGCTTCTATGATTGGCTTATTGAAAATGATATAAACCCCGATGTTCTTATAAATAACGCAGGCGTTCTTCCTCGTTTTGACAGGCTTATGAACTACACAAAAGAAGAAATTGATGAATCCATCAATATAGACTTCTATTCAGCAGCATATTCTTCAAAAATTATGCTTCCTCTTCTTCTTAAGAGTGAAACTCCCGCAATTATAAATGTTGCATCTTCTGCAGCTCTTATGGCTCTTGGTGGTACATCAATGTATTCTGCAAGTAAAGCAGCCGTAAAAGGTCTCACAGAGGCTATGAGAGAAGAACTCAGAGGTGAAGCTTACATAGGACTTGTTTGCCCCGGTTTCACAAAGACAGATATTTTCAGAAATCAGGGTGAAACCAACGGTATGGATCTTATTAATATGGTTTCAACTCCTTGTGATAAAGCAGTTAACAGAATTCTTAAGGGCATACTTGGTAAAAAGTCATATATTGTTGTTGGCTTTGATGGTAATGCAATGGGAAGATTTAACCGACTTATGCCGGTCCAGGGTTCAAGACTTTTCAGTTCTGTAATCAAAGCATTTAAAATTGACCTTTTCGCTTCAACCTTCGG
>JAZSBI010000266.1:0-6257 GCA_045602345.1 Acutalibacteraceae bacterium | reverse complement strand
GGGTGGTCTTTGTAGTGTCGGCATCGCCCTATTTTCCCAAGCGGCTTCCCACTAAGTATCTTCGGCGCTGTTGAGCTTAACTACCGTGTTCGGGATGGGAACGGGTGGACCCTCAACGCCATCAACACCGACTTCGAAGAACTGTTCGTCCGTCGAACAACATTGACAATTATAACAGATAAAATTTAAATGTCAAGCGTTTTTTTAATAATTTTTTAAAATTTTTTTGTTGTGGAAAAAAACAAGCAATGTCAATAAAATTTGTGCAACATTTTTATGTGTTCGCTGTTGATTATTCACATAAAATAGTGCATAATTAAAATAAGATACTTTTTGATTATCTTATGGAGGGTATAGATATGGGTAAATATGCTATTACATACGATATAGGAACAACGGGTGTTAAAACTTGTATTTTTGAATTAGGTGATACCATAAAATTAGTATCTGCCGCTTCTGAAGGGTATAAGCTTTATGTTTTCCCTGATGGCGGTGCTGAGCAGGATCCCCAGGAATGGTGGGATGCAATGTGCTCCACTACAAAAAAAGTTCTTGATAAATGTGATGTGGATGTAAAAGATATATGCGGTATTTCATTCTGCTCACAGATGCAGGGTATTGTTCTTGTAGATAAAGACGGTAAACCAGTTCGTCGTGCAATGAGCTATATGGACCAAAGAGCAAGAAAAGAGCTTAAAGAAGGTATTGCTTACGGTCCTCAGATTGCAGGAGCATTTATTCCCAAGCTCCTTAAATCACTTATGATTACAGGTGCGGTTGCCGCTTCTGTTAAAGACCCTGTGTGGAAATATAAATGGGTTGAGAAAAACGAACCCGAAAACTTTAAAAGAGTACATAAATGGTTGGATGTTAAAGAGTATTTTATTACAAGAATGACCGGCGAATTCTGTATGACTCACGACTCTGCATTTGCAACACTTCTTTATGATATTAAAAAACACGAGTTCAGTAAAGAAATGTGTAAAATGCTGGGTGTTAATTTCGACCATCTTCCTGTAATTAAAAAATCTGCGGAAAAGGTTGGTGTACTTTTAGAGCAACCTGCAAAAGAACTTGGACTTAATCCCGGGACTGCGGTTTTCGGCGGTGGCGGAGATGCTTCACTTATTGGTGTTGGTGCAGGTTCTGTTGCACTTGGTGACACCCATATTTACAGTGGTACATCCGGTTGGGTTTCAACAGTTGTTGACAAGAGTATTGTTGATGCTTCTGCTATGATTGCAGCAGTTGTTGGTGCAGAAGAGGGCAGATACAATTACTTTGGTGAGCTTGAAACTGCAGGTAAATGTCTTGAATGGGTTAAAGATCACCTCGCACTTGACGAAATCGGTATTTACCTTGAAAAGAAAAATATTACTGATGGCTATGAGGCTAAATATACAAGCCTTTACGACTATATGACAGATGCAGTTAAGGATGTTCCTGCAGGTTCCGGTGGTGTTATCTTTACACCTTGGCTCCATGGTAACCGTTGTCCTTTTGAGGATCCCAACGCACGTGGTATGTTCTTTAACATCAGCCTTGAAACCGGTAAGAGCGAAATGATAAGAGCAGTTCTTGAGGGCGTTTGTTATCACCTTCGTTGGTTCCTTGAAACTGAAGAAAAGAAGGTTAAATCTTCTGAAAAGGTTCGTTTTGTTGGCGGCGGAGCACTTTCTGACCTTACTTGCCAGATTCTTGCAGACTGTTTAGGCAAGGTTGTTGAAACTGTTGATACACCTCAGAATGTTGGGGCAATGGGGGCTGCAGTGCTTATTGCTGTTGGTATGGGCCAATGTAAATCCATTGAGGATGCAAAGAGTCTTATTCCTGTAGTTAAGAGCTTTGAGCCTAATATGGAAAACAAAAAGGCTTATGATAAATATTATGAGGTTTACAAAAATCTGTATAAAGCTAATAAAGAGAATTTTGCAAAACTTAATTCATAAAATAATTTTCTGCATTGGAAAAATATTAATCATAATATTGAAAAAATTGTCGTTTTCTGTTAAAATGTATATAAATATAGTGAA
Source organism: Acutalibacteraceae bacterium (assembly GCA_045602345.1). Taxonomy (GTDB): domain Bacteria; phylum Bacillota; class Clostridia; order Oscillospirales; family Acutalibacteraceae; genus DTU089. Next base: position 4,224 of record JAZSBI010000266.1, on the reverse strand, counting down.
ATCTAAAAGGAGTGAAGTTTAATGAATATAGCTTTAATTGCACACGACTCCAAGAAAGAACTTATGACTCAGTTCTGTATTGCATATTGTGGTATTTTAAGTAAACACAGCATCTGTGCAACCGGTACAACAGGTAAGCTTGTTGCCGAAGCAACAGGACTTGATATAGAAAAATATCTCAGCGGCTCACAGGGAGGAGCACAGCAGATTGCATCAAGAATAGCTTATGACGAAATTGACATTTTGCTTTTGTTCCGTGATCCGCTTAACCCGAAGCCGGGTGAGCCCAACGAGGCTAATCTTTTAAGACTTTGTGATGTTCATAACATCCCGGTTGCAACCAATATTGCAACTGCAGAAGCACTTATTCACAGCCTTGAAAATGGCGACCTTGACTGGCGTGATATTGTTAACCCCAAAAATTAAGGGCAAGAGTTTGTTTTTTCTTGAACAGACTTGATTTTATCAGCGTTTTGTTGTATAACTATCGGGTAATTGAAAAACTCAATTACCCGTTTTTCTTTTATAAATTATTTCATTTTAAGGAGATTTAAAATGGCTGGAAATATTCAGGCAATTAAAGGCACAAAGGATACATTACCTTCCGAAAGCTATAAATCACAGTATATTGAGCAGGCAGCTCTTGATACTGCAAAAACCTATGGCTTCCACGAAATGAGAACACCTGTTTTTGAATATACAGAGCTTTTTGACCGCTCAGTTGGTGAAACTACCGACGTTGTTCAGAAAGAAATGTATACTTTCAATGACAAGGGTGACCGTTCAATTACCTTGCGTCCCGAGGGTACTGCAGGTGCGGTAAGAGCTTTCCTTGAGCACGGGCTTTTTAATGAGCCGCTTCCTCAGAAAGTGTGTTACCTTACTTCCTGCTATCGTTACGAAAAACCTCAGGCAGGCAGACTTCGTGAGTTCCATCAGTTTGGTATTGAGTGCTTTGGTGCTGCATCACCCCTTGCAGATGCAGAGGTTATTGCACTTGCTAACAGCTATTTTACATTCCTTGGTCTTGAGGAGTATACACTTGAAATAAACTCAATCGGTTGCCCCGAATGCAGAAAAAAATATCAGGAAGCTCTCAAAGCGTATTTTGAGGAGAAGAAAGGTGACCTTTGCGAAACCTGTCTTTCCCGTTTGGACAGAAATCCTATGAGAATTCTTGACTGCAAAAGTCCTGTTTGCTCAGGCTTTGCAGAAAAGGCACCCGTTGTTCTTGATTATATCTGTGACGATTGTCGTGAGCATTTTGAAAAGCTTCAGAAATATCTGGAGGCAATGAATATTTCCTACACAATTAACCCCCAGATTGTTCGTGGACTTGATTACTACACAAGAACAGTTTTTGAATTTGTTTCACAGCACGAAAAAACAAAAGGTCTCGTTCTTTGCGGTGGCGGAAGATATGATGGCCTTGTGGAAGAACTTGGTGGTGCAGCACTTCCTGCTTGTGGTCTTGCAATTGGTCTTGAAAGGCTTTTAATGGCTATGGAAGAAAGCGGAGTTCAGTTCCCTGAAGCTCCTAAATGTAACCTTTCCATTGTAACAGCAGGTGAAAATGCAGTACTTAAAGCGGTTGAAATTTCAGCAGATTTACGTGCACAGGGTTATAGTGTCAATATTGATACAGTTGGCCGTTCAATTAAAGCACAGATGAAATATGCAAACAAAATCGGTTCTGAATTTACTGTTGTTATTGGTGATAATGAGCTTGAATCAAATACTGCACAACTCAAATGTATGGAAGACGGCAGTCAGACAGAAGTTTCTCTTACAGAATTTGATGCAGGTTTTGAAAGAGCATCTCTGAACAAAGCAGTTGCTGCATTTAATGATGCAGATTTTTCGAATCTTACTCAGGTCGATATAAATAATCTTTTAAAGTAAAAGATAAAATAAGGTAATTTTATGGAATTAATTGATATTTCAAGAGATTTATTAAAAACTCCCGTATACCCCGGTGACCCGGAAGGTTATGTTGATAATGTGAAAAGCATAAGAGCAGGGGAAAGCTGCAACCTGAATGCAGTTTACACCTGCCTTCATACCGCAACCCATGTGGATGCTCCCTTGCATTTCATTGACGGTGCAGGTGCTATGGAAACACTTCCTTTGGATTTATTTATTGGTGAATGTCTTGTGGTGGAAACTAATCCGGGCCCCATTACAGGTGCTTATGCAGAGGAGCATTTTCCGTGGAGTGGTTGCGAGAGACTATTGATAAAGGGTGATGGGCTTTCGCATCTTATGGAAAGCAGTGCATATTATATTGCCGATTCGGGAATAAAGCTTGTGGGTACAGATTCACAGACAATCGGTGTCAGCGGTTCGAATGAAACTGTTCACCGTGCACTTCTTTCTGCGGGTATTCCCATAATTGAGGGGCTTGACCTTTCAAATGTTGCTCCCGGTAGATATTTTCTTATGGCACAGCCATTAAAAATTGCAGGTGTCGAGGCTGCACCATTGAGAGCGGTGCTTGTTAAGGAGCATCTTTTCTGGAGCGGAAGATAAAATTCGGAATTCAAAATGCGAAATTCGGAATGAAAGTAAAGGTAATGAGAAACTTATCATTCCTGTTTGCTTTAGCAAATAGGGAGGGTGAGCGTTTGTGAGCGCATCCGGTGGATGATGCAGCGAACAATAAGCTCTGGGCGCAATAAGGAGTATCACGAAGTGAATAACGAGTGAGACGACTATATTGCAACCGGTTGACCATCGCTTGCGATGGTGGTGGGTTGTCCCGCTGTTGTTTCTCTTTGTAGAGATAGAACTATAATAATTTTTCATTAAGGTATAAAATATGAGATTAGATAAATATTTAAAAGTATCAAGAATAATAAAACGCCGTACTGTTGCAAACGAGGTTTGCGACGCAAAGCACGTTGAGGTTAACGGCAAAATTGCAAGAGCATCTTATGATGTTAAGGTTGGAGATGTTATTGCAATTCAGATGGGTAGCAACCTTACGAAATATAAGGTGCTTTCCGTTAATGAATATGCTAAAAAAGACGAAGCGGCAAATATGTATGAAGTGGTAAATTAACAAGTTCTACTTTAATTCTACCCCTAAAAACCTCTGTTCTATTGATTTGAACAGAGGTTTTTTATATACTTTAAGTGAGGTGAGGAGTATGGAAAAATATACATTCGGTAAAAATCTCTATGAGCTTCGTAATAAAAAAGGGTTAACTCAAAAAGAACTGGGAAAGCTTCTCGGAGTTTCCGATAAAGCTGTTTCAAAATGGGAAACAGGGGAAGCAATGCCGAGAACTGCAAAGTTGGTTTTAATAACCGACCTTTTCGGTGTAACTGTGGAACAGCTTTCTTCCGAAGCATTTGACTGCAACGCAGAGGATTTTCAACAAAATGAAACACCTGAACAAAAAGAAAGCAGATATAAAAAGTATTTTGATAATGCAATGAAAAGTCATTATCGTGAGTGCAAGGTTTCATTTGTCTTCTCTATCGTTATTCTTGTTATATCAATTATAGCAGTAATCGGAACTGTTGTAACGGGTGGTGTTGCGGGTATCACCGTAGACTTATGGAAAATGGCTTTAGTTTACATTCTGCCGATTTTTATATTGATCTATTGCATGGTTCTTTTTCATAAATTGTACAAAACAAAAGAGAAAACAGAAATAAGTGATTTCATCCCGTTGATTATTGCTTTAATAATTTTTTCAGTAGTATTTTGTTGCTTTGGATTTGTAAATGAAATAACTAACGAAGATATTGTAAATGTTGTAGGTTGTTTAATAACAGTTTCGAGTTTACTTGTTGTACTTAAATATATCAAAACAAAAAACAAGGGCAATTTTAGCGAAACAAAAGCTGTTGTAATTTTGATTTTTGCTGTTTTAGGTTTAGTGATTTCGATTTTTGCTCATATTAATAATATAGTTGCCGCCTTTATACTGGGCACACAGCTTGGTTTGATTTCAGGAACTGCTGACCTTTTGTCAGTTGCTATAATAACATCAGTTTTAGAAAATGATAATACTGTTGATAAAGAAGACACAAAAAAGAAAAGATTTGTAAAAAGAGCATTGATTGCAACAATAGTTTCATTTGTGATTGTGTCACTCTTATTTATGATTTTCCCGGGGGTTGGTTTGAAATTAGCTTGTAAGGCTATGCAAAAGGATCAAGCTAACGCTCAATGGGAGGCTAAAGCCGTTTCTTTTAAAAAAGGTGAAAGTAAAA
>JAZSBI010000265.1:0-4337 GCA_045602345.1 Acutalibacteraceae bacterium | reverse complement strand
TTATTATATTTATCTTTTAGCTTATTTTGCCGCAATGGTTGGCATTATTATTAAAACCTCGGTTAAAAAGCTTGTTGCTTCAAGCAGTCAGGGGATAGTGCTCACCCTGGCGGTTATGGTAAATATCGGTGTATGGTTCCTTGAGCAATTTGTTGATTTCGGCTTTGAATTGCTTTCCTTTTCATATATTATCAGCGAATTATTCCTTTTAGGTCTGAATTTTCTTATGCAGGATGAAGCAAAGAAAAATTTGCTTTTAAATGTGAATACGGAATTAAATTCTGTAGAAAGCAATTCAGCGGTTAAGAAAGCGGAAGTTGCCGAAAATAATGAGTATGACGAAAAAATTGAGCTTTTTCAAAAGGGGATACCAACTCTTACCGCAACCGAGAAAATGATATTTGATTTATATCTTGAGGGCAACGGAACAAAAGATGTTCTCGCAAAAATGAATATAAAGGAAAACACCCTGAAATACCATAATAAAAATATATATGGCAAATTGGGTGTAGGTTCAAGAAAACAGCTTTTAGAAATAGCAAATAGCATTTCTATTAATAAATAAAAATAGAATATATAAAAATAACTCACTCAACCGAAAACAGTTGAGTGAGTTCCTTTTCTTTTTACGCTTTCAAAGCTTTATCAAGCCAGATTGATGCGATTTCGATTGCTGCATACATTCCGTTTTTATCAGAACTCTTTTCAATAGCAGCAAAGGGGTTTTCTTCTCTTGTATTAACCAGCTGTACTTTAACCTTGTCGGCAATTTTAACGCCGTGAACCTCGTGAGATTCAACAACGGAAAGCATTGCAACATAGGGATCATTTATATCGCCGTAATAAATTGTTTTGCCATTACGAACAAGAGGTTTTCCCTTGTAAGTTAAAAAGCTTGTATTGTCAGCCAATGTGAACACTCCTTAGTTAAGATATGCTTTAAGAAGAGCTTGAAGAAGCTCATCTCTGTCAATCTTACGAATAAGACTTCTTGCATTGTTGTGAGTTGTGATGTAGGTAGGGTCTTCGGACAGTATATAACCTACAAGCTGACTGGTGGGATTGTAACCCTTTTCAACCAATGCATTATAAACGGTCACAAGAATCTCACGCATCTCTCTTTCGTGTTCATCGCTGATGGTGAACTGTATTGTTTTATCTGTCATATAAACACCTCCTAAGTACTTATAAACATTATATACTAATGCTTTTAAAATTACAACAGTTATTTATTAAGAAAAATCAAACTTTTGTATAAAGCGCTATAAATGGTGCTATTAAACTCGCATTTCAATACCAATTTCTTTGAGTTTAGCAAGGATTTCATCAATCCAAACCTGAACCTCTTCCATTTCAAGTGTTTTTTCTTTTGATGAGAAGATAAGACGGATTGTGATGCTCTTTACACCATCTTTTTCATAGGTATCAATAACCTTAACTGTGTTAAGCTCGGAACGTCCAAGTGAATTCCAGCAGTTTGAAAGGTCAGCGAAGGTAACACCATCTTTCATAACAAGTGAAAGGTCGTAGTAGGTTGATTGCTGAGTTGAAGGTTCAACGAATGAAATATTGTCACCGTCGATTGTGATGAAATCATCAACATCGATTTCTATGCAAACTGCAGAGCCGTTTTTGTCAAGCTTTTGTGCATTTGCAGGATGAAGAGTGTTGATGCTACCAACATTTACACCATCGCAGGTAATACTTGCAGTATTCTTGGGGTGCTGCCATGCATGAGATGGAGCAACCTTTGCAAGAACAGGAGCTTTATGCTTAATCTGTAAGAACAACTCGTTTACAATTGAAACCGCCTTGAAGAATAAATCTTTTTCAGAAATGGTTTTATCAAAAAGAACAATGCCGAGTCTTCTGCGTTCGTTAGCTGTGCCATCTTCTTTAATGCCTGCAGCAACTCGACCTATTTCAAAAATACCGTAGCTGTCAGAGAAATCCTTATTATCTGAAACTGCAGAAAGAAGGGTGGGTATCATTGAATTACGGATTGTTCCGTTATCGGAGCTTTCGATGTTAAGAACCTTAACATTTTCTTCAACCTCAATACCCAGCTTCTTATATTTTCTCACGTCGCACCAGATATATGAATGAACCTCGTGAAGATTATAATGCTTAACAAGAATATCCTTAATTTCATTGCTCTGTGAGCGAACAGGGGAGCTTTTAACGGGTTTTAAAGGACTCTTAGTTGTAATAATACTGAAGTTATCATAGCCGTAAATACGGGTAATTTCTTCGATAATATCAGCTTTAATGGTAACATCCTTTGTAGCACGGAAAGAGGGTACCTTAACCTTGAAGTCTGCACCGTTTTTTTCTACATCAAAACCGAGAGCAGTAAGTGTTTTAAGGATTCTTTCTTCTGAAATATCAATACCTGTGTATTTGTCAACATAAGCCTTATTAAAGCTTATGTTGATTTCAGGGTATTTTCTTACATATTCATCTGTAAGTTGTGAAGCAACCTTAGCACCTTCGTCAATGCTCTGAAGTAAATATGCAAAACGTTTTGCTGCAGTAACAGTCATTTCAGGGTCAAGCATTTTTTCGTAACGTGCAGAGGCATCTGTACGAAGACCGAGTCTTGAACTGGATTTTCGTACACTTACACCATCAAAGTTTGCACATTCAAGCACAACAGCGTTTGTGTCACCAACAATTTCAGAGTCAAGGCCACCCATAATGCCGGCGATTGCCACAGGAGTTGAGCCGTTCTGAATAAGAAGGGTATCGGTTGTAATATCTCTTTCTGTATTGTCAAGAGTTGTAAATTTGCAATCTGTTTTTGGTGTATCAACAATGATTTCATCAATTTTGTTAGCATCAAATGCATGAGTGGGCTGACCCATTTCAAGCATAATGTAGTTCGTAAGGTCTGCAAGAAGGTTAATACCTCTCATACCACAGTAATAAAGACGAATCTGCATTGACATTGGACTTGTGTTCTTAGTAATGTTGTCCATTTTAACACAGGAATATCTGTAAACCAGGTCGCTTCTGCCTACTGTAACTTTGATTTTTTCATCACCATCATAAGCAAGGTCTGAAAGGGGAAGGGGTTTAAGCTCTCTGTCAGTAAGTGCAGCAAGTTCTCTTGCAATGCCGTAGTGACCCCAGAGATCAGGGCGGTTTGTAAGGGACTTATTATCAACCTCAAAAATAATATCATCAATGGGGTAAATGTCTTTAAGATTTGTACCGTTGGGTGCATCAACATCAATTTCCATAAGACCGGATTTGTCATCGGAAAGACCAAGCTCGAATGCAGAGCAGCACATACCTTCGGATTCATAGCCTGCAACAGTTGCTTTTGTGATTTCACCTGCAGGAACTCTGCCACCTGCTTTTACAAAAGCAATTTTCATATTCTCACGAACATTGGGTGCACCACAAACTACATCGTAAATTTTGTCGCCACCATCAACTTTAAGAAGGTGAAGCTTCTTTGAATTTGGGTGATTTTCGATTGAAAGAATTTCACCAACTACAACGTCTCGTAAATCTTCACCTTTAACAATTATGTCCTCAACCTCAGCTGTAGCAAGGGTAAAGGAGTTTATAAGTTTTTTAATGTCAAGACCTTCGAGGTCAACATATTCTTTAATCCAGTTAATTGAAACAAACATTTATTTGACCTCCTTTTCTGCTTCTGTAAATGTAGCGTTTTCAAACTGTGAAAGTGATTTAAGGTTACAGGAGTTGAATACACGTATATCTTTGATTCCGTATCTCATCATTGCAAGTCTTGTAAGACCAAGACCGAATGCAAAGCCTGTATATTTTTCAGGATCAAGACCTGCTGCTGAAAGAACATTGGGATGAATCATACCACAGGGGCAAAGCTCAAGCCAACCGGAATCCTTACAAGAGGGGCAACCGTCACCACCGCAGATAAGGCACTGAATATCAAGCTCGAAACCAGGTTCAACGAATGGGAAAAAGCCGGGACGGAGTCTGACTGTAATATCTCTCTGGAAAACTTCAGAAAGCATAGTTTTCATAAAGTAAATAAGGTTAGAGATGGAGATATCTTTATCAACCATAACGCCTTCCTTCTGGAAGAATGTGTTTTCGTGACAAGCGTCGATTTTCTCGTTACGGAAGCATCTACCGGGGAAGATAACACGAATAGGTCTGTCTGCCTCAAGCTCTTTAGTGTATTTTATAAGAATAGCATTCTGTGCTGCAGAAGTGTGTGTTTTAAGTAATTGATTTGTACTTAAATAGTATGTGTCCTGCATATCACGAGCGGGGTGATGTTTGGGAATGTTAAGTGCCTCGAAGCAGTGATAATCGTCAACAATTTCGTCATAGTCTTCAAT
>JAZSBI010000264.1:0-19856 GCA_045602345.1 Acutalibacteraceae bacterium | reverse complement strand
CCGTATCTGTCAGGTGTGGTGGGGGCACGAAGGAGTGTGATTCTCATTCTGCTGTTAAGAATATCATAGCCATATTTACAGTCGTTAAGAATGCTTACACCATAATCGCCTTCGGAAAGGTCTGCCCATTTGTGGGCACATTGTTCAAAGCGAGCTGCATCGAATGATGAGTTGCGGTGGGTGGGACGCTTGATTGCACCGTGAGCTGCCTCAAAGGTTGCTTCGGTATTAAGCACATTAACATCAAAGGCTGCTTTCATAACCTTATCACGTTCTTGCCAGTCAACTTCTGTTTCAAACATCAGTTGTCTACTACCTGCATAAAGAATAATATTCTGTGAAATTGTTGATTTATTGAACTTTCTAACCACTTTAAGCACAGCTCTTACAGGTGAACATTCTGTGATTTCAACACTTTCTGCCTTTTCAAGAACCCATTTTTTCTTTTCGTAGTTCTGTTCAAGGTTCCAAGCAGTTTCATGAATACATTTATCAATAAAGACTGTAATAACATTACCTTTGCCATCAAGAGTTTCACGGTTGTTTTCTTTATCAAAAATTGAAGTAAGAATACCATTTTCATCATACTGTACTTTAAGAATTTCGTTTTCGATAATACCATTACCGATTTTAAGAGGTTCTTTTTCTTCAGCATCACAGAATGGGAAGAATTTGTAACCCATTGGCGGAACTTTATCAGCAATAAATTCGGTGTATTCTACACCATCTTTTGTGAACACTCTTGAAAGTGAACCTATTTTTTTATTACCTTTAACAGTAACGGGTGCAGTAACTTCGTTAGAGATCATATTCCATACAACAACGCCGTCTTTTTCGACAGTGATGTTTGCGGTTATACCTTCAAGGGCGGAGCAGAAAATTTCTGTCCCATCTTTTTCAAGCTTTGCAAAATCGGGACGGCAGTCCTCCATTGCTTCGTGAATTGAAGTACCGGGAAGAATATCGTGGAATTGGTTTTTTAGGAATAAAAGCCAAAGATTCTGAAGCTTTTCAATATCATAACCGCCGCCAAAAACTCCTGCCATTTCGCAACGGCTTAAAAGGAATTCATTTTTTCGGTTTCCTTTTTTTATAAAGCCTTGACTTGTGTATGTGCCACGGTGGTTTTCATAATAAAGCTCATCGCAGTAGGTGGGAAGTTCTTTACGGATTTTTTCGGCCTCTGCAAAGAATTCTGCAGGGTGCCCCATTCTTGTTCTGGGAAGACCCGGGAAGTTTTTGAGACGCTTTGCGTTTTCAAGCATTCTGTAGGTGCTTCCTCCGCCACCGTCACCGTAGCCGAACATACCGAAGCCTGTTTTGAGAACGTGCTTCAAGTCGTTGTTAAAGGAGGCGGCGCAAACCTGCTTGGGGTCATAGTCGCCCTGGTAATGAGAACGCTGATTAAGTGCGAGAATTTCTGAACCATCTGCACCCTTCCATTTGAAAACAGTGTGGGGGAAACGGTTTGTGTCCTGATTCAAAAGCTTTGTTGTAATGAAATATTTCATACCGCTCTTTTTGATAATCTGCGGTAAAGCGTAAGAGAAACCGAAGCAGTCAGGGAGCCAATATGTGTCTGATGAAACACCGAATTCCTTAAGGAAAAATTCTCTTCCGTAAAGGAGCTGTCGAATCATACTTTCACCGGAGGCAATATTTGTGTCACATTCAACCCAGGTGTTACCAACAATATTCCACTGTCCGTTTTTAACCTTTTCTTTAATTCTTTCATAAAGCTCAGGGTAGTTCTTCTTTATCATATCGTAGGCAATTGCCTGGCTTTGTGTGAAGGTGAATTCCGGGTAAACATCCATAAGAGCAAGATTGTTTGCAAAGGTTCTTGCACTTTTTCTTTCGGTTTCCTGAATTCGCCAAAGCCACGCAATATCAATATGAGAGTGACCGTCAAAAATAACTTCTGAGGGTGCGGTATATTCAATTTCAGCAAGTTTTTTGTCAAAATGCTCGCAGGCAAATGCAATTGATTTTCTTGTTTCTTCTTCGGGAAAATCAAAGTCAACAAGGTGAAGTGAATCGTTAAGAACTTTATATACACTTTCTTTTATGTACTCGTCCTTGATGCAGGGGAGCGCATCCCAGGCGGTAACGCAGTTAAGATAGAATTTTTCGCATATTTCATCAACTACTGCGAAGTTCGCAAATTTAAGGGTGTATTCGCATTCCTTTTTGCCTGCCATAGCATCATCGCAGAAGCCTGCAGAGTCAACACAGGCTTCAAGCTCAATTTCCATAGGCTCACCAAAGGTGAGAAAATTTTCTGTAATATTAACAGTTTCTCTGCCGACCCAGCCGCTTTTCTCTCTTGATGAAACTGAGTTTGCAATTTTACCGTTAATTCTTACAAGAATTTCACCGCCAAAATCAAGGTTCAAATAAACCTTTTTGCCTTTGAAACTTTCAGGGAGTGTAACAGTTGTTTTAAAAATTCTTGCACAGTCATAGCGAGCAAACCAATGGTCACCAAGATTAATAGTTTTTTTGGTTTCAGGGTAAAATTTGTGCCGTCCCTCACCAAGATAATCACCATCATAGGTTTCCCATTGAGGCATATTCACGCTTTCTTTAATGCAATATTTATTTAATTGCTTCAGCATATCAAACAAAACGCCTTCTTTAGGTGTTCGCATAATAATCAACTCCTGATTTTACAATATGTGTTAATCATACCATATACCTAAATACGGAGCAACAAAAGAATTGTAAAAAATACGGTGAAAATATACCAAAATTTACCTCCATAAATTGTAATTGTTGATATAAATGAAATCGTTGGATTAATCAGGGTTGCGGTAACCGTTTCGTTTTGGTTAAGTGTAGTGATATGTGACATATATTGACACTTTTTGTTTTTGTGTGATATAATTCCGATGATTATTTTTTCAAAAAATACAACAAGGTTATCATCTGTGGAGAAAGGGATGAAGCAATGCACTTTAAAGTATATTCCAGGTATTTTTACTCCCGATTAGATGATAACGAAAAAAAGATTTATGATAAGCTTCTGGAAGGTTGGTTGAATTACAAGGATTGCGTCACAGTAAAAGGTGTAAACATTAATGTTGATTTTGATAAAATTCTAAAAAGCTTGTTTAGTGACAATCCGGAGTTGTTTTATATTAATCCTAATGCAGTGAGTATTAATATGTCTCCCGGTATTTTGGCTGTGTCTGTAAAATTTCTTTATACTCAAGCACAAAGTGAACATTTTAAAAGCGAAATAGCAAACGTTATTTCAAATGTGCAAAGTCTTCTTGTTTCCGGTGTTGATAAAGAAAAAACAGTACATGATTATATTGCTGAAAATGTAAAGTATTCAAAAGATCTGAATGAAACAGCGGCACATACAATTAAGGGTGCGTTAGTAGACGGGTATGCTGTTTGTGATGGTTTCTCAAAAGCCTTTAAATTGCTTTGCGATGCGGCTGGCATTCCTTGTATTTTAATTAGTGGTACAGCCACTAATTCTAATGGGGAAACTGAAAGGCACGCTTGGAATATTGTCAGAAAAAATAAAAAGAACTACCATGTTGATGTTACTTGGAATAGCACTTTAAGTGGTTTATCAGGATTTCCGCTATACTACAATGTTCATGATGGGTACATTTCAAGAAATCATTTCTGGCAGGAGAATATCTGGCCAAAATGTACAGATTCATCCGAGATTGATAAGCGTATAATTCCTGTTACGGGTAAGAAGGTTTTTGGCAATGTTCTTACTGAAAAGTATAAAAGCAAGACGAAGGTGTTTGCTGTAAGCTTCAATAAAAAATTTAAGTCGGATCGTGAAATTCTGAATATAGTAAATGAAATTGCCACTTCAAAATTTTTTAGGGTTAAGTCTGTTTCTTTAACCTATCAACCTGACCTTGATTGTGCAGTTATTTGGTTCAATTATTGGTTTTAATATTATTTAGGTGGCTAAAAACAGTCTTAAGTGATATGATAGGAGAATGTTTGATGTTTGAACAACAATGTCCTTCTTGTAAAAGTGAATGGAAGGCAATAAAAACTGTAAACACTTGTCCTTTTTGCGGTAGTGAAATGGAGCTTCAAAAAGAAGATTTCAAAGACGTAGAGTCGGTGTTTAAATATATTATCGGAACCCGCGGTATTGAAATTATTGAAAACAAACAACTTTTTTTGGGTTTGTTTTCAGATTATGCGCCTATGATGCAAAAAGAAAAACGAATTATTGAGGTTGCTATGAGTGCCAAGGTTTATACTGATCTCATGGTTGTTGATAAGTCGGATATACAAGAACAGAATATTGCTTTTTCTAAGGCAGTCAATAAGCTGGTAGAGGATTTCTGCCTTAATGATTTTTGGGCGGAAAAGGTTGTTAAGTGGTTTGCTGAGCCTATGGGTTGGAGTTCTCTTTGTGGGCAAAAAAGCCCGGCTCCTGTGTATGAGCAAGGCGGCAACTATAATTCCAACAATTCTGGTACATATTATGAAAAACTTTTTTCAGTTGGGGAAACGGTCGCTTTTGGTGAATACAGGTATGATGATGCTTTTACAACAAGTCCGATAGAGTGGACCATTCTTGATATTAAAGATGGGAAAACTCTTCTTTGGGCAAAAAATTGTATTGATGCGGTTCCGTATAATTCAAAGAAAGAAAAATGCTCATGGGGTGCATCTGCTCTTCGTGAATGGCTAAAAAAAGATTTCCTTTCATCCGCTTTCAGTAACGACGAGTTGGATTCTCTTTGTAAAGTTAAGTTTATGAACCAAAACAAAAATACTAACGAGACCGGAGAAAGTGTTTTTGTTTTAAGTAAAGATGATATTGAACACTATAAACTTACTAAAACACAATTAGCAGCTAAAGCAACGCCATATGCACTGCAAAAAAAGATTTTCAGTAATGGTGATAGGTTTGCTTATTATTGGTTGAGGACACCCGGTAATGGTGATGCTATGCAGATGTATGTGGATTTGGATGGCAGTATAGTTGAGAATGGTGCACGTATAAATTTGTCGGGTGTCGGCGTACGTCCTGCTGTCTGGGTGGATTGTCGTTTGCTAAGTGGCTTAATAAGCAAATGATCAGGTGAATAAGTTAGTAACCGCATATTTTTTGTTGGGTTAAAATATCTTGCCCCTACGTTGTTAACGTAGGGGTCTTTTTTGTTAAAAAATTTGTTACCTCTTTTATTTTTGAATAAATAATGGTATAATAATAAACTGACGTTGTGTACACTCTACAATAATATTTTTTTACAAGGGGAGGTTTTGTTATGAGTGAGTTTAAATTGGTTTCATCTTATGAGCCTACCGGTGATCAACCTGAAGCGATTGAAAAGCTTGTTGATGGTATAAATAAAGGTTACATGGAACAGACTCTTTTGGGTGTTACCGGTTCGGGTAAAACCTTTACTATGGCTAATGTAATTGCTAAACTTAACAGACCTACTCTTGTATTGGCACATAATAAAACTCTTGCAGCACAGTTGTGTAGTGAATTTAAAGAGTTTTTTCCTGAGAATGCGGTGGAATACTTTGTATCCTACTATGACTATTATCAACCTGAAGCATACATTCCCACAACAGATACCTATATTGAAAAAGATAGTGCTGTTAATGATGAAATTGACAAACTTCGTCACTCGGCAACCTCCGCACTTTCTGAAAGGCGAGATGTAATCATTGTTGCAAGTGTGTCCTGCATTTACACTCTCGGTGACCCTATTGACTATCGTAGTATGGTTATATCTCTGCGTACAGGTATGCAAAAGGACAGGGATGAACTGATTTCAAAACTTGTAGAAATTCAGTATGAGCGAAATGATGTTAGTTTTACCCGTAACAAGTTCAGGGTGAAAGGTGACACAGTTGAAATTTTTCCGGTTTATTCTTCCGAAACTGCATATAGAATTGAGTTCTTTGGTGATGAAATTGACAGGATTTCCGAAATTCATCCCCTTACAGGTGAGGTGAAATGCACCCGTTCCCATGTGGCAATTTACCCTGCATCACATTATGTTGTGGAAGCAGATAAAATGGAAAAAGCCCTTGAAAACATCTATGCTGAAATGGAAAATAGAGTAGAGGAATTCAAGTCTCAAGGTAAACTTCTTGAAGCACAACGCATACAGCAAAGAACCCTCTATGATATTGAGATGCTTCGAGAAACAGGCTTTTGCAAAGGTATAGAAAACTATTCCCGTGTTATGTCCGGCAGGAAACCGGGTGTAGCACCACACACTCTTCTTGACTATTTTCCTGATGACTTTGTTCTTTTTGTGGATGAATCCCATGTTACTCTTCCTCAGGTTCGCGGTATGTATGGTGGTGACCGTTCAAGGAAAGAAAGTCTTGTTGAATTTGGCTTCAGGCTCCCGTCGGCTTTTGATAACCGACCTTTAAAATTTGACGAATTTTACGATAAAACACATCAAAAAATATTTGTAAGTGCAACACCTGGGGAGCTTGAAAAAGAAAAGAGTGCCCAAATTGCCGAGCAGGTTATTCGTCCCACGGGACTTCTTGACCCCGAGGTAAGTGTGCGACCGACAGAAGGGCAGATTGATGACCTTATTTCCGAAATCAATATGCGGGTTGCGAAAAAGGAGAGAGTTCTTGTTACAACTCTCACACGTAAAATGGCGGAAGATTTAACGGATTATTTAACTGATTACGGCATTAAGGTCCGCTATATGCACTTTGATGTTGATACAATTGAACGTATGGAGCTTATACGTGATTTGCGATTAGGTGAATTTGATGTGCTTGTTGGTATCAACCTTTTAAGAGAAGGTCTTGATATTCCTGAGGTTTCCCTTGTTGCGATTCTTGATGCAGATAAAGAGGGCTTCCTTAGAAGTGAAACTTCACTTATTCAGACTATAGGACGTGCTGCCCGAAATTCAGGCGGTCAGGTTATTATGTATGCGGATGAGGTAACGGGCTCGATGGAAAGAGCCATAAACGAAACATACCGTAGACGGGAAAAACAAATGAAATATAATGAAGAGCACGGCATTGTTCCCCGGACTATCAAGAAAGATGTCCGTGAAATTCTCGAAATCAGCTCTAAAGATAATATTCAGGAAAGAGTTGCAAAACGCAGACTTTCCGAAAGAGAAAAGAATGAGCTTATTGATAAGCTTTCAAAAGAAATGCGTGCTGCCGCACAGCTTCTTGAATTTGAACATGCGGCATATTTACGCGACCAGATTGAAAAAATCAGAAACGGAAAATAAATTGATTTATGGAAAAGAATTTAATTGTAAAAGGTGCAAGAGAGCATAATTTAAAAAATGTCAGCGTGGAAATTCCCCGTGACAAGCTTGTTGTTTTCACAGGTCTTTCAGGCTCTGGTAAATCCTCGCTTGCATTTGACACTATCTATGCCGAAGGGCAGCGAAGATATATGGAAAGCCTTTCTTCTTATGCAAGGCAGTTTTTAGGCATTATGGAAAAGCCCGATGTGGACAGCATTGACGGACTTTCTCCTGCTATTTCCATCGACCAGAAAACCACTTCTAAAAACCCACGTTCAACTGTAGGTACTGTTACGGAGATCTATGACTATTTAAGACTTTTATATGCAAGAATCGGTATTCCTCATTGCCCTGTTTGCGGTAAGGAAATTGCAAAGCAGTCCATCGACCAGATAGTTGATAAGGTCCTTCTTTTGGAAGAGGGAACAAAGTTTCAAATTTTAGCTCCTATAGCCAAAGGTAAAAAGGGCGAGTTCCAGAAAGAACTTGAAAGTGTGAGGAAATCAGGCTATTCAAGAGTAAGAATAGATGGGATTATGTATGACCTTTCGGAAAAGGTTAAGCTTGAAAAAAATATAAAGCATAATATTGAGGTTATAGTTGACCGACTTATTATGAAAGATGGGATTACTTCCCGTCTTACAGATTCTCTTGAATCTGCATTTTCTCTTACAGATGGTACAGCTATTATAGATGTTATTGGCGAAGAGGAGATTCTGTTTTCACAGAATTTTGCCTGCCCCGAGCATGGCTCATGTATGGATGAATTAGAGCCCAGAATGTTCTCTTTCAATAATCCCTTCGGTGCTTGCCCCACTTGTTCGGGTCTCAGCGTGTTTATGCGAGTTTCCGAGGACTTGATTGTTCCAAACAGAAAACTTTCTATTAACGAGGGTGCGATTAATGGTGCAGGCTGGAGCAAAAGCGATTCAAGCACCATTTCAGGTATGTATTATAATGCCCTTGCAGATAGGTATAACTTCACTCTTGATACACCATTTAATAAAATTTCTCCCGAAGGGCAGAATGCAATTTTTTACGGTACAAATGGTGAAAGAATAAAAATGGTCCGCGAAAATGAATATGGAAGCGGAACATATATGACAGAGTTTGAGGGTATCATAAATAACCTTGAACGTCGCTACAGAGAGACTACAAGTGATTGGTCAAGAAGAGATATAGAGCAGTATATGACTGCCTGTCCTTGTCCTGATTGTAAGGGCGCAAGACTTAAACCTGCATCCTTGGCGGTTACTGTGGGTGGTATAAACATTAAAGAATTTACCGATATGTCTATTGGTGATGAGCTTAAGTTTATTGAAAATCTTGAGCTTTCAGAAAAAGAACAGATTATCGGTAAGCAGATCGTTAAGGAAATCAAATCAAGACTTGCTTTCCTGTGTAATGTTGGTCTTGATTATCTTACTCTGTCCCGTAATTCAGGCACTCTTTCTGGTGGTGAAAGCCAGCGAATCCGTCTTGCAACTCAAATCGGTTCTTCACTTATGGGTGTTCTCTATATTCTTGATGAACCAAGTATTGGTTTACATCAAAGAGATAATGAAAAACTTCTTAAGTCCCTTAAAAATCTTCGTGATTTAGGAAATACGCTTATTGTTGTTGAACACGATGAGGACACAATGAATGAAGCTGATTTCATTGTTGATGTAGGCATTGGTGCAGGTGTTCATGGTGGCGAAATTGTTTGTGCAGGTACAGTAGAAGATATCAAAAAATGCGAACGCTCTCTTACAGGACAGTACCTGTCAGGTAAAAAGAAAATAGAAGTTCCTGAAAAACGTCGTAAGGGTAACGGCAAATTCCTTGAAATCAAAGGTGCAAGGCAGAATAATCTTAAAAATATTGATGTTAAAATACCTTTGGGTGAGCTTGTTGTTGTGACAGGTGTTTCAGGTTCGGGTAAATCCTCTCTTATAAATGAGATTCTTTATAAAAAACTTGCGGCAGAGCTTAACAATGCAAAGAAATTTGCAGGTAAGCACGATGAAATTTTAGGTCTTGAAAATTTAGATAAGGTAATTGATATTGACCAGTCTCCTATAGGCAGAACTCCCCGTTCAAACACCGCCACATATACGGGAGTATTCAATGATATCAGAACTCTTTTTGCATCTACTCAGGATGCAAAAACCAAGGGCTATGATGCGGGCCGTTTCTCATTTAATGTTAAGGGTGGTCGCTGTGAAGCCTGTGAGGGTGACGGTATTATAAAAATCGAAATGAACTTCCTTTCGGACGTTTATGTGCCCTGCGAGGTTTGCAGAGGTGCAAGATATAACCGCGAAACTCTCGACGTTAAATATAAGGGCAAAAGCATCAGCGATGTTCTTAATATGACCGTTGAAGAGGCAATGAATTTCTTTGAGAATGTACCGAAAATCCGTAATAAATTACAGACTATTTTTGATGTCGGTTTAGGTTATATCACTCTCGGCCAGTCTGCAACAACTCTTTCAGGTGGCGAGGCACAAAGAGTAAAACTTGCAACTGAACTTTCAAAAAAATCAACGGGTAAAACAATTTACATTCTTGATGAGCCAACAACGGGGCTTCATACTGCAGATGTCAATAAACTTCTTGAGGTTATCAATAAGCTTGTTGATGCAAATAATTCCGTTGTGGTTATTGAGCATAACCTTGATGTTATAAAAACTGCCGACCACATAATTGACCTTGGTCCCGAGGGTGGTAATGGCGGTGGTGAAGTTGTTGCCCAGGGAACACCTGAAGAGGTAGCTAAATGCAAAAAATCATATACGGGAAAATATTTAAAACCCTTGTTAAAATCTTGATATATTAAACAAGGTGTTATATAATAAGGTAAGTTGCTGACGCAACATTTGATTATACGCGTCTTACGCCGCTAGAACTTTCCACCACCGCAAGCGGTGGTCCCCCTTTCTTCGCAAGAAAGGTAGGGTTAGTGGCACTAATTAAGAAAAGAGGTACAGTATGAAAGCAAATGAAAGTATCCCTAATTTTGATATAAAAGTAAGGGAATATACAAACTATGCAATTAAAAGCATAAAGAATGTGTGCAAAAATTTCGGACCACGTCCCGTTGGTAGCGAGGCAGAAAAAAATGCACAGGAATACATGAAAGCAGACCTTGAAAAATTCTGCGATGAGGTTAAAAGAGAGGAGTATAAATGCAGCGACAAAGCATTTATGGCTTGGGTTCCTATAGGTGCAGCACTTCTTATTCTTTCAACAATTATGTTTACATTAGGAATCAGTATTGCAGGTCTTATTTTTTCTGCACTTACTCTTTTCTTTGTTCTTGCAGAGTTTATTTTTTACAAACCTGTTCTTGATCCATTTTTCCCTAAGGTTACAAGTGGTAATGTTTATGGTGTAAGAAAAGCAAGTGGCGAAACCAAAAAGCGTATTATTATCAGCGGTCACACGGATTCTGCTTTTGAATGGACCTATACATACAAAGGCGGAAGACCCGTTGTTGCTACTATTATTGTAACGGCAGTTATTGCAATTTTTCTCGGCTTGGGCGGTAATATTTACGGTCTTATTCACGGCGGTGCTGTAAGCGGAATTATATGGGGCGAAGATGGCAACATTGCTCTTCGTGTTATTGCAATCTTTATGTATATTACAGTTCCGATTCTTGTTATGGCTTTCAGATTCTGTAACTATAAAATGCCTGTTGTTGGCGCAAACGATGACCTTTCAGGCTGCTTTATTTCTTGTGCAGTTGCAAAATTTCTCTCTGATAACGATATTCGCTTTGAAAATACAGAGGTTGCAGTTCTTTGTGCAGGTGGTGAAGAAGCAGGTCTTCGTGGTTCAAAAGCTTTTGCAAAGCAGAATAAAGCTATGCTCAATGATGGCGTTGAAACTGTTTTCATCAGCTTTGACACAATCCGTGAGCTTGAGTTTGCTAAAATCTACGAAAAAGATATGACAGGTATGGTTAAAAATGACCGCCGAGTTGCAGAACTTTTACAGTCAGCAGCTAAAACTGTTGGTGTTGATGTTCCTATAGGTACAATAGAGCTCGGTTCAACTGATGCTGCAGCAATGTCACAGGCAGGTGTTCCTGCAAGTGCATTTACTGCTATGGATCCCACTCCGGCAAGATATTATCACACTCGTCTTGATACTGCAGACAATCTTTCTGCTCAGGCAATTGACACAGGTGTTAAGGTTGCCCTTGAAACAGTATTCCTCTATGACGAAAAAGGTATCTGATTATGAATAAAAATCATAAAATCACAGGTAACGGCCCACTTCTTGATGAAAACGGTGTTCTTCGTGAGCCGGGTTGGGCAAATTCTCTTGTTTTTGATTATTCACCCGATATGGTGACAAAGAGTAAGAAAAACAGACTTAAAGAATGGGACTATTACCTTATTATGAACCACGAGGGTAAATACGCTCTTTCCTTCACTTTTGACGATAACAGATATATGGGGCTTGTTTGTTGTTCTGTTTTCGATTTTGAAACAAAGGAAAAATTCGATTGCACCGAAGCACAGATTATGCCAAACGGTAAGTTGAAGCTTCCTGTTACAAGCGAAAAAGGTGATATTGCATTTAAATCCAAAACCTGCGATTATCACATTGACAGAACAGAAGAGGGCAGACATATTTACTGTAAATATGAAAGATGCTTTAACCATACAGACCTGGAAGCAGATATTTATCTGAAGCAACCCCCAATGGACACTATGGTTATTGCAACCCCTTGGAAAGAAGACAAAAAAGCCTTCTACTATAACCAGAAAATTACTTGTATGAATGCAAGTGGTTATGTGAAAGTAAAGGGCAGAACATACACCTTTGATTCCGAAAAGGATTTCGGTATCCTGGACTGGGGCAGAGGTGTGTGGACATATAACAATACTTGGTATTGGGGTATCGGTTGTGGACTTGTGGACGGAAAGCCATTCGGCTATAACATCGGCTACGGCTTTGGTGATACAAGTAACGCCAGCGAAAATATGCTTTTTTATGACGGAAGATGTCATAAGCTTGATTTGGTTGATTTCGGTATGCCCACAGGCAATGTTATGGATGAATGGATTATGACATCCAATGACAACCGATTCAATATGCGGTTTAAGCCATTTTTCAACGACCACACCAATATAAGCGCAGGTGTTATTTGCGAAAAGGCTGAAAAGCTTTTTGGTATGCTTAACGGTACAGCAGTCCTTGATGACGGAACTGTTTTAAATATCGAGAATATACCCGTGTTCCACGAAAAAGTACATCATAAATGGTAAAATAGACATCTGCTTTAGCGCAGAACAAAAAGTTCGTATTCGTTATGAATACGAACTTTTTTAGTCGTTTTCTCACCCACTCGGAGTATCTGTATACACCTTCGGGGTGAATAAAACGGCTTCTGCATCTAAATCAGATGTCTCTTTTTATATCTTGTCAGCAGGTGTTTTAGCTGCTGTTTGCTAGTTTGTAAAAGTATTGCGAAGCCTATCCCTCTTTTTTTACGAATGTAAAAAAGGAGGGGGGACCGCGATAGCGGTGGGTGGTACACTTAAAAATATTTAGTTGACAAACTTATCTTTGTTTGCTATATTTAAATTGTGCTATTTGGAATAGCACAATTTTCAGAGAGGAGGTCATTTGTTGATACGTATAGATAATCACAGCAGAACGCCCATATTTGAGCAGATAAAAGAGCAGATTCTCAATAAAATCACTCTCGGTGAGCTGAAGCCCGGTGATAAATTGCCACCTATAAGGCAATTGGCATCAGATTTGAACCTGAACGTTAACACAATTAAACGAGCTTTCAATGAGCTTGAACAAGCAAACGTTGTTTATTCTGTTCAGGGTAGTGGTGTTTTCATAAGCGAAAAAGCCATTGCTAATAAGATTATTCTTGAAAACGCACAGCAGGAGTTTACTGCTTCTGTGCTTTCGGCAAAAGCAAAAGGGCTGACTTTTGAGGATGCAATTGACCTTGTTAATAAAATTTACGGAAAGGGTGAGAGTGATGATTGAAATTAAAGGTGTCACCAAAAAATATGGGGACTATACCGCTATTGAAAATGTAAATATCACAGTTGAGGATTCTTCAGTTTTCGGTATTGCCGGTTTTAACGGTTGCGGTAAAACCACGCTTCTCAATGTGTGTGCAGGTGTTTTTAAAGCGGAAGAGGGTGCTGTTTTCCTTGATGGAGAAGATGCTTTTGACAATTCCAAAGAACGAAAAGAACTATTTTATCTTACAGATGATACTTGGTTCCCTGTCAAAACTTCCATTAAAGGCTCTGCAAAATATTATTCGAAATATTTTCCTGATTTTGATTTTGATGTTTTTGAAGAGATTTGTGGTTTGTTCGGGCTTAACAAAAATGCCAATATAAAATCACTTTCAAAGGGTATGAAAAAGCAGGCAGGTCTTGCAATCGCTTTTGCTGCTTCGCCTAAATACCTTTTAATTGACGAAACCTTTGATGGCCTTGACCCCCATAAAAGAGAAATTCTCCGTAAGCTTTTACTTGAATACATAAACACAACAGGGGCATCAGTTATAATCAGCTCACATAACCTGGCAGAGATTTCCGGATTGTGCGACCATATTGCAATAATCAATGGGAAAAATATTATTCTTAACTGTGCCATTGAGGATATCAGTGAGCATTATAGAAGAGTTTACCTTACCTTTGGAAATTCAGTGAATGAAGAAATGTTCAAAGGTATTAATTACAGAAAGTGTGAGCTGACCGAGAGAACCGCAACACTCCTTGTTTGCGGTGATGCGGAAAAGGAAATCGAAAAACTTTATAGCCTCGGGGCAGAAAGCATGAAGACCGAACTTCTCACCCTTGAAGAAGTATTTTCAGAAGAAACGGAGGCGATTACTGATGATGGAAAAATCAAATCAATCTTTAACAAAAAGAGGATTTAATTTGCCCCATGTTTTCGATAGATCTGTTATTATTTTGTTAATTGTTTATGCAATTGTTCTTTTTTTGCATTTGACTAATACAGACAGTGATGGGTATTTTTATTATTCCATTGATTATCCTCGAGGTTTTAACAATTTGTCCGGAATAACTTTTTTTGCAGGTTTAATAATTTCGTTTGTGCAATTCAGATTTTTGCAAATTAAAACAAAATGCCTCACAATTTTAAGCTTTGGCGAATCAAGAAAATCACTATTCAGAAAGAAATTTTGGTTTCCGCTATTGTGTTTGGCTTTATTAACTGTGTGCTATTATTTTGTTCTTTTGTGTGTGCTAAAAAGATTGCGAGAAAATTTTTCAATTTTATCCGATGAATATTTTGCTAATATTTTAATTTCATTACTACCTCTTTTGGTAGGGTATGTCGTAGGCGCTTTTGCTCGAATTGTTAGTGGGAAAACAAGTGAAACAATTGTTTTCGGTGCATCTGTTTGTGCTTTGCCTTTTTCAGTTTTTAGTTTTATTGATTCAATTTTTGCTTTATCTTTAAGTGGCTATTACGTAAAAACTTCAAACTTTGGTATTTTGAATTACGGTAGTGTAGAAGGACATCCTATTACAACGTTTTTTTCGTTGTTTGATCCGTTGTATAGCTTAAATGCCAATGTTATGGGCTTTGGAAATAGAAATAATGATGCTTCAATGTTGGATTGGTTTCAAACACCTGCATTTTATATCATAAAGAACCTTGTGTGGATATTTTTGATGATTTTGGCTGTGTTTTTAATCGAAAAGCATTTTGTTAGTCACTTTAAGGCTGAAAATTGTAATAAATCCGGAAAAAACAGGATGGCTAGGCTTGTGTGTTCTGTAGCGTTATCTTTGTATTCTTGTGTAGTAGTTTTTCAGGGGATTTATGAGTATTGCAACGCAGAAGTACAGTCTTTTGTGATGTTACCGCTTTTGTTGGTTGTTTTAATGTTGGTTTTGATTGTAACAATTGTTGTTACATCTGTTCTTTACAGAAAAAAAGAGCAACTTACTTTTAGCTTCTTGGGTGTAGGTGTTACTGCCGTTTTTGGCATAATTGTATATTTAGTTTCTGTTACTGGTTGTTTCGGTTATTCAACCTATATTCCCGAAACTTACGAAATTAAATCGGTTGTAGTAAATGACCCTGTTGGAGTTTTGGGTACGTATAGTTCGGAATATGTGAGTACCCCAAATGAAGAGTTGTTTGTAGAGATATGCTTTAAAACCAAAGCAGAAATTGAGAAAGTTAAGGATATTCATAAATTCATTGCTAATGATAAAAATTATGATACAAACGAAACTTTCACAATTATTTATGAACTTGAAAATGGTAAGTTTATTCATAGAAGCTATACATATTTAAGTAATGAATCTTGCGAAAAAATAAGTGAACTTTATGAAACTGATACAGTTCGTGAGTTTTATAAAACTATTTTTAACCAGAATTCCGAAATAAATGGTGAAAGTTCAAGTTATGTATGGGCAGAATGGGATAAAAATTGGATTTTTAATAATAACGAAGAACTTTTTTACTATATTTACGGATATGAAGAAAAATATTATGATTATCACGAGTATTGGACTGATGACACTTCTTATATGAAAGTTGCCGATGCGGATTCATTAGTAATTTATTCTAAAGATAATAATCACAGCTATATAACAGAAGAGCAAATTTCAAGAGAAAATATCGAAGAATTAAAGAAAGCTCTTTTTGAGGATTATACAAGTTTGTCTTGGGAACAATTTTTTAAGCCAGAAAAACAAATTGGTGTTATAAGCCTTGCTTCATGCAAAGCGTTGAAAGATAGCGCGGAGAATTGGTTAAATGATGGTGAGAATCAATCAACTTCTGAGCAGCTGCTTAGAGAAAAAGAGGGTTGGTTATATCGGTTTTCTGTAACATCAGATATGGTAAAAACAATAGAAGTTCTCAAAAAATACGACCTGTATGAATATTTTGATGTGAAACTTGAAGTGTCAGAAGCTCACATTATTGATTCCTCAAAATTTATTTCTTGGATTTATTCATATTCAAATATCGAGGGAAATAAATCTAAGGACAGAAACGGTAAGTATTTATCTAGTTTGGTTTATTCTTGGGACACCGGTGGTTATAATGATGTTTATCTTGATAAAGGTTGTGATTATATAGACCTATCATTGGAAAATTATAATGATTTACTTTTTGAAGATTGGTATGATTTTGAGTTTGCTTATGAACCTGTCTCCGAAAGTGATATTGAAAAAATCACACCCGAAGAGGCAGAAAAGCTTCGTGAAAAAGCCTTTATGACCTATAATGCAGGGAACGATTGCAAATTCCTTGTGATGAAATACACCGACGGAACTGCAAATATGCTTGTGATTCCCGGTTAACAAAAAACGACTCACTTCGGTGAGTCGTTTTTTTATTGCCAGCTACCAGTCGCCAGATGCCAGTTTAGGTCTGCGACACGATTATAAAGATAGGAAAATAAAGTTGTTGTGTGTGGTGCCTGCCTTCGAAGGCGGGGGGACCATATTTGAATAGGTTGAACTATTAGATGCAGTATCAAGCGAGCCTATTGTAAAAGTAAAGAATAAAGTATAGCGGAATGGTGGGTGGTTCTCGACGCGAACCAAATGAGCGTCGTTGAATCTTGAGATTCAATTGTAATAAACTGACAGAGAACAATGATTTTATTACGGTTTCACCTACGGCGAAATGACGCTTGCGCATCAAGAACCTTCCGTCACGAAAAATCAAGATTTTCCGTGCCACCTTCCTTCGAAGGAAGGCGCAAAAGCCGCAACTATATTCACACTTTTCGTGTCCCGATATTTGCTACTTGCAACTAAAAGTATGGGACGGTCTTGACTGTCTCGCAAAATGAATAAAATAATAACAACGGGCGGGTCAAGACCCGCCCCTACAATTGTGTTTTATTTTAATTTGTGAATAAACAGTCCACTCAATAATTTGGGTTCAAACCAGGTGGATTTTGGTGGCATAATCATATTTGCATCGGCAATGGACATAAGGTCGTCAAGGGTTGTGGGGTACATTGAAAATGCAACTGTCATATCTTCTTTGCATCGTTTTTCAAGTTCCTTAAGACCACGAATACCGCCGATAAAGTCGATTCTTTTATCTGTTCTCGGGTCACCAATGTTGAGAATGGGCGTGAGAAGATTTTTCTGAAGAATTGAAACGTCTAATTGGTCAACAGGGTTGTTTTCGTCAAAAGTACCATCCTTTGCGGTAAGTTTATACCATTTCTCACCCAAGTACATACCGAAATTGTGTTTTTCCTCGGGGTGATATGCACCATCACAGGAAGCAAGCTCAACCTCAAATTTTTCACTGATTTTATCAACAAATTCTTCCTCGGTGTTGCCGTTTAAATCCTTAACAACTCTGTTGTAGTCCATAATTTCAAGGCTGTCAGCAGGGAAGAGGACTGCAAGGAAGAAGTTGAATTCTTCTGTGCCGTCAAAGTCAGGGTTCTGTTCACGGCGCATTTTTGCAACATTAACTGCACTTGCGCAACGGTGGTGACCGTCTGCAATGTAGAAATCCCCAACATTACCTAAAAGCTCGGAAAGCTCTTTGCAGATTTCTGTATTGTCAATTACCCAGACAGTATTACCGATTCCATCATCAGTCACAAAATCATAAACGGGAGCTTTCTTTTTCTGCTCATTGATTATAGCATTAACCTTTTCATTATCTCTGTAGCAAAGGAAAATCGGACCTGTGTTTGCATCGCAGGTGTCAACATGGCGGATGCGGTCGGCTTCCTTATCTGCACGGGTTAATTCGTGCTTTTTTATGCGGTTTTCAATATAATCATCAACCCAGGCACAACCAACAAGACCTGTCTGCTCTCTGCCATTCATAATCTGACGGTACACATAAAAGCAAGGCTCTTCATCCATTGCACATATACCATCTTCTTCAAGCTTGTTAAGGCTTTCGGCAGCTTTTGCATAAACCTCATTACTGTAAAGGTCTGTGCCCTCGGGCAAATCTATTTCTGCTTTATCTACATGAAGAAAAGAGTAAGGGTTACCAACAACCATTTCCTTTGCTTCAGCACTATTCATAACATCGTAGGGGAGTGCTGCAACACGTGATGCAAACTCAGGAACAGGTCGTAATGCTTTAAAGGGTCTGAAAACTGCCATATATAATACCTCCGAAGGCTAAAATCTATAATTTATTTTACTGTATTTAATTAATTCTTGTCAATAATATTATTGCATTTTAAAAATTGGTGTGATATTTTATTTTTATCAAAATTTCTAAATTAATGACAAGGATTTAAAAATGAATTTCAAAAGAATAATGACCTATTGCGGTAATTTGCAGTTGAATAATAACCGTACATGGTTTCACGAAAACCATGATGAATATGACGAGGCAAAAAAAGATTTTTTAGGCTTTATTGATAGACTTCGTTTTGTTATAAATGATGAAGCCCCTGATATTGGCAAAGCAATAATGTATATGGAGCCCAGAGAATGGATGTATAGAGTGGCTAGAGATATGCGTTTTCATAAAAACGGACCACCCTATAACCCCTCCTTTAGGGCTTATATTTCACCTGATAGAAAGTCCTGGTTACCCATCGGCTATTTTTTGTGCGTTGCACCCGGACGCTCTTGCTTTGGTACGGGACTTTGGTGCGATACAACAACAAAAATGAATAATATTCGCCACTATATTTCAAAACATTTTGACGAGTTTCAAGCAATACTTAAAGAAACAAATATTTCTGTTAACGGAGATAAGCTTAAATCAATGCCCCGTGGTTTTTCTGCGGATGATCCTGCAGCAGAGTATATTAAAATGAAAAATTGGGAAATGATTTATTTTATACCGGATGAGGATATTGATGATTTTCAAGATTTTTTACAGGAACTTACATTTTTTATAAGGCAAATGGAGCCAATGAGAAGATTTCTTCTGAAAGCAGCAAAGCATGTAGAAAATCAAAGACCGGAATTTGAGTGGTGAAAAAACGACTTGGGAGAGCAAGTCTTTTTTTAGCTGCCAGCTGCCAGTCTCCAGCTACCGGTTACTAGTTTTTTATAACAACAACTATATTGTTCTGTTTTTTGAAATTGTCAATAAGTTAAAAATAAATTAAGAAGATAAAAAGTTGCTGTTTTAATGTTGGTGGCTGGTGGCCGGGGATTGGCAACTTGACATGTGGTTAATAAATTGTCATTTGTTCTATTGACAAATTATGTTATTTAATTGTATAATTTATATTGATAAATTTTGGAAAGATGGGGTGTTTTTTATGTCTAAAAAAACCGTATTCTTAACCGGTTCATCAGGTACAATGGGATGGGCAGGTTTTAAGGAACTCTATGCAAAGAAGAACCTTTACAACATCGTTCTTCTTAACAGAGGTAGCCAGAAAAACAAGGACAAATTTAAGGATTTTGAAAACGATCCTTCAGTTAAGCTTGTTTGGGGTGACCTTACAAACTACGAAGATGTTCTCGAATGTGTAACAGGCGCAGACTATGTTCTTCATGTTGGCGGTATGGTTTCTCCTGCAGCGGACTATTATCCCGTAAAAACCCAGAAAACAAATGTTACTGCAGCTCAGAACATTGTTAATGCTGTTAAGGCTCAGCCCAATGCTGACGATATTAAGGTTGT
>JAZSBI010000263.1:0-5011 GCA_045602345.1 Acutalibacteraceae bacterium | reverse complement strand
CGGATTGTTGTAGCACCAACCTGGCAAATTAATTCAATATCTCTCTTGTGATCTTCAAGAGTAAGTGCGTTACCTTTTTCCGGATAGTCCTGATGACGGGAAACGCCTCTTAAAGGATATTCTTCACCATTAAGAATGAATCCTTTTTCAGGGTCAACGCTGAAGGTGCGGCAACCAAAACGGGTTGAAACAGAGTCTAAAGCTTCACCATTTTTAGAAAGAGTAGCTTCAAGCGTGTAAAGATAGGGATCTTTTCTTCCGTGCCAAAGGTGAACATTTTCGATTGTGAGATTTGCTTTTGTGTCTGCTGTAGTTTCTTCTGCAATAACAGCTTCACCATCAAAAATTTTGTATGTAAGTGTAGCACCATCTGCACCCTTTACAAAGGCTTCAATACTAATATCAGCTTTGTTGCCGTTAACTGTGGGGGTAACCATAATACCGGGTGCACCATAATACTCCAAGTCGAAATGAGCACAAGGAACGCTAACGATCTTAACGCTTCTGTAAATACCGCCATAGAAAGTGAAGTCAGCAGTCTGAGGGTAAACCTCCTCGTTAGGTGTGTTGTCTGCGCAAACAGCTAAAAGGTTTGTTTCATTTATATTTTCAGCAGGGATTTTTACTCTGAAGCGAGAATACCCACCGTGGTGAACTGCAATGGAAGCACCGTTCCAGAAAACCTCTGCAGAAGAGCTTACTGCATCAAATTCAAGATAATTCTCTTCGCCTGTAAGTTCAGCTTTTGAAATTTCCTTGAAGTAGTAGCATATCTGACGCTTATAATCGTTACCGCCGTCTTGACCGTCCTTGCCGTTCCAGGTGTGAGGGAGATTAAGCGCTTCGGCATTTTGGGGGAGGGTAGCAATATTTGCTTTTTCGTCCATTGTGAAAAGCCAGTTTTCATTAATAGATTTTACTGTTCGCATTTTTTGTTCCTTTCTTACATTAACTTACTTCTTATTCTACTGAAGATTTTAACCTTTTGCTTTGATGGTGCAAAAAGGAAGAGGAGGGGGAATATTTCAAGTCGTCCTAAAAGCATATCTGATATCAGAACCAGTTTTGACAGTATGCTGAATTCCGAAAAGTTTCCTGTGGCTCCAACCATACCTAAACCGGGACCAATGTTATTAAGCGTTGCAATAACAGAGGTGGTAGTTGTTGTGAAATCGAAATTATCAAGGGAAACAACAAGCACCGAGGCTGCAAAAATCATTGCATAAATGAAGAAATATGCAAATGTGTTACGGATTGTATCATCGCTTACTCTGTTGCCGTCAAAGGTGATAATCTTAACGCTTCTTGGGTGGGAAATTCGGCGGAATTCACGCCTTGCACTCTTTAAAAGAATAATTACTCGGGAAACCTTAAGTCCGCCACCGGTACTACCGGCACAAGCACCGACGCACATAACTGCAAGCATAATTATTCGGCTAAGCTCGGGCCATTGGTTGAAATCAACGGTACAGAAGCCTGTTGTTGTCATAACGGAGCTTACCTGGAATGCGGAATGGTGAAGTGCTTCACCAAAGCTTGAGAACATATCCTTAACATTGATTGCAATAATAACTATTGCAGAGAACATTATTGCAAGATAAGTCCAGACTTCTTCGCTTTTAAAAGCATCCTTGAATTTTTTGCAAAGAAGCAGAAAATAAAAGTTGAAATTTATTCCGAAAAGCGTCATAAACACGGTTATAACACCCTGGCAGAAAGTGGAGTATGAAGCGATACTTGAATTTAGAACGCCAAATCCACCTGTACCTGCCGTGCCGAAGGCGAGGGTTACACTATCAAACAACGGCATACCGCCTGCAAGAAGAATAATTATTTCAATAACCGTAAGTGCAAGATAAATGCCGTAAAGAATTCGAGCGGTCTTGCTTGATTTGGGAACAAGTTTACTTACATTGGGTCCGGGGCTTTCTGCTCTCATAAGGTGCAGGTCGCCACCGCCACCTGCAAGGGGAAGAACTGCCATCATAAACACAAGAACACCCATTCCGCCAATCCAATGGGTAAAGCTCCGCCAGAAAAGCATTGATTTTGAAAGGGCTTCAACATCAGTTAATATACTTGAACCTGTTGTGGTAAAGCCTGAAACAGCTTCAAAAACTGCATCAATATAGCTGGGGATTTCTCCGCTGAAATAAAAGGGAAGAGCACCGAAAAGACTCATCAAAATCCAACCGAGGGATACAATTATGAGTCCGTGACGAGCGTAGATTGTTTTGTCTTTTGGCTTCATTGCCACAAGTACAAGCCCCGTTGCTACAAGCAAGGCGATTGTTATAAGAAAGCTTGTCAGCACAGCCTCGCCATATATGAGAGAAACTATTGTGGGGAGAAGCATTAATCCTGCTTCACATAAAAGCAATATACCGAGTATATATGCTATCATTCTTCTGTTCATTTTTATTACCTTATTTCAAAATATCATCAAGTCTTGTGAGACGTTCAGAGGTTGTAACAACAACTACCGAGTCACCCTCCTGAAGAATATCTGTACCGCGAGGAATAATTACTTCGCCGTTTCGGGTGATTGAGCCTAAAAGAATATTTTTTCTGAAATCAAGATATTGAATCTGGTGACCTGTCAATCTGCTGTCTGCAGTTACATTAAATTCAATAGCCTCTACCTTGTTGTTGATAATTCGGGTTAATTTATGAACCTCATTTCTGCCATTGCCTGCCGCTTGGGCACGAACATATTTTAAAATGATACTTGCAGTTGTGAATTTTGGGTAAATGACGCTGTCAATATCAAGCGTCTGTATAACCTCACGGAAAAGAGTGTGGTTTACTTTTGTGATGGTTTTGATTTCGGGAGCAGTATTTTTTGCGAAAAGTGAAAGAACGATATTTTCTTCATCTATACCCGTAAGGCAACAGAAAGCATCCGCTTCAAGAAGGCCCTCTTCGAGGAGAAGTGAACGGTTTGTGCCGTCACCGTGAACAACGTTGATGTTGTTAAGAGTACTGCTGAGGTTCAGAGCAGTATCAAGGTCTTTTTCAATAATTGTTGTGCAAACATTAAGGTGATTAAGGGCTTTTGCAAGGTAAAGAGCAATTTTACCTCCGCCGATTATCATAATGTTTTTTATGTCATTGGTTCTGTAGCCGATTTGCTTGAAAAAGTCAGGAGCAGTTTTGGCAGGAGTGAGAACAGCAACCGTATCATTTTTCTGAATAACGAAATCACCTGTTGGGATGAAAACTTCTTTGCCACGCTCAACAGCACAAACAAGGGCTTTCGTTTTGATTTTCGCAAAAGAGTCTTTAATGGCTTTGTTGGTTAATAAGCAGTTATCGTGAGCAACGAAGCTTAAAAGGTCAACCTTGCCATGACCGAAAATATCAACATTTCGAGCAGTTGGGAATTTTAAAATTCTCTGAATTTCCGCTGCTGCTTCTCTTTCAGGATTAATAGCAAGAGCAAGTCCGAGATTATCTTTTAGAAGACCAACGTCCTTACTGTATTCAGGGTCACGAACACGGGCAATTGTGCTTTTTGCACCGAGCCTTTTGCCTAAAAGACAACAATATATATTAAGCTCATCACTACCGGTAAGGGCAATAAGTAAATCACACTCTTCAATGCCTGCATTCTGAAGACTTTTGCGAGTTGCACCATCACCGATTATGCCGATAACATCAATGTCCTGAAGCGTGTCATTTATAACATCTTCATCAGTATCAATGATTGTTACATCGTGTTCCTCTTGGGAAAGCTGTTCTGCAACTGTGTAACCAACCTTACCCATACCAACTACAATAATGTTCAAGAAGAAAACTCCTTTCACCCCATTTTAAATCAAGATACATTATATATTGTTTGTTCTTATAAAGCAATAAATTTATACTATTATATATTACCGAAAATTCAGCATAAAAACTGTGCAAAATTTATGTGAATGCGGAGTGCGAAATGCAAAGTGCGGAATGCGAAATGTTGAGTTAAAATTTTAAAGTTAGATGTTAAAAGTTAAGTTGCTTTTCACCTAAATGTAAAAGCATTTCGAAGCTTATCATCCCTGTGCGCCTCAGCGCATAGGGAGGGGGACCATCCTTTATTGGGAAAATCATAACATAGTGTATATTTCGGGTGATACATTTTTGGTATTGGTCTTGTTCGGGCGGAATGGTGGTGGGTTGCCCCACAAAGAACACACTTTGTAGATGAACGTAAAAAATAGCGTTTAAAATAATGTATTCAAAACACTTGATTTTATTTGCCTAATAATGTATAATTCACTTTGCACTTTGCAAGTGCATTCCTAATTACGCATTAAGAATTATTCATTACGAATTGTATATCGAGATGTGGCTCAATTTGGGGACGTTTCCGAGCGCCGCCGGTGGCGGATGCAGCGAGGAATAAGGAGTGGCGCAACAAGGAGTATCGCGAAGTGAACAACGAGCGAGACGACTATGTTGCAACAGGAAGAGCGCTTCGTTCGGGGAAACGCAGTTCCCACGGTTCGACCAAAACTCAAAAACCGCTACAAGCCTTGATACACTTGGGATTACATCATTTCAGAAATTTTGAAAAATACTTCAAAAAAACGAAATGGCCACATAACATCCCACAAACAGAAATTCATCAAAAACTAAATATTTTACACTTCGGGGTGTGGCTCAGTTTGGTAGAGCGCTTCGTTCGGGACGAAGAAGTCGGGTGTTCGAATCACCTCACTCCGACCAAGAAAGAACAGATAGCATCAGTTATCTGTTCTTTTCTTTTATTGCTTTAGCTGTTGATTGGTGATATAATCAACTCGACAAACTTGAATTTGGAGGTGAACAGATGGCGAAGTATATTGCAGATATACTCACGGGGTGTCGCATTTTCGGCAGTATTTTGTTGCTGTTATTTCCTGTGTTTTCGTTAGAGTTTTACGTTATATATCTCCTCTGTGGTTTTAGTGATATGATAGATGGTACAATTGCCAGAAAAACAAACAGTAGCAGCAAGTTTGGAAGCCAACTGGACACGATTGCTGACCTT
>JAZSBI010000262.1:0-2392 GCA_045602345.1 Acutalibacteraceae bacterium | reverse complement strand
TTTTTAGTTACTTAAATTATAGCATTCTTTTTTCATTATATCAACAAAATAAAACAACTAAATCCATTGCAATTTATTCTAAAAATGTTAAAATGGTGATAGTTCTTTTTGAAAGAAGGTATTTTTGTGATAACAAAATCAGAATGGAAAAACATAAGGGGTTCCAAGCCTCAACCCGACCAGATTATGCTTTCTATAAAGGGGGATGCTGCTCGTTCAATGACTGTACGTTGGCGAACAGATACAACTGTTGACAAGGGCTTTGCTCTTTACAGGGAAAAAGGCTCTGCTGTATGGATGAGAGCAGATGCACTTAAACACCCATTTACAACAGATATGGATGACAGCCATTTCTTTTTTGCTGATATGACAGGCTTAATGCCTGACACACAATATGAATACACCTGTGGAAACGACACAATAAGAAGTGAAGCTTACACATTTAAAACTGCAAAGGACAATGCTGAAAAATTCTCTTTTGTTTGCCTTTCTGATATTCAGGCAGGCGATGCAGAGCCACCTGCGGATTATTCCGTGCTTCGTGAATTATTAAAAAAATTCCTTGCAGAGCATCCCGAGTGCGAGTTTATACTTACTGCAGGTGATAACACCAACTGTGGTCAGACAGACGTTCAATGGACAGGGCTTTTTGAAGGTCTCAAGGGTATATGCGAATCACTGCCTGTAATGTTCTGTATGGGCAACCACGATGATATGGGCTTCAGCAGCTATTTTACAAAGGAAGACAAATATTATTCCGAGTATGCAACCTACTTTACAAACCAGCTGTGGGGCAGCTATGAGCACAACGGGCCCGTTGAAAGACCCATCGCAAACCACGCATTTGATTATGGTAATGTGCATTTCTCAATTATTGGTACAAGCGGTTATGAAGAAATGAACCAATGGCTTATTGAACAGGCTGATAAATCAGATAAAAAATGGAAATTTGCCGTTCACCATTTCCCCATCTGCTTCGCCGGTCCCGGTATTGAAATCGATGACTCATACCCCTCTCTTCGTGACGGTATGGACAAATATGATATTGTTTTCTCAGGCCACGAGCATTCCTTTGCCCGTTCATATCCAAAACGCGGAGAAGGTCTTTTCACCAAGCCCTCTGAAGGCACAGTTCACTATAACTTAGGCTCAAGCCACCGTAACCCTCCTGGAACAAGAGTTGTTCCCAAGGTATGGAATGCTAAAACCTATTGCCACGAAGAAGAGCTTTCAATGTTTACAATTGTTGATATTTATGGTGGTAAATGCACGCTCACAGCCTATGTTGAGGATGACAGAATCATCGACGTTGCCACAATTGATAAAGACAAGGACCTTATTACACCCATTGACCCTGCACCTGTTTATAATCAAACCCGACTTAAATTCAAGGGCTATGATTTAGGTCTTTGCGTGAGAGAAACCCTTCCTCAGAATGTTAATGGCAACTGGTATATTCCCATCGGTCAGCTTATCAGCTTCATTGGTGGCGATGTTGAGAGAACTCAGGGTAAAATCAAAATCGGAGTTTACGGCAGAACTGCTGAATTCACAGAAAACTCAACAAAGGTCATTACAGATGCAGGTGAATATGAAATGGAAGCACCCTGCCTCAGACTTAATAAGGAACAGCTTTATGCACCAATGTACGGCTTCTGCAAGCACATCCGTATGACCCCCTATTATTACGAATACAATAATTTCATTGATATTCTTTCAAACACAGAGCACGTTCCGATTCCTGTGCAACCATAAATATTAAACGTACTGTAAAAAATCTCATTTTTTACAGTACGTTTTTATTATAGCCGAAAAGAGTTGAAATTTAGGCGTACGGGGTTCATTTCTTTTCGGCTATAGCTTCATATTTAATTTTTTACTTGTTGCCTTAATACTGAAATAAACTATTAACCATATCGCAAAATACATCGCAACAAAAATGCCTATAAAAATCAATATAACTCTGTAATCAAAGGGAATCCAGAAATTCAAAAGATAACAAGATGTATAAGCAACAAAAAGTGTTGAGAAATGGCAAAAAAGAGATTTCATCAAGGACCAATTTTCAACCTGATTGAAAACAGTTGCACCTGCTTGTAAAAAAGCAAGAAAATATGTTGAGATTATCGCACAAAACACTTCCGTTCCGCTTAAAATAAAAGAGGTGGATATTTTTGAAATAACAAAATAAACTATTCCTGCAACAATCGGTCCGAAGCCACCGAACATTAAACCTCGGTGAAAAAATTCTTTAATATATTTATTCATAAAACCCAAACCTTTCTTTAACAATTTTTATTTGCCTGCGTGAAACACAGTCCACATATCCGTTTTTAAATTCAACTGAAAGAGAACCGCCAAAAGAAGCTTTAAACCTTTGAATATTACTGAT
>JAZSBI010000261.1:0-12875 GCA_045602345.1 Acutalibacteraceae bacterium | reverse complement strand
TGTTCAATATCAAAAAACCTTAAAGGTGAGCATCTTCCCGAAAGACAAAAAGCACATCTGTAAGGACAGCCACGGCTTGTTTCAATATATGAAATTCTGCCTTTGAGATTATCGAAAAACTCATTATTATAAGGTGACGGTGGAGTTTCGGTACACTCTTCCTCCGGTACTGAGATTATATCGCCTTTTTCTCTGAAAGAAAGACCGCTGACTTTTTTCAAATCACCTTTATCTGAATAGGTATCAAGGAATAAAGGGAAGCTTTTTTCCCCTTCACCTGAAAGAACAAAATCAACAAAGGAATACTTTTCCAAAACATCTTTTGCCCTATAAGAAACCTCAGGACCACCGAGAATAATAGTGCAACAGATTTTTTCTTTTAAAATCTTGCAAAGCTCGAGAGTTTTTTCAATATTCCAGATATATGAAGAGAATGAAACAATATCGGGATTTTCATTTATAATCTGTTCAGCAAAAGCGTTAATATCGCTGTTAATTGTGCTTTCCATAACTTTTGCATTAACAGAAGAAGCACAAAACTCCCTGACCCCTGATAACAAGCACCAAGGGGCAAGGGATGCATGAATATATTTGGAATTAAGACAAGCAATTATAACCTTCAAAACAAAACCTCAAATCAAATTTATAGGCTATATTTTATCATATTATTCGTATTAAATAAAGTACAAAAACAAAAATGTGGTGTTGCAAAACCACAAAGGTTAAACAACACCACAAATCAAATTAATTATTCTATTCTGACAAGATATTGGCAAT
This sequence comes from Acutalibacteraceae bacterium, assembly GCA_045602345.1. Classification (GTDB taxonomy): domain Bacteria; phylum Bacillota; class Clostridia; order Oscillospirales; family Acutalibacteraceae; genus DTU089. The sequence continues at coordinate 12,098 of JAZSBI010000261.1, read as the reverse complement.
ATGCGTAAACATTCATTATCTTTTTAGCCTCTACCCCATCATCTGCCTGAATAACAGGATTTGTTTCAGAAGGTGTGCGATAAAGCTTAAACACTATTGCATTCTGACCGGGACGCATATTACGGATGCTTTTGTATTCAAAATTACGTTTTTTGATACCCAATTGCTCGAACATTACTGATTCAATGTCCGCATTGGTGAAGCATTTAATATATTCGTCTTCATCAAAAATTTCAAGAATGTGTTTAGCCTCTTCAAATGAAATATTATAACATTTGAACTGACCCTCGTTAAGAACAGACATCATACTGCTGTTATCTAACAGCAATAACGGCAATTTGTTAGCATCTACCATAAATAAGCCTCCCTTATTTAATTTTCTCAACCGTGTCTTCGGTTAAGTATATTTTATATCATACTATGCACCTTGTAAAGTATTTTTTACTATTTCAATAAAATTATGTTTATTTTAACGAAAACAGACACTGTTTTTTGATTATATAAATAATAAATTTTCAGTTTACAGTTGTTTTTTTGGGGAGATATGCTAGAATAGGTTTATAATTTTTACCTTATCGGAGGTTTTGTTATGTTAAAAGTTGGTCTTGTTGGTGTTGGTGGTATCAGTCACTCTCATATTGATGCCTGGGAAAAAATGGAGGATGCAAACCTTATTGCTATGTGTGACATCCGTCCTGAAAGAATGGAAAAGTTCCCTGACAAGCATCGCTACACAGATTTTGACGAAATGCTTGCAAACGAAGAATTTGATGTTATTGATATCTGCCTTCCTACATATCTCCATGCAGATTTTGCTGTTAAGGCAATGGAAAAAGGCATTAATGTTATTACCGAAAAACCTATTTCCTTAAAAGAAGAAGATATTGACAGAGTTTACAAAACAGCAGAAAAGAACAATGTTAAATTTATGGTTGCTCAGGTGCTTCGTTTCTGGCCCGAATATGAGCTTCTTAAAGAAATTTACGAAACCAAGAAATATGGCAAGCTGCTTTCCGGTACAATGACAAGACTTGGCTGCTACCCCAAATGGAGCTGGGATGGCTGGATGATGGACGAAAAGCGTAGCGGTCTTGTTCCCTTTGATTTACATATTCACGACCTTGATTTTATGGTATACGCTTTTGGTATGCCTAAGGTTGCTCACCAATTCCGTTCAAAGCTTCCCGACCAGGATTTTATCAGCATCAGCTATGATTTCGGTGATTTCCAGATTAATTCTGAAGCTTCCTGGTATGCAACAAGCTACCCCTTTACTGCAGAATTCCGTTTCCAGTTTGAGGATGCCGTTGTTGCCAACGAAAATGGCAAAATGCTTATTCATTTAAGAGACGATAAGAAAATCGACCTTTCCGAAGAGGCAGAGGGCGAAACCGGTGACATTAATCTTCCTAAAAGCAATGCTTACGCAAACGAAATTCGTTATTTTGCAGATTGTGTAATTAACAACACACCAGTTGAAAAAGTTCAGTCAGAAGAACTTCGTTGCGTTCTTAATATTCTTAATAATCTTTAATAGAACATCGCACCTACCAGCCTTTTTTGGTAGGTGCGATGTATTTTATTTATTCTTTTTCATCAATAATTCTATAGCATATTTTGCATATTCGGAAATGTATTGACCTCTTCTTGTTACAATTGCAGGTTGACGGGAATAATGACAATTTTTTAAAGTGTATAAAGACATATTCTCATCAAAATCAAAATTCTTTACAAACTGTAATGGTAAAAGCGTTGCTCCTACACCGGCTCTTGCCATTGACCAGGCTGTGCTTACACCAACCACTTCCATTGAAACATCGGGCGTAAATTCTGCTTCTGCACAAAGCTTATCAAAAAGTTGACGCATTTCCTGCAAGGGACTTACTACAACAAACGGTATATTTTTGCAAGCCTTGAAATCAATTTCAGGAATACTGTTTTTAGACGATATCGGAAGATTTATCGCAAACTTTTCGGGAACTGCAAGAACCAAGGTATCTGCCTCAATCAACTTAACATCTAAAACTGATTCGTCAACAGGAAGATTTACTAATGCAAAATCGTATTTCCCTTCAACTGCATTTTTACGAAGCTGGTCGCTACCCTCTTCGTGAAGAACAACCTTTACGCCGGGGAATCTTTCTTTAACCTTGTTAATTATATCAGGAATCAAATAGAGACTTCTAAAAGGTGAAATACCAATTTCAAGCTTACCTAATTTACCTGATTTATAATCCTCCATAGAGCGAATAAGCTGATCTTCTTTATATATGATTTTTTTTGCTTCTGTTATAAAATACTCCCCTGCTGCAGTTAGGGTCATAGGAATATTGTTTCTGTCAAAGAGCTTGATATCAAGCTCTTTTTCCAAAGCTAAAACCTGTTTACTTAACGCAGGTTGAGTAATTCCCAACCTTTCTGCAACAACAGAAAAATTCAAATCCTCTGAAAGTTCTATTACATATTGTAATTGTTTTCTGTTCATTATTTTCTCCCACGATAAAATTAATGATTTCATCCACAATAATACTCGCAGTGCTGCCTTTTTTCAAGTAAAATCAAGAAAAAAAGAATATTATTTTTACTAAAATAAAGATTAGTATACTGAAAATTGTAAAAATATGTTGACAAAATATAAAAACAAAGTATAATATAACAGTTGAGCAATAGATGTTATAACCAAAAGGTTTTAGCATCCAACAAATTTTTTTATTAACAGATAAAGAAAGGAGAAAACAAAATGCCTTCATGTTTAATTTACCTTGGCATTATGCTCGCGGTTATTATCGTGTGGTTCATGATTGTAAAACGTCCTGTTTATGAAGCAGTTTTATTAAGTTTTATAATCCTTGTAGCAATCACAGGAACCTGGAGCAATCTTTGGGGTTACATTGATGCAGCTTTATCTACCTCACTTTTATATTCAATGGTAGCATTCGTTTCAATGTCCATTTTGTTGACCAAAACTAAAATTATTGACAGTTGTATTGCTGTTATACTCTCCCTTATAGGCAGAGTAACAGGCGGTGCAGGCTATGCCGCTGTTGTTGCAAGCTCATTTATGGGTGCACTCTCCGGCTCCGGTCCCGGTAACGTTATGGCAACAGGCGCAATTACAATTCCTGCTATGAAGAAATCAGGCTTCCCTGCTGAGCTTGCTGCAAACATTGAAAGCAACTCAAGCTACATGGGTAATATGATTCCCCCTTCATCAAATATTGTTGCCGCTTTAGGTGCATTTACCGCACTTTATCCCACTCTTAATATTACAACCGGTCAGTTCTGGATTGTTCTTTGGGGTATCGCTATCTGGTTCATTATTCAGAGAATTGCTATGGTATGGGGCTTCTGCAAATACTATAAAGTTAAACCCATGTCAAAAGATGAGCTTCCTAACCTTAAAGAAACTCTTAAAACAGGTTGGCAGGGCTTATTGATTCCCGTAATCATTCTCCTGCCTTTTATTCTTGACTATCTTTTCAAAGACACTTTCTTCACAGAGCGTCTTGGTGCAGCTGGTGCAAAGGCACTTTCAAGCTCCATTCTTCTCTTTATCGGTGGTCTTGCTTCTATTTACACCTGCCTTATTGCAAAAGATAAGAAAGTTGTTAAAATCAACAACATTGCAAAAATGTTTGCAGATGGTGTTAAAACAATTGCACCTGCAATTGGTGTTTGTGTGTTTGGCTATATGGTTGGCGCACTTTTCAAAGACCTTAACGTAGCTGAAGAAATGGGTGCAATCATCACCGCTTGGAACTTTGGTAAATTAGGTACTGTTCTTGCAGTCTGCTTAATCACCTGCTTTATGGGTATGATTATTCCCGGTTCCTCTCTCGTTGTTATTTTCGGACCTATGTTCATCACTGTTCTCGCTCACGTTGGCTGCGAGCCCTTACTTGTTGCTGCAATGCTTCCCTGTATTTGCGGTGTTATGTGCGGTATCACTCCCCCTCTCGGTTTGGGTATGTACGCAGGTATGACGCTTGCAGAATCTGACTTTAACAAAACATTTAAGAATAATATGTGGTGGGTTGCTGCACAGTTTATTCTTGAAGTTGTAGTGCTTATGGGATGGCTTCCCATTTTAGGATTATAAGGAGGTAGCAAAATGAAAAAAGCATGTAAAAAAATTGCATCTGTTCTTAAAACTATCTTTGGCTACGGAATTATGATTTCGCTTTTCGCAGGCGGTCTTACATTTTTCGGTTATGTTGCTGCACTTATTATCGGTGGTGACACAGCTGCTACGATTTGTGCTGTTATTTACGAAAAAATCATTCCGGTAATCATTTACCTTTCAACAACAATGGTTGTTTTGGGTCTTGTTGCAATGTACCTTAACGGCGAAACTGCACTGACTTCTGACAAGAAAAAATCTTCAAAGCACGAAGGCGAAATGTAATTCTTCCTAACAATAAAGAAAGAGCGTTGATAATCTATTATCTATTATCGATGCTCTTTCTTTTTATTTCAAAATAACATTGAAATATAAATTAACCGTGGTATAATTGAAAGTAATTTTTTGTTGTATAGGAGGAATATTTGTGACAACAAAAACCAACTTAAACAAACGTTGGGTATATCTGGCAGCAGGTGTGTTTACAATGCTCTTCTCAGGTGTACTTTACGCCTGGTCTATTTTAAAAATACCATTTAAAGCAGATTTTAACTGGAGTGATTCGGTACTTGCCTTTAATTTCACTTTAACAATGTGTTTTTTCTGCTTAGGTGCTTTCTTCGGCAGCCTTATATGCAAAAAACTCGGTACTAAAATCACACTTATACTTGCAGGTGTATTGGTTGGAATAGGTTTCGTTTCAACAGGGCTTTTAAATGCAAATCTTCCTTACCTTTTATATTTAACCTACGCAATACTTGCAGGTACAGGAATTGGCATTTCCTACAATGTTGTGGTATCAACCGTTAATTCCTGGTTCCCTGATAAAAAAGGTCTTTCATCGGGCTGTTTGATGATGGGCTTCGGTGTCAGCACACTTTTACTTGGTAATGTTATCAATGCGTTGTTTGAAAACAAGAATATTGGTTGGAGCAAGGCATACATACTTTTAGGTATTATAGTTGGAATTGTGCTTATTATTGCAGGTCTTGTTATTAAACGTCCTGATGCTAATATTGTATTTCCCACACAAAAAGCAAAAAAGAAAACAATAAAAGAAAGCTTTGAAACAAAAGATTTCACCACAAAAGAGATGCTCAAAAGCTTTACCTTCTGGCGTGCATTTGTGTTTATGGCACTTATTACTGCCGTTGGTAACTCGGTTATAAGCTTCGCAAGAGATTTAGTTATTTCCGTTGATGCGGCTCCCGCTTTAGCAACAACACTTGTAGGTGTTTTATCTGTCTTTAACGGTATTGGTCGTATTCTTACAGGTGCCGTTTATGATGCTTTAGGAAGAAAAACAACTATGTTGGCATCAAACATTCTTACTATTTTTGCTGCAGGTCTTACGCTTGTAGCTGTGCAGATAAATTCACTTTCCCTTTGCATTGTTGGTCTTTGCCTTACAGGACTTTCCTACGGCTCCTGCCCTACTATGACTTCCGCTTTTACTGCATCCTTTTATGGCACAAAATACTTTCCCACAAACTACAGTCTTACAAATTTCAATTTGATAGTAGCATCCTTTATTGCAACCTTCAGTAACTCTTTACTGATTTCCACAGGCAGCTACACCGCCCCCTTTGTAATGCTTCTTATTCTCGCAATAGGTGCATTGGGACTTAATTTCACAATACGTAAACCGTAAAAATACTTTTAAAAAATAGTTGTGTAACCTTTATGGTTACACAACTATTTCTACTTTACTGCCACCGGTTTTGTCTTTGGTAACAATAATTTGCTTATCAATTTTTTCTTTAAGCTCTGCAACGTGGGAAATAATGCCTACAAGTCGGTTACCTTCCGAAAGTGACATAAGTGCTCTCATAGCCTGTTGCAAGGATTCCCCGTCAAGAGAGCCAAAGCCTTCGTCAACAAACATAGTATCTAATCTGATACCACCTGCCATGGACTGAACCTCATCCGAAAGACCAAGAGCAAGAGAAAGCGAGGCTTTAAAGCTTTCACCACCTGAAAGAGATTTAACATCTCTTTCAGAGCCATTGTAGTAATCCTTTACATCAAGTTCAAGTCCACTCTGCCCACGATAATCACTGGCTATTACACGACGTCTTAGCTCGTACTGACCACCTGTCATAACCATAAGCCTTGTGTTTGCTCTATTGATAATACGTTCAAAGAAGGTTGCCTGAATATAGGTTTCAAGCATAATTTTTTCTTGACCGGAAATGTTTCCGTTTGCCGTATTTGAAAGGGCTTTTACCCAGGTCCATTTTTCTTCAACATCTGTAATATGGGTTATTTTCGCTGTTATATTTTCTTTAGCTCGGGTATTTGTATCAATACGTATAGCAACTTCCTCTTGCTTTTCGGAAAGAACTGCTTTTTCTTCAAGAAGATTTTTCTTTTCTTCCAGAAGCTTTTCTGTATTGATTTCCTCTTTTTCTTCAAGGGATTTCCTCAATTGTTCGATTTTACCCTTCAATTCTGTAAGACTATTCTCAACACTACGGTAGTCCACGTCTGCCTTCTCTACACTTATTTTATAAGCTTCTATATCTTTTTCGATATCAATAGCTATTTTTTGTGCTTCAGCCTTGTTACTATACTTCAACTTCTTTGAAATTGTTTCTACCTGCCCATGTGCTTCTTCAAGCTTGGCTTCGTTAGTGGCAATTCGCTTTTCCGTATCAGAAAGTGTATTCCTGATTTCCTCAAGATTTTTGTCTTTCTCAGGAACAAGCCTTTCAAGATTTTCTTTTCTTTGTGCCTTAGTACAAATAGCCTTGATTTCAAGGTTGATTTTTGCTATGTCTTCATTAAGCCCTGAAGAAAGTCCCATCAGCTTTTCAACAGCATCATCAAGGCTATCTATCCCAAGAAGAACAGCACATTCTTTAAGCAAGGTTTCTTTTTCTGTGGAAACTTTACCTAAAATCTCACTTGCCTTGCTGCTTGCATCTGCTGTTTCTTTTACTGCAGCATCTGCACTATTCTTGGCACTCTTTAACTCTGCCTCGGTGGGGACTTCAACAGCATTTACAGCTTTATCGGGATGATGTAACGAACCACAAACAGGACAAGGCTCTCCCTCAGTAAGAGTTTGTGCAAGAATACCTGCCTGTCCGTCAAGAAAACGCTTATTGAGTCTATTGTAATTCTCAGTTTCTTTTTTTGAGACCTCTTCTGTTTCAATATATTTGTTCTGTGCCTCAAGAAGTGCTCTTTGTAACCTTTCAAAAGCGACAAGTTTAACCTTAAGTTCTTCCGCTTTCTGTTTTTTGCCTTCCAACTGCTCCTTATCACGAAGGAGTTTTTCTTTTGCAGCCCCTGTATCGCCAAGTGAAGAAAGCTCTTCTTTCATCGAAGTTATTTCCTTCACTGTTTCAGAAATCTTTTCTTTGATTTCTTTAATTAGTTTTTTATCCCTTTCAAGTGACTGTTCAAGTAAAATAAGAATATTTTTCTTTTCTTGGAGCACATCATACTCACTATACTGTGCTTTAATCTCTGCAACCTGTTTTTGTTTCTCTTCAAAATCGGCAGCTCTGTCTTTCAGCTTCTGCAAACTTACCTTCAGCTCAGTCAACAGCGGAGTTTTTTCATTCTGCTCTTTTATAGCTATATTCAGTTCATTTTCCGCTTTAATATAGCCATCAGCTTTTGTAAGTGTTGCGTTCAGTTTTTCAACCTGTTTCTCAATTATTTTGATTTTGTACTGTACTTTATTACCGGTTGCCGAATCACGTTCAATAAGATTATTGAGAAGTTCAACAACATCGGACATCATCATATCACCATTCTGAGCCTTTTCAACCTCATGGGAAAGCGGGTCATCCTTGTCGCATAAAATACCGTTTATATACTGGTTTATGCTGAGCTTTGCCTCATCAAATTGCCTTGAAAGAGTACCTGATTCGGTTTTAAGCTTGTCCTGTAACACCTGATAATATCGTGTTTTAAAAATCTCACGGAAAATACCCTGCCGCTGTTTTGTATCTGCAAGAAGCAGCTTCATGAAATCCCCTTGGGCAATCATTGAAATCTGTGAAAACTGTTCTCTGTCAACACCTAATATATTGCGAATAGCAGAGTTTACTTCCTTGGGTTTTGTTATAATATTTCCGTCAGGAAGAAAAAGTTGTGCTTCCGCTTTTTGTTTTGTGAAGCCGTCACCTTTTTTTGTGGGTCGGTCATATTCGGGATTTCTTTTTATCGTATATTCTTTACCGCCATTTAAAAAGGTCAATTCCACCTGGGTAGGAGTATCTGCATCGGCATATTTGGAACGGAGCATAGATGCATCCCTATTGTCACCACTGGGAGAACCAAAAAGTGCATAGGTAATGGCATCAAAAATAGTTGTTTTACCTGCTCCCGTATCACCGGTTATAAGATAAATCCCGCTTGTTCCCAATTTTTCAAGGTCAAGCTCTGTAAAACCTGCATAAGGGCCGAAAGCTGAAATTTTAAGTTTTAAAGGTCTCATTTTTCGCCCTCCCATATTTCTTCAATAAGGTTTTGTATAAATTCTGCCTGTTCCTTGCTCATAGGCTGACCGTTCTGCTGTTCATAGAACTCCGAAAACAATACCAATGGTGATTTTTCTTCTACACCTTCAGCCATATTTGCAGAATGTGTATTTCTTGTTCTTTTATTATCATAATCAAGTCGCATTATATTTGGGTATATAACACGAAGTTTGCTCATTACATCGGGTATATCATCTTCATCTGTCAGGATAATGTGCATATAATCCTCTCTATTTGTACCCTCGTAATTTTCTTTAAGGACAATATCTTCATACTTACCTTTAATTTCTCTCATATCACGCAAAGGTGTAAGTGGAACTGTGCGGATTTGGGGATTCCCCTTCTCGCCCATTTCAACAATAGTCACAGACTTTTTGTGCCCAGCCTCTGAGAAGGAGTATTTAAGGGGTGTACCACAATAACGTACAGTATCACGGCTCATTTTCTGTGGTCCGTGAATATGTCCCAATGCAACATAATCAAAATCATCAAACACGGTAACATCAACATTATCGCTACCGCCTACGGAAAGCTCCTCTGATTCACTTCTGGAAGCACCTGTTACAAACTGATGTGTTATGATAATATTTCTTTCGTTTGTATCAACATTCATACTTTCAACTGCCACTTTTATTGCATCTGTGTAGCTTTCAATTTCACTATCCGGGAAAAATCTGCGTACATTAACGGGCTTCAGAAATGGTAGCATATATATATTAACCTTACCAAACTCATCAGAAAGCACGAATGACTTAACATTACCATCATAAACAGGACTTATGTGTACGCCGCTGAAATCCATAAGACGGCCACCAAAGGAAAGCCTTTCTGCACTGTCGTGATTACCGCTGATAATGTATGTAGGTATTTTTTTCTCCGCAAGTCTGCAAAGAAAATCATCCAGCAGCTGTACAGCTTCCGCAGAGGGTACAGATTTGTCATAAACATCCCCGGCAATAAGTATACCATCGGGGTTTTCCTCATTTATAATACCAAGAATAACCTTAAGAATGTATTTCTGATCCTCCAGCATAGAAAATTCGTTAACACGTTTCCCTATATGAAGATCTGAAAGATGTATAAACTTCATTTTTTAATCCCACTTTCTGATTGTTTTAACTTAACCTATTATATCACATATCACTTAAAAAGTTAACAAGCAAAAACACAAAACTCCCCCCTACACCCAACCTTATTATATCTTACCAGTCTTGATTTTTTTGAGATAATACGTATAATTAAAATAAGGTATATAACACTCATACACAACCAATTCAGGGAGGCTCCGAAATGAAAATACTAAGTTATTTCAAACGAATTAAGCAACCTATAAAAAAAACAAGTGATGCAATTGCGCTCAAAAAAGAAACAAAACAATACATACTCATTTGTATCGGTATCAGCCTTGTGGCTGCACTTTTAGGTGAGCTTCTTCCCGACATAACAATATTGTTCTCGATAATAATCGCAGGCGGCCTTTTTGGTGCAATTTATTTTGGAATTATGCTTATAGCAATGAATCAGGTAACAAAACGCCTGGAGAATTTAACTTGTCCACGATGTAATAATCTTGTAGATAACCCTAACCACATAAAATGGGAAGAGGTAAGCCGCCATTGGCGAGGCACAAAGAACACCGGCAGATCAGACACAAGGCTTTATGTAACTGTACGTTTTACCTGCAGCTGCCCACATTGCGGCAATACCAAGGTATTTACAGAAACACTTTCTTCAGGACGAATTGCCCGCAGAAGACATATTTCTATGGGCGATGTAACCTTTACAAAAGAGCTTGTAGCCGATTATATAAATGGTGTAATTCATAAATAACATTTTATTGCTTGTATAAATAATTACTGTAGGTGGAGAACAATGAAAAAAATCGCTTTGGCATTAGTTATTGCAATACTTTTGGTACTATGTGGTTGTGGTGACCCACAAACAAGTGACACAAAACCCCAAAACACAGAAACAGAAAAAAAGGAAACCAATATAAATATCAGTTCTGCTGAAGATGAGATAGTTAGTGATGCCATAAAAGTATTAAAAAATGATTGGCTCAGTTACTATAAAACAAACAAAGATAACGATGGTTACTTTGAAATAAAAAACACAAGACTTATAAAAATCAAGAACAATGATACCGAAATGTTTGAAAATGTAGACTACATTGTTGAGTTTGTATTATTTACTGATTACTTTGGGTCTGCCCCATATTATTACAGCAACACTACCAATGATACCGTTGTTGTTTATGATGATGGTACAATGAAAGTTTCACCAAACCTGATAAAAGTGTATTCCGGCAGAACTTACAATTACAAATTTCCCGAATACATTGATTCTGTAACCGACTTAGGAAGCGAATACAACTGCATTAAAAACCTGAAGTAAAAAATGAATACTATCGCTCCGTTTGCACTTAACAAAGTATTGTGTACATAAAAACCTGCTGTTATTTCACATTGAATAACAGCAGGTTTTTGTTATTTATAGTTTTTATACTTGTTTAAACATTTTTAATTACATTACTTGCAGCAGAACCAATTACAAAAGGTGGTTTTGTACATCAATAATCTTTCCACTTTCCGCATTTGCTACACTTATCTACAAGTAAACCTATTTTTATTGTCCCACCACACTGTGAACATAAGCCTTTGCTTTTCCATTCTTCAACAAGCTTCTGTCTTTCAGCAATTTCTTGTTGCATCTGAGCTTGTTTTTCAGCCTCCGCTTTTTGTTTTTCTTTTTCTTTTTGATCCAGATATTTAACATAGAAAGGTGTGTCAAAAAAAGCGACATTGAAAAGCATTCTTCTCATAGGATCGGGATTATCTGCAAGTCTTTCCGGAAACTCTACGGATTCCAGACTTGTGCAACCTTTAAAAGCATAGTCCGCTATATGGTTTACACTATCGGGAATCTTTATTGATTTAAGACTTGTGCAATTTTCAAAAGCATACATTCTTATACCTTTTACACCATCGGGAATTGTTATTGATTCAAGGCTTTTGCAATTGGAAAAAGCAAACGGGGGTATTGTTGTTACGCTATCAGGAATAACAAATGAAACAAGGCTTTCACATCTAGACAGGTTTACAGTAGTTGCACAAGCGGGAAACTTAACCTGCATAAGGTTCGTACAATAATTGAAAACCTCCTCGCCAAAACTGGTTACACTATCAGGAACAGTTACTGACGTAAGGCTATCGCAAGAATAAAAAGCCGAATCCCCTATTGAGACTACACTCTCCGGAATTTCAATTGCCTTAAGGCTTGTACAGCCGGAAAAAGCACTTTTCTCAATATGCGTTACACTATCGGGAATAACCACGCTTTCAATTTGCAAATCCAAAAAGCATACACGTCCAAGCCTTTTTACGCCTTGTGGAATAACTACATCCACAGATGAACCTTTATACTTTTTCAGAACTCCGCCTTCAATAACAAAATCCCTGGATTTATCTTCATAAATATTAACT
>JAZSBI010000260.1:0-4627 GCA_045602345.1 Acutalibacteraceae bacterium | reverse complement strand
AAAAAGCACGGAACGATTGTGTCCTTCGATTTTAATTATCGTGCTTCCTTTTGGAAAAACCGAGAAAATGAATTAAGAGAGATTTTTCAGAAAATTGCAGATATTTCCGATATAATTATTGCCAATCAATCGGATTTCAGCTTGTGCTTAGGAATCGAATTTGATTTAAGCAGATATAGAACCGAAATGACACCTGTTGAGCAGTTTAAAGAAACCATAAATCAAGTAAAGTGCAAATTCCCGAATACAACTGTTTTTGCAACAAATCTGCGTGAGGTAATGCACGCCAATCGTCATTTATGGGGTGCGGTTATGCTTAATGGCAATGTGTGGGAAAGTATAGACCCGAAACAAATTGCTGTAATGGACCGCATCGGCGGTGGTGATGCCTTTGTGGGTGGGCTTCTTTACGGAATTTTAAAAGGCTATACCCCCGAAAAGCAATTGCAATTTGGTTGGGCGTGCGGTGCCCTTGCCTGCACATATATTACCGACTATCTCCAACCCGATAACGAGGAACAGATATGGGATGTCTGGAATGGCAATATGAGGGTGAAAAGATGAATTGGCATAGTTAGAGATTTGTGGTGTGGTAAAAACAGAATGAAAAGTAGTTGTTTGTGGGTACCTCTCTTCGAAGAGAGGGGGACCACCTTGAATAGATTTATTAATCAAAATTTTACTAAACGAGTTGTTAGTAGATTATATTTATAAAGTTGGTCGGGTGGTGGAGAGTTCTCGATGCGAACTCTTGAGCGTCGTGGAACCGTAGGTTCCATTGTCATATACTGCTCTGTTCTGTTTATAAATTCTTTTGATTAGTTGTTCTTACACAGTATTAATAAAACAAAATTTATTACAGTTGAAGCTTACGCTTCAAAGACGCTCGAGGGCTCGCGTCAAGAACCACCCACCGTTCCGCTGAACTACATTGGTTACACTTTATAATAGGCTCGCTTAGAACTGTATTTATTTGAGTTACAATTCAAAGACGGTCCCCCCGCCTTCGAAGGCAGGTATAACAAACCGCAAATAAATTCAAAAAATGCACGTGGTTCTTTATTTTAAAATACAAAACAGTCCAAAAATTACAAAAAACTGTCCGAAAGTTACATTTTGGGCAATTTTTTTATTGTTTTTGTTATGATACAGACAAAGAAAGGAGATGTTAATTATGACAAAGAAAAGAACATCTGAAAAATTAAAGAAATTATACAAAATATTCGGTGGAGTGTTTGGCGTATCGCTCTTGGTAGGAGTTGCAAATCTTGTTTTAAGCTATTACTGGAATAACAGTTCAGCTTTATACGAGCTTGCAGAATTAATATTCGGAGGAGCAGGACTTTTCTTCGGCTTCCTTAGTGGCTTTGGAATTGTTCCCTTGTTCATAATGGCAGCCCTGGTAATTGTGAGCATAGTTTTCGCAGTTAAAGAAAACAACTACAAAAACGTTTTGAACTTCGGTTTATTTGCAACTCTAGGTTTAATTACGATAAGCGCATTTTTGCAGAATATGATGTTAACTGAAATGGTATAAAACTATTATAAATAAATAGTTATAATAGGGTGAGTTTATGATTAAAAAATTCAGAGAAAGCGAAATCCGACAATTCCTTTGTGGATTAGGAATATTCAGCATGTTGTGGATTTTAGGTGTGCTTTTTGCAGGTGAAATTCATTTTATAGATACTATAGAGCTGAATTGTGGTAATCAGATTTTAAGCTCGGTATTCCCGTTTGCTTTTTTAGTAATTTTAATTGGAATAGCCTGTTTTAGTAAACGTTGTGGAGCTAAAGTGTTTTTTAAAACATCGTATATTCTTGCAATCATACCGATTATAAGCAATGTACTTTTGATGATTTTTGCGTATATTGCTGAATGGAATGACATTTTTTCAGTGGTTTTGGGCTTACCTATGTTTCTTTTTATGTTGATTGGTATTCCTGCCATGTCTGCCATAAACGCTTTTGGATATGATTTTTCATTCTATGTTGCTATTGGGATTTTTGTATTGTCCTTGATTATATCAATGGTATGCTATTTAACAATAAAAGAAAAGATTTCAGACAGACCGGGAATATGGTGCTGAGTGATAAAAGTATAAATATCAGTAGCAATATAAAATAATATATGCTATATTATAACTAACACAAGCTCCGAGGTGGGAATATGCTGAAAATTGCAATATGCGATGACGAAAAAAATGTTTGTGATTACATAGAAAAGCGAACAAGAGATTATCTTGCAAAAATTGATGAAGAAGCTGAATTGGCGGTGTTCTATGACGGGACACCGCTGATAGACCATTGTAAAGAAATACCCAATGATTTTGATATAATCTTTCTCGATATAAAAATGAAAACGGTTAACGGAGTTGACTGTGCAAAGCAGCTTCGTGATTTGGGTGTTGAAGCTCTTATTGTTTTTGTAACCTCTTCCGCAGAGTATGTTTTTTCAGGTTACGAGGTAAAGGCATTCAGGTATATTCTTAAAACTGACCTCGTTAATGCCTTTGACAGAATTTTCGGCGAATGTCTGAATGAGCTTTCAAAATCTGATGACAGCTTTTATACAGTAAAAACTGCATCAGCAGTAAAAAATATTCCTTTAAACGATATTCTTTATTTCGAAAGCAACAAAAGGGTTCTTATTGTTCATACAAAGAATGATGAATATTCTTTTTACGGTAAGCTTGACCAGGTTGAAAAAGAACTTGATGGCAAGGATTTCATAAGAACACATCAAAGTTATTTTGTTAATGCCCGAAAAATTAAAAGTGTTTCTAAAGATAGTACTGAACTGCAGAATGGTGAAATTTTACCTGTCAGCAAAAGCAAAGCTTCTTCAGTAAAAAATGCATATCTCTGGGCGAAAAGGTGATAAAAAATGCTTGAATTTATTGAAACAACCTTGTTCTATCTCATAAGGCTGTTTTCATCCACCCTTGAAATGCTTTTTGCATTTCTCTTGATGAATGCCTTTTTTGATGAGAAATATAAAAGTAAATTTCCTAAATGGATTGCTTTTGTTGTAAGTTCGGGTGTGCTTTTAGCACTTCAGGAAACAGGGCAAAGCGGTAACATTAAAACAGGCGTGCAGATGCTTTTGATATTTGTAGTAGCACTTGTAATTTTTGACGGCAAAAAGCGGTTGAAAGGACTTTTTTGCGTGGTTTATTCGCTTTTTGTTGCCCTTTCAAAGCTTCTTTCCTATTTTGCTTTTTCTCTGTTTATAGATGAAATTTTTGAAAGAATCCCGTATCTTGATACAGAAAGCTTTTTCTATAGAATTCTTTCTATTGAACTGCCCAATGTTTTTATGCTTGTTATAATTATACTTGTGGGCATGTTCACAAAGTCAAAGAATAAAGCTGTTCCCATAAGATATTGGCTTCTTCTTATGACAGTTCCAGTTACAACCTTGGGTACTCTTACTGTATACCAGTATTACATAGATTTGTTAGCTCCCGGTGAAGATATTAATGTTTATATTATTATTTCAACTGTTGGTCTTGTGTTCATCAATGTTCTTGTATTCACTCTGTTCTCGAAGCTCCAGAATCAGCTTGAAATAAGGCGTAATGCAGACCTTTTAAATACACAAATGCGACTTGAAAAAGAGTCCTTTAAGCGAATTGAAGAAAGTTATAACAGAACAAGAGAGTTACGGCACGATTTGAAAAATCATATTTTTGTTCTTAAAGGAATTGCAGAAAACGGTACAAAGGAGGAAATGCTTTCATACCTTGAAAAAATGACTGATGCAGTTGAAGAAGCAACCTACGTTTCAATGAGCAAAAATTCTGCAGTTGATGCTATTCTTAATGAAAAACTTTTGTATGCACAAAAAAATGGCATTTCAACGCAGTTTGATGTTACACCATTAGAGAATACAAAAATATCTGCTATGGATATTTGCACAATTCTCAGTAATGCCCTTGATAATGCAGTGGAAGCTTGCGTTAAGTTTGAAAAAAACAGCGACAGGTATATCGACGTAAAAATTGAAGATACGGAAAACGAAATGATTATTTCCGTAAAAAATCCATCAACAGAAGAACCAAAGCGCAGAGCAGGGGCATATATTTCCAGGAAGAAAGATAGTGATAATCACGGTCTTGGTCTTAAAAGTATTAAAAGAACAGTTGATAAACACAATGGCGATATGCTTGTAAAATACGAAAAGGGAATTTTTAATCTTGTAATTTCATTACCACATAAATAAGTACAACCACCTTAGAATTTTTTGGAATTCTAAGGTGGTTGAATCTTTTATAACTTAATTTTAAAAACTAATTTGTGGGCAAAGTCGGAATTCTCACTTTTTCTGCAGGGTGCGTGAGCATCCTGAGGGAAGAACACCATAAAATAGCCTTTTCTCAATGCAAGGAATTGACCATTTGGTGCATCCATAAATGCAATGTCACAGCATTCTTTGAAATCCTCGGTTATGTTGCATTCATCAAAGTTTGCCCAACCAATATTTTCTTCACCTTCAAACATAAGCTGGACATCAGCATATTGCTTGTGGGATTCATATTTTAAAGGGTTGTCGGGGTTTACATCATATTTGCAAACATTGCACCAGGCATTTTCGCCGTCAATTTCGATTTTGCCGTTTTCAAAG
>JAZSBI010000259.1:0-7099 GCA_045602345.1 Acutalibacteraceae bacterium | reverse complement strand
GGCAGTTTTGCCGTTGTAAACATAACCAACTATGCCACCCACACAGTCAAGTGTGTTGCTGCCAAGGGAAAGCTTTCCGCTATATGAACACATATCTACAGTAATATTACCTGTTCTGCCAACAATACCACCAAAATATTTTTTTTGATAAGAATCGCCCGATGTGAGATTAACTGAGGAATGAACATTTCTTACCTCAGCTGTGCCATCTGCCTGACCGATAATGCCATATTGAACATCAACATTAGCTTTAAGTGCTGTAGTAACATCACCACTGATTGAGAAATTCTTAATTACTGTGCCTTCGCCTGTTGCGTAACCAAACAAGCCCCAATTACCTTTCCCTGTAATTGTCATATTAAAGCCTGTAATTGTATGACCCTGACCATCAAAAATACCCATATACATTTTTGCAGATTTTCCTAAGGGATTCCAGTTAAATCCCGAAAGATCAACATCATCTGTAAGAATCGCATTAGCAGATGATCCAAGGCTTCCGTTGTTATATTGTTCTGCAAACCAGACAAAAGTACCGAGATTATGTATTTCGTAATACCCGTCAACATTTTTTATCGGTTGCTCAAATGTATCACAACAAATGCCGTTATTCACATCATACTCATGGTTACTCGGATCTATCTCTATTACTTTGCCACCCAGAACATAAGAACTGCAGTTCTGACAAAGCCAACCCGATTCATATCCTACTTTCTGACAAGTGGAATCTATTAAAGGCTTCTCTTCACAAAAGTGAATCTCTGCAAGTTTTATTGAAATATTATTGCTATTCATATTACTGCAAAGCTGTTTCCAATTTTCCTCTGAACCCAGATAATGAATATATTGGAGCTTGTTGCAATAATTGATCGCCCCTCCGCCAATATATGTTACACTTTCAGGAATAACGATATCGGTAATGCTTTCGCAATCGCAAAATGCAAGCTGACCAATTGTGGTTACACCCGGTTCTATTATAACGGTTTTTATTTCCGTTTCATAGTTTTCCCAAGGCTTTTCATCATATGCACAATCTCTGATTGCGCCATTGCCGGATATCCTTAAAACTTTAGTGTCTGCATCGTAATACCATACAACATTGGTCCCGCATACACCATTGGGTGTTACTGCGAAAGCCGTTAAAGGCAGACAGTTCATAAAAGCAGCACAAAGAACTATGCTTATTATCTTTCTTATAGTTTTCATACTCAAGCTCCTTTCCTAATTCGCATTCTGAAGCATTTGTTCAAAGGTTTCCTCTGTTGTTTTATCAACATATTCTTTGAACTCTTTGAAAATTCGTTCTCCGATATGTTTATAATCGTAGCTTAAAGCCTTTTGAATTTTTATTTTACGCAAATCTTCGGGCACGCCGTATATTATAAGTATTTTATCAAGAGCACCTGAAATTCTGGTTTCAAGGGGAACACCCTCACCAAGACTCATAAGGGTTGCATATTCAATTCCTGAAACTAAAATTTCCGCCTCTTCAAACTGTTCTTCCGTCCAACCCTTGCAATAATCTTTATAAACCGCTTTTGAGCGTTCAGTATCATTTTCACGAATTATTTTTAATGTCATAGGACTCTGATATGAAGAAATAAAGAAATCCTTTGCTACAGGATTACTTTCACAAGCTGAAGCCATTGTCATAAGCTCAAGGCAAACTGCCATTACCGAGCTTATTCCATCCTCTGCTTCATCCTCTATGAGCTTTCGTTGAAATTTACAAAGTGAATTAACAAGAATACTTAACAAATCATCCTTTGAAGGATAATAATATGTTATATTACCAACACTCATACCAAGCTCTGTTGCAACCATTCTGGTAGACATATTCGAATAACCCTTTTCCCAGATTAATCGGGTTGCTGTTTGAACAATTTCCAGTTTGGTACCAATTGATTTATGCCTTGCCAAAGCAATTCCTCCATTTTCATCTTTTGCACTAGTACAAACTTTGTACTAGTGCTATTTTAACACACCAATATATTCCATTGCAATACTTTAAGTACAAAAAATTAAAAAACTTTACCGCCAATTAATTTCTATGGTGTGTTCAACCATTTTTACGACCATATGTAAGCCTATGGACACAATAGTAAATTCAAAACCATACAAATTAAATGCAACGATTAATTAACAAATTATTCGTTGCATTTTCATTTTTTATATAGTATAATAAATCATCAATATACTAAAATAGGATTTTGTGTCCTGAAGAAAGGTGGTTCTATGAAAAAAGCATTTAAAATAATTGTTATTGCAGTTGTTATAACCACTATCATAGTACTTACCACTACGCCCTTCGGAGCTGTTGAAATCAAACGTTATTATGGCGATATAAACAACGATAATCACGTTACAACCCAGGATGTAATGATTGCCCTCTCCGTTGCCACAGGCATTTACCCGGATGACCTTACAGGAATGGATTTTGAGGCAACAGATATGGATGGTGATAACACCATCACCACAAATGATGCCCGTCTTATTTTAAAAACTGCCGCAGGGCAGGAATTAAAAAAATATATGGACGGCTACGAATTCAGCGAAAACCCGGATTTATTCATAAAAAAGGTTAATGAAATGCGAATAAACGAAGGGGTTTCCACACTAAAACTTTCAAATGACCTGTGTAATCTGGCAAGGGATGCGGCAGAAGAATATGCTACCAAAACAGGCTCCGCTTTTGCCCGTGAAGATGGCTCATATTACTACAAGCTTCTTGATGAAAAAGGTGTCAATTACACCGTGGCAGATAAAATTATAATTCCTGCATCCTTTGGCTACAAAGAAACCTTTGACCAGGTAATCAAAACAGAGCAAAGTAAAAAAGCTCTTATGAGTAAAAATTTCAAAAAATTCGGCGTAGGGGCATACTCCGATGACGGCCACACCTTCTACTGGTGTATTTTCCTTACTGATTAACAAAAACACAACATTCGAAGGGATGATTAAAATGAGTGACTACAGAATAGAAACTAAATGTGTTCAGGGTGGCTACACCCCCGGCAATGGCGAACCCCGTCAGATTCCCATTATTCAGAGCACAACCTTTAAATATGCAACAAGCGAGGATATGGGTAAGCTTTTCGACCTTGAAGCAAGCGGTTATTTCTATACCCGTCTTCAGAACCCCACAAACGATTCCGTTGCAGCAAAAATCTGCGAGCTTGAAGGCGGTACTGCTGCAATGCTTACCTCTTCAGGTCAGGCAGCCTCCTTCTATGCAGTTTTCAATATTGCTTCCTGTGGTGATCATGTTGTTTCTTCCTCCACAATTTATGGCGGAACCTACAACCTTTTCGCTGTTACAATGAAGAGAATGGGCATTGAATTTACTTTCGTTTCCCCCGACTGCACCGAGGAAGAGCTTAATGCTGCTTTCCGTCCTAATACAAAAGCTGTTTTTGGTGAAACAATTGCAAACCCCGCCCTTACTGTTCTTGATATTGAAAAGTTTGCAAAAGCTGCTCACGCTCACGGCGTTCCGCTTATTATTGACAACACCTTTGCAACTCCCGTAGGTTGCCGTCCCTTTGAGTGGGGTGCTGATATTGTTACCCATTCCACAACAAAGTATATGGATGGTCACGGTGCTGCAGTTGGCGGTTGCATTGTTGATTCCGGTAAATTTGACTGGATGGCACATGCAGATAAATTCCCCGGTCTTTGCACTCCTGATGACAGCTATCACGGCATCACTTATGCAGAGCGTTTCGGTAAAGAAGGCGCATTCATCACAAAAGCTACTGCACAGCTTATGAGAGATTTCGGTTCTATTCAATCACCTCAGAATGCTTTCTACCTTAACTTAGGTCTTGAAAGCCTTCATGTAAGAATGAAACGCCATTGTGAAAATGGTCTTGAGGTCGCAAAATTCCTTGAAGCAAACGATAAAATTGATTGGGTAACTTATCCCGGTCTTGAAAGCGATAAGTATTATAACCTTGCACAGAAATATCTTCCAAATGGTTCTTGCGGTGTTGTTTCTTTCGGCGTTAAAGGCGGAAGAAAAGCTGCTGAAGAGTTTATGAAGAAGCTTAAACTTATTGCTATTGAAACTCACGTTGCAGATGCAAGAAGCTGCTGCTTACACCCTGCAAGTGCAACTCACCGCCAGATGAACGATGCTGAGCTTGAGGCTTGCGGAATTACAGCAAACCTTGTTCGCCTTTCCTGTGGCCTTGAAAACGCAGAAGATCTTATCGCAGATATCAAACAAGCCCTTGGCGAATAAAGTGCTGTGCGTAGCACCCAAAATTTTGCATTTTGCATTCTGCATTTTACATTTATGAAAAGGAGGTATGAGGAGTGCCGATTAAACTGCCCGATGAATTACCTGCAGTAAAAACTCTTGAAAAAGAGAATATATTTGTTATGACTGACACTCGTGCCATAACTCAAGATATTCGTCCGTTGAAAATTCTGGTTTTGAACCTCATGCCGAAAAAAACGGAAACCGAAACACAGCTTTCCCGCCTTTTGGGAAACTCTCCATTACAGGTGGAATTTGAGCTTATACACACAAAATCCCACGTTCCGAAGCATACTCCCAAAGAATATCTTTTAGCCTTCTATAAAACCTTTGAAGATGTTAAACACAGAAAATTCGACGGTCTTATTATAACAGGCGCTCCCGTTGAAAAAATGGAGTTTGAAGAGGTTACCTATTGGAAAGAACTCTGCGAAATAATGGAATGGTCTAAAACCCACGTTACAAGCACTTTCCACATTTGCTGGGGAGCACAGGCGGGGCTTTATTACCATTATGGTATAAAGAAGTACCCACTTCCCGAAAAACTTTCAGGAATTTACAATCATAAAGCCGATTACAAACATTCAATTCTTTTACGTGGCTTTGATGACGAATTCCCTGTACCCCATTCAAGGTACACCACTGTAAAAAGGGAAGATATTGAAAAAGTGCCTGAGCTAAAAATCCTTGCATCCTCCGAAGAAGCAGGAATTTATATTACATCTTCGGAAAATGGCAAACAGATTTTTGTTACAGGTCACTCTGAATATGACACAGAAACCCTCAAAAACGAATTTCTTCGTGACAAGGATGCCGGTCTGGATATAAAGATGCCCAAAAATTATTTTCCCAATAACGACATAACAAAAGCACCTTTAAACACCTGGCGTTCTCATGCAAATCTTCTATATTCCAACTGGCTTAACTATTTCGTTTACCAAACAACTCCTTACGATATTGAAGCTATTGAATAACAAAAACCTCAACCGACTGAAAGGTTGAGGTTTTTTGTTCTTAATAAACTTATTCATTTATTTCCTGAGTATTTTCTGTTTCTTCAACATTTGTTTCAACAGGAGTGTAATTCATGTTGTTTTCAATGGGCATTTCTGTTTGAGGAATATAGCTGTAAGTTTGA
Organism: Acutalibacteraceae bacterium; assembly: GCA_045602345.1. GTDB lineage: Bacteria > Bacillota > Clostridia > Oscillospirales > Acutalibacteraceae > DTU089. Next base: position 1,703 of record JAZSBI010000259.1, on the reverse strand, counting down.
CCCTCTTGTACAACAAAGGGCTGTTCTTCAGGCAATTTTTTGAGATTGATTACAGCAATAATACCGCTTACAAGGGAAACAATTACCCAAATATGAAATACATAATCAAAAATCATATCCGGTGCGAAGCCTGTTAAAGTAAACATAGCAAAAGTATCTGCAAGGAACAGCAAAAGTGTTGCAATTAACCAACCGTAGCCATGTTTTTTTGAAAGGAACCATGTAAGAGCATAAAAAGCAACAATAATAATTGCAATGGCTACGAAAACATAAAGCACCGAATCGGGATCAGATACCAAATCAGCATCAACACCCTCATACCAGTCTGCAGGCAACCTTCCTGTAAAGTACAAACCATACATTACCAGATAGTAAGGAATTGCCGCTGAAAAAAGGAAATATGAATCACTACCTATAAAAAGCAAAACACTGTTTATTACTGTGAATGCAACCACAAGCAAAATATTATGTCTTGCATTATTATATCTTGAGGTAAGCTTCTGTCTTTCGCTCATATTCTGAGTGTTTTTATTTTTGAAAAATCCCATTTTCATTCTCCTCCCCTTTTAAAGGTTAATTTGATTATACATAATTCTACAATATTCGTCAACATTTTTATAATAATCCTGTGCCGCTCCATGTTTCAGCATTTTAAAGATTATCATAATCAATCTTTCTGTCTTTAAAATAAAACTCTCTGTCGTGGTCGCTGATTTCACGAAGCACCTTACAGGGATTTCCTACTGCTACAACATTTGCAGGAATATCTTTTGTAACAACGCTACCTGCACCGATAACTGTGTTATCACCAATTGTAACACCGGGTAAAATAATTGCACCTGCACCGATCCAGCAATTTCTGCCGATGTGAACAGGCATATTGTATTGATATGCTTTTTCACGTAGTTCTGGTAAAATAGGATGTCCTGCAGTGGCAACAACAACATTGGGCCCGAACATGGTGTAATCGCCAACGTAAATGTGAGTATCATCCACCATGGTAAGTCCGAAATTAGCATAAACAGATTTACCAAAATGCACATGGTGACCACCCCAGTTAGCGTGGAATGGTGGCTCTATGTAGCAATCCTCCCCTATTTCCGCAAACATCTCTTTGAGCATAGCCGCTCTTTTTTGGAGCTCGGTGGGTCTTGTCATATTAAAATCATAAAGCTTGTTAACATAACCTAACTGCTCAACCATTATATCGTCACCACTGGGGTAATATATTAACCCTGAGTGCATTTTTTCTTTATTAGTCATAAAATCAACTCCTATTGAAAAATTATATCATAAACTAAAATCTTTACAACACTTTACCATTAAAAACAATACATTTACCGAGAACATTTTTTGTTGATGCATTTTGAGCCTTCCTTCGAAGGAAGGTGGCGCGAAAAATCTTGATTTTTCGTGACGGAAGGTTCTTGTTGCGAAGCAACATTCCACCACAGGTGGAACTGTAACAAACTTTTTGTTCTGAATATATTCACTCTGTGGTTCAAGTGCATTACAGTTGAATTTTCAATTCAATGACACTCCTTTGGTCGCGTCAAGAACCACCCACCGTTCCGCTAAACTTTATTTTTAAATTTTATATTAGGTCCGCTTTACACTTTATCCTATTAATTTATCTATCAAAAGACGGTCCCCCCGCCTTCGAAGGCAGGTACTATCGGACAATCACTTTTCCACTCTGAATT
>JAZSBI010000258.1:0-2588 GCA_045602345.1 Acutalibacteraceae bacterium | reverse complement strand
GGTGTTTTCAGGGGTGTTTTTAATGGGTTTTATGCCTTAAATTGCCCATAAAAGGTACTTGTTGTATCCTGGTGTATTCTGCTGTTGTAAAGTTTTGTAAAGTTTCGGATGGTAAGGAGGATTTGTAAAGATCAGGAATACACAATCTGATATTGAAATACCTTCCGCTTTTTGTTAAAATAAAAGCAACGAGGTGATTGCAATGTTAAAGGCTAACTGGATATGTCCTGCCTATAATATGGGCAAGGTATGTCCCCTTTTCAGAAAGGATTTTTCTATCGGTAAGAAATCTGACTCTGCCACTCTATACATAACAGCACGAGGTGTCTATGAAGCAACTCTTAACGGTCAGCGTGTGGGTGATTTTATTATGGCTCCCGGATGGACCTCCTATCATAACCGTCTGCAGGTACAAGCCTATGATGTAACTCACCTTTTAAAAGAAGATAATACTCTGATTTTAGAGCTTGCCGAAGGCTGGTTCTGGCGGCTTAAAGATCCTCAGCCTAAAGCAATTATTGCTCAGTTACACATTGTCTATACCGACGGTACCGAAGAGGATATCAGCACAGACGAAAGCTGGCTTGTTGCAAAAAGCAATCTTCGGTTTTGCCATTTATATAACGGAATCAAATACAACGCTGCCCGCACACCTGTTTTTAAATACCGTGCATCAATTACAAAAGATAATTCTCAAAATCTTCTGATACTCCAGGAAGGCGAAACCGTGACGGAACAGGAGCGTCTGAGCGTAAAAGAGATTCTCCATACACCCAAAGGAGAAACTATATTGGATTTCGGTCAGAATATTACAGGCTATCTTGAATTCACCGTAAATGCAAAGAAAGGCAAAAAAGTGGCCTTTTCCTTTGGTGAAATTCTTGATAAAAAAGGTAATTTCTATAACAAAAACTACCGCAAAGCAAAAGCACTCTATAAATATTCCTGTAAAGATGGCGCACAGACATACAAGCCTAACCTCACCTTCTATGGCTTCCGATATGTAAGGGTTGATGCATATCCTGCTGAGATTCACCCTGAAAACTTCACCGCCATAGTGGTGCACAGCGATATGAAGCGTACAGGATATATGGAGAGTTCTGACCCTATGCTCAACCAGTTAATCAGCAATATCATCTGGGGACAGAAGGGCAATTTTCTCGATATTCCCACCGACTGTCCTCAGCGTGACGAGAGATTAGGCTGGACCGGTGATGCTCAGGTATTTGTCCGTACCGCCAGCTATAACTATAATGTGCTCAAGTTTTTCAAGAAGTGGCTGAATGATATGAAGGCTGAGCAATACGAAAACGGTGCTGTTCCCGACTTCATACCATCCATATATCCCCGTAAGCCGAAAATCAGTACAGCCTGGAGCGATGCAATCGCTATCTGTCCGTGGCAATGTTATCTGACCTATGCGGATACTGAAATTTTAGAAAATCTCTTTGAGCCTGTTTGCAAATGGGTAGATTATATATCACACCAAACCACTAAGCCCAATTTATGGATTGGCGGTGACCACTATGCCGATTGGCTGGAGCTTGGCGGAAAATACGGAAAAGTCAAAGGTCCGACCCGTGACGATATTGTTGCCTCTGCCTATTACGCCAACACGGTAAAGCTGCTTGTTAAAATGGGCAAGGTGCTCGGAAGAGATGTTTCGGCTTATGAAGAACTGCACAAAAACATCCGCAGTGCATTTATCAAAGAATTCCGTGATGATTTTAAAACCCAGACCGAGCATATAATGGCTCTTCAGTTTGAGCTTACAGATAAACCGCAGGCTGTAGCCGATTCTCTTGTTAAACTTATCCACAGGCAAGGTGATATGATACAGACAGGCTTTGTGGGCACACCCTATATCCTGCACGTTTTATCACGCTACGGATATGCAGACCTTGCATATACTCTGCTTCTGAGAAAAGAATACCCCTCGTGGCTATACCCCATCACTAAGGGTGCCACTACTATATGGGAGCACTGGGACGGCATAAAACCCAACGGCGATATCTGGCCCGCCTCGATGAACTCCTATAATCATTATGCATACGGTGCGGTCGGTGACTGGATGTACAGTGTTATGGCAGGCATCAACACCGTTGAGGATGCACCCGGCTTTGCAAAAATATATTTTGCACCCATAGCGGATGACAGAATTGATTGGTTCAAGGCTGAAATTGACACAGTCAACGGCAAAGTGTCCTCCCGTTGGTGGCACGAAAACGGTAAAGTCAACTACGAAATCAACACTCCTGTTGAATCTGCTGCAGTTATCGAAGGAAAGACATACAACCTTTCTCCCGGAATACATATTTTTTAATTGATGAAATCTAATTTATATGTTGACTCTCAGTTCTGCTCACATACTCCGAAAAATAAGACGCTCTACAACTGTAGTACATACGAAGCTAAGTTTTTGAGCCCTAAAAGCACAAAAAATCACCTGTTCGTTTCTGAACAGGTGATTTTTACTAAAAGGCTGAAAACCCTTTATTTGTCTAATTATTACGAGCCTTGCGAGTAACAAGGTTCTGACATGCAAGGCATTTCAGGTTCTTATTTTGAAGCCTCTTCAATAGCAACTG
>JAZSBI010000257.1:0-6384 GCA_045602345.1 Acutalibacteraceae bacterium | reverse complement strand
CAAAGAGAGGGGGACCGCCTTTTGATTTTTGTATATTTGAATTTAGTTTTAAGCGTGTGATGAATAAAATGTTTGAATAAAGTTGGTCGGGCGGTGGAGAGTTCTTGACGCGAACTCTTGAGCGTCATTTCACCTAAGGTGAAACTGTAATAAACTAAATGCTTTGAATTTATATGTTCTGAGGTACAGGCAAGCCTATACCTTACGATGTATTACAATTGAAGCTTTGCTTCAACTACGCTCGAGGACTCGCGTAGAGAACCTTCCACCATTCCGCCCCACTGTATTAAATTGTTTTACGGTAGGGTCGTTTGGGACAAGTTGTAATTTTCAATGCTTTCAAGATGGTCCCCCTTCCTTCGAAGGAAGGTTTAAATTACAGCAACTTTATTCTTTTGACTTTATATATTGCGAAACTTAATTCTGTTCTTTACAGTTTTTACTCTTTTACAGTTTTTATGATTTTCATTAAAGTGTAACCTACTAAGAATACCGTCAAAACAGTTTTTAACTGTGAAATTCTTAAATAGGTTTTGGTTACGTTTGATAGGTTTTGTAAAGTTTGTTGTTTATTCATAATACCTCCGTTTGTTTGCGTTACTTTTATGAATGGGGAATGGTAGGGGGCAACTCTAATTGCGTTTTCACGCAGTGAGCACCACTCCATGTGCTATTCCCGGGGTGCTTTCCTTTTGCATTGATGAGGTAGGGGAGAGCAAAGCTCCTGTGCCTACAAAAAGAACCTTGTTAAGCTCTTTGTTTTTTAATTTGTTTAAAATATACGAGCATACAACACTTGCAGAGCAACCACAGCCCGAGCCCCCTGAATGCACATCTTGTTTTTCTAAATCAAAAATCATTGTACCGCAGTCCTTGTGGACATTGCTTATGTCGGTGCAATATTCTTTTTTCATTAATTCCTTTAAAAGTGCAGAGCCTGTTGAGCCTAAATCACCTGTCAGGATTAAATCATAATCATCGGGTTGTGTTTTGGTATCTTTAAGAAAATCACCGATAGTCTGTGCCGCTGCAGGTGCCATTGCAGCACCCATATTGTTAACATCGGTTATGCCTAAATCACGTACAGAGCCGAATATGACTTTTTCAATATGTGGCGTGTTTTTTTGGTTTTCCGATACCACCGCAGCACCTGCCCCTGTAACTGTCCATTGGCTTGCAGGGCTACGCTGACCACCATATTCAAGGGGAAAACGGTACTGCCTTTCCGCTGAGCAAAAGTGTGAGGATGCAGCGGCAAGGGCTGTTTTTGCAGCTCCCGAATCCACAAAAACACCTGCAAGAGCAAGGGAAAGAGCCATTGTGGAGCAAGCCCCGTAAAGTCCTGCAAACTGAAAGCCCAAATCCCTCATATCAAAGGATGAGCCTATACATTGGTTCAAAAGGTCACCTGCAAAGGCAATCTGAACATCTGCTTTTGAAAGTCCCGATTTTTTTACAGCAGTTTCAATGGTGATTTTCTGCATTTTTGTTTCCGCTTTTTCAAAGGTTTTTTCTCCGAAAAAGGCATCCTTGCAGGTTTTATCAAAGGCTTTTCCCAAAGGACCTTCTGCTTCCTTTTGCCCTACTACTGCCGCATAGCCTATAATTGATGGAGTGTTTGGTAATTCTATTGTATATTTTCCGATTCTTTGTGGCATAAAATTCGTCCTTTTAAAAAATTTCCGGTAATATTTTTAGTAAATTACTTTTAAAAATTCACTGTTAAAACAGATTATTTACTTTTATATGCTTTTGTAGTACAATTAATAAAACTTTTATTTATGGTGTTTTAAATGAAGAAAAAAATCATTTGGTTTTTAAAAGCCTTTGTTGCCCTGCTGGTTGCTTTTTGCATTATGTCGGGCTTTTGTGCTTTTTACTATAATTTACCCATTCACTATACTAACCCAAGTGGGGCAACTGATTATTCCTGGGAAAAAGGCTCTTATTCCGTTAAATGCACGGAAGGTTTTGCAAAAGTCAGGACAGATGAGAATGGTTTTGTGAATACTTATAAGCCCAAAGGTGAAAAAATTGATGCTTTGGTTATGGGCTCTTCCCATACGGAAGCCTTCAATGTTGGCGAAAAAGAGAATTATACATATTTATTGAATGATAAGTTTTCTGGTGATGAAAACCAAATGTATTTTTATAATATAGGTACATCGGGTCACACATTTCAAAGGTGCTTACGTAACCTTGAAAGTGCAGTTGAGGAGTTTAATCCGCAAAAATATATTATTATTGAGACTGTTGATGTAAATCTTTCCTTGAGTGAGCTGGAAGCTGTAAAAAATGATACATTGGATTACCTTCCGTCACATGACACCGGGTTAATATATTATCTGCAAAAAAGTGATTTGTTCAGGCGTTTATATGCACAGCTTTCAAATGTTCTGGAAAATGAAAAGTTGCCCACACTCAATATAAGTGGAAGTGAAAAAGCATCAGGCTCAGCCCCAAAAACAGGTGAATCAGACGAAAATGTAATGGTGGAATATGAAAAAGCTCTTGATGCTGTTATGAAAAAAAGTAGTGAAATTGCAAAAAATAACGGTTGCAGGTTGATTATTGCCTACATACCACATCTGGAAATTGATTACAGCGGAAATATTATTGAAAAAGAAACCTCTGAGCAAAGAGTGATTTTTGAAAGCATTTGCGATAAATATGACATAGGCTTTGTTGATATGTATGAGGGCTTTGTGAATTTCTACGAGCAAAACCATACCTTGTTACAGGGCTTTTCAAACACAGGGGTTGGTGTTGGTCATATAAATAAGCACGGTCACAGTGTTATTGCCCATGAATTGTACAATTATATAACGGAGGAAAACGAGAAATGAGTTTTTCAAGTATTAGTTTTATTGTTTTCTTTATCGTTACGTATGGACTTGTTCTGGTATTTAATTGTGAGCATATCTGCAAAAAGCTTTCTGCAAAAGCACAGTTGAATTTCAAGCACGGTATTCTTTTAGTTGCAAGCTACATTTTTTATGGTTGGTGGGATTTCAGATTTTGCCTTTTAATGGCAGCCCTTACAATAACCGCCTGGCTTTGTGCAAGGAATATTGAAAGGAATATTAAACGGAAATTATTTACATTTATTGGTGTTGCTGTGCCTTTAGCCGTATTAGGCTTTTTTAAATATTTCAACTTCTTTGTGTCATCCTTTATGGCTTTGACAGGCATTGAAGCAGCAGGGACGTTGAATATTATTTTGCCTGTGGGTATTTCTTTCTACACCTTCCAGTCTATGAGCTATACCATAGATGTTTTAAGAGGGAAGCTGAAAAGTCACTCCCTTAAGGATGTTGCTTTATATATTGCTTTCTTTCCTCAGCTGGTGGCAGGTCCCATTGTTAAAGCATCAGACTTTTTACCCCGGCTTACAAGTAACCATAAATTAAAGCTTTGCGATTTAGCAAAGGGCGGCCAGATTTTTGTTATAGGTGTTTTCAAAAAATTGGTTATTGCAGATAATTTATCTGTTTTTGTTGACGATGTTTTTGCAAAACCATTGGCTTTTTCCTCTGCAACGGTAATTCTTGCGGTTGTAGCTTACTCAATACAGATTTTCTGTGATTTCTCAGGCTACTCCGATATGGCAATAGGTGTTGCAAAATGCTTTGGTTACGATTTTAAGCCCAATTTTAATTTGCCGTATTTGTCCAAAAATATGACGGAATTCTGGAAAAGGTGGCATATCAGCCTTTCCACCTGGCTGCAGGAGTATTTATATATACCCTTGGGTGGTAACAGAAAAGGTAAAACCCGTACATACATTAACCTTTTAATAACTATGGTTTTAGGTGGTTTGTGGCACGGTGCAAATTACACTTTTATTATCTGGGGCTTGTTGCACGGCCTGGCTCTTTGTGTGCATAAGCTGTGGATGAAGCATAGAAAAAACAAAAAGCCAACCACTGTAGGGTCAGCTTTTTCGGTTTTTATAACCTATGCTTTTGTGTGCATCTGTTGGGTTTTCTTCAGAGCAGAAAATTTAACAACAGCCATAGATGTTCTTAAAAGAATGTTTATTTGGGAAAAGGGGATTTCACAGCTGTACACCTGGGCTGTTTTCGGAATTTGTGTTATTGTTATATGGGAAATTGTTTGCTTTATTAAAGCAAAGAAAACAGATTCTGATAAAACTAATGATTTTTACCCCATACTTGATTTAAGCAAGTTAAGCGGTCTGATTATTTTTATAACATTTGTTTTATTTGTTTTGTGCGTAGCTTATACAAATGCAAACCCGTTTATATACTTCCAGTTTTAATAAAACCCCTTAGATCGCTTTTGCTTTCTAAGGGGTTGCTTTTTATGAAAAATCAAAGAAGCTCATCAAAAAGTTTGATGTTTGCTTTTTCGGCTTTTAATTCACCGTTCTGTATTTTTTTTATGATTTCAACGATTTTGTCGTTAATGGGAGTGGGGATGTTGTGTTTTCTTCCGAATTCACAAACAACACCATTAATTGCATCTACCTCGCAGGGCTTGCCTTTTTTAAGGTCCTGAAGCATTGAGGGCTCAATAAGTCTGTGCTTTTTCATAGCGATAGGAAGAAGCTTACAGCCCAGAGCACGTTTGAGAGCACCTTTGTAGTAGAAAAGCCCAACGATATTTTTACCCTGAACGGGTGCGAACTCTGTACCGGTTGCGTGACCAACATCAATACATTCCTTCATACAACGGATGGCAACCTTCTGTGCATCCTTATCTTCGGAAACATTACCGAAAACACCACCAACAACTGTGCCAAGACCTGAGAAGGTAGCATTTATAAGGAGCTTTGACCAACGGGCGCCCATAAGGTTTTCTTCCTCATGTACGGGGCACATAAGCTCAAGTAAATCCTTAACCATTTTTACCTGGCTATCTGTAATGCCCTCTAATTTACCCATGTGGAAGGAAAGGCTGTCGGGGGCACTTGTAAGCTCACAAACACCGGGCTCAATAAGTGCTGCACCCCATTCAACAGCACAGCCCATTGTGTGGTTTGCACCAACTATTTCTGCAATACCCGGCTCGGGGATACCATTCTGGAGGGTTACAATAACACCTGTTTCGCTAAGGAAATCCTTAAGCATTGTAACAACCTCTTTGTTATGTAACTGCTTTGTAAGAAGCACAATAACATCGTATTTGCCTTCCATCTGTTCGGGAGTGATAGCCTTTACGGGAACTGTCATATCAACTGTACCGGTGATTTTTGCACCCTTGGTATTAAGAATTTCAACGTGAGCCTTGTTTCTGTTAATAAGGTCTACCTGACCACCGTTTTTGGTGATGTATGCACCAAGAACAGTACCAAGTGAGCCTGCACCATAGATTGCATTTCTGCTCATAAAAACACATCCTTGTTAAAAATTTAATTATCCGTACTGAATATATCATATACGGACAATTAAATCAATAATATTATTTTAAAAACAGATAATAAATAAGCCCGCAAAGGCTTGCTGCAGAGCAACCATAGACTATAACAGGTCCTGCAAGGTTGAACATTTTTGCACCTGTGCCTAAAATTTTACCCTCTGCACTGAATTCAACAGCAGGGGACACAACGGAATTTGCAAAGCCTGTAATGGGTACGGCTGTACCTGCACCTGCGTATTTTGCAATTTTTGCAAAGGTGCCTGTAGCTGTAAGAATTGCTGTAATAGCTATAAGGGTTACGGGTACGGCGAGCTTTACTTCATCTTCGGTTAAGCCTACATTAGTGTAAAGCATTTTTAAAAGCTCACCGAAACAACAGATTGAGCCACCAAAAAGAAAGGCTAAAAGGCAATCCTTTAAAAGCGGGGATTTTGGGGTGGTGTCAGATACGAGTTGTTGGTAATTTTTTGAATCCATAAGCTTCTCCTAAGTGTAAATTTAGTGCGTTTATTATCCCTCTTTTTTCGTGCAACGAAAAAGGAGGGGGGCGCGTTAGCGGTGGGTGGTACAAAGTTATGGAAAACAGTACAGAGGTACCACCCACCATTCCGTTCGAACTGTTTATAAAAAAGAACAAAACTGCTCGGATTTTACATAATCAGAGAATTTACCCATTGTAGAATGGTCCCCCCTCCTTTTTGCAAGCAAAAAAGAGTGATAGGCTTCGCAATTCTTTATTCTTTGCTTATATTTTTCTCTATTATTTACTTTCTATTCATTGATTATTTTTAAAATATATTGTATAATAAACTTACAAAATGTACCTGACGTGAAGGGGAGTTAATTCCCCTGAAAATAAGGGACGGGAATAAAATGTAAAGTGCAAAACGCAAAGTGCAAAGTGATGTTGTGAACTGCGAATTGCACATTCGTTTACCGTACCTTGTTATATCAGGGTATGGTAATTTTTATTTTATTGAAGCGAGAGAAGAATTTGCGATA
>JAZSBI010000256.1:0-8259 GCA_045602345.1 Acutalibacteraceae bacterium | reverse complement strand
TAAAAATAATGATTTTTTTCAAGAATAGTATATAATACTTTTGCGATTATTTTTTTACGGAGGTGGTTTTTTGAATAAAAGAGGCATTCTTGATATGACAACGGGACCATTCTTCAAAAAGATTTTATTATTTTCAATTCCCCTTATGTTAACAGGTGTCCTTCAACTTATTTATAATGCAGCAGACGTTATGGTTGTTGGTCGTTTTGCCGGTAGCAACTCACTCGCGGCAGTAGGTTCAACAAGTTCCCTCGTTAACCTGATAGTCAATCTTTTCGTTGGTCTTTCAACAGGCGCGGGTGTTGTTACTGCGAGAAATATAGGCGCAGATGAAAACGATAAAATTCATAAAAGCGTCCACACGGCTATGGCAATCAGCATAGCATCCGGCTTTGCTGTTGGAGTTTTCGGTTTCTTTTTATCAAATAAATTTCTTGCTCTTATGGGTACTCCTACAAACGTATTGCCACTTGCAAACCTTTATTTAAAAATCTATTTTTTAGGAGCTCCCGGCTCTTTAGTTTACAATTTCGGTGCCTCTATTATACGTGCCACAGGTGACACAAAACGTCCGCTTATAATTTTGGGTTTTACCGGACTTATAAACGTGATACTTAATGTTGTACTTGTGGTAGGATTCCATTTTGACGTAGCAGGTGTCGCAATAGCTACAATAGTCGCTCAATATATTTCTGCAATCCTTATTGTTGTAAGACTAAAACACATAGAAAATGCTTGCAGACTAAACTTCAAAAAAATCAGAATCCACAAAAAAGAACTAATAGATATCGTTAAAATCGGGCTTCCCGCCGGTTTCCAAAGCAGTCTTTTCTCATTCTCAAATGTGCTTATACAATCCACAATCAACACTTTCGGTTCTGTTGCAATGGCAGGAAATACCGCTGCACAAAATGCAGATGCCATAATCTACACCTGTACCAATGCGGTAGCTCAGACCGCTATGACATTCACTTCACAGAATATGGGTGCAAAAAGATACGAAAACCTCAAAAAAATATATTTTCTGTGCTTAGGCTTTGCTTTCGCATTAAGTATTTGCCTCGGTGCTATCGGATTCATTTTCCCTGAATATATTATTGGTATTTTTACCACAGAAGCTGACGTTATTGAAATAGGTAAACAAAGACTTTATATAATGATGGCAACATATTTCCTTTGTAGTTTAATGGATGTTTCAGGTTATCAGATTCGTGGTATGGGAAAATCTCTTGAGCCAATGATAATAACGCTTTTAGGAGCTTGCGGTATAAGGGTGCTTTGGCTTTATACAGGTTACCCATTAAAACAGGAACTATGGAATTTATATCTCTCCTACCCTATTTCCTGGGGTATAACGTTCTTGGCACTGTGTATATGTTTCTTTGTATTTGAAAAACGCATAAAAAAACATTCCAACTCATAAAGAGTTGGAATGTTTTTATTATTTAATATCAACACCACCGAAGATACAATTGGCGTGAACAAAGATTGTGTATGAATTCCCGGAAGAATTCTGGTGTTTTTTACTGTCAACTCCACCAAAAATTGAAGTTGAGTGAACCTTAACATTGACTCCTTCAGGAACCAAGATATCAATCCCACCAAAAATCGCATTAGCTTTAATAACACAGTCTTGTTCAATAAAGGCCTCTCTTAAGTCGCAGGTTACTCCACCAAACAATGCATAAAGTTCTGCACCATAAAACATCTGACCTGAAAAATTCGTCTCAGAACCTGAAAATGTTGCTCCGAACTTTTCAATATTTGCACCATTGTTTTTTATATGTTTTGTTATTTTTTCACTTTTTTGTTTAAACAGTCCACCGAAAATCATTTTCAAACCAATCACCACAATTATTACAGGAATACCTAATTTCCAAAGCAAAGAAAATTCTAAAATATCCTGACAACAAAGTAGCAGGAATACACCAACCAAAACACCTACTATATTCGCTGTTTTATCTGCCGATGTAAATATTCCTATAAAGCAAGGTACAATTATGAAAAGAGTCCACCAACCTTCAAAGAATATATCTATATCTGTAATTTCAAGGGCATTTAAGGCAACTACCACGCCAACTACGACTAGAACAAGACCCCAAACAATAGTTTTAAACTTTTTCATTAAGTTTCCCTCCTTATTATTCATCTTCTACCTGATATTTCACATCTCCAAACTGCATTGTAACCTCTTCACGAGTGAAACCATCAATATTATATCTATCTGAATAGTAATTGTATTTATCAATTGTAAATGTAGAATCGGGTTTGTAAGTAATCATGGTACAACCTCTTTGTGAACCCTCTTTTGAAACACCTATGTATGCAAGGTAATCTATACTGTAACCACAACTGAATATGATGCCCTTGTATTCAGCAGTTAGATTATTATAATGGTCGTGACCGTGATGCATAGCTTTTGTTGAACCGAGTTCAAGCATTTTCTCAAAAAGCTTATCTTCGCCAAAACCACAATAAACTCTTCTGCCACCCTCACCTATTATACCATATATATATTTAAAATCTTCGGTATCTTTAAAATCATTTTCTTGGAATTCTTTCCAAGCATCACTCAACTCAACCAGAGGAATGTGGAAGAACGCCTGTGTTTTAACAGTTTCTGCATTTTTGTTAACTTCTTTATTTTCGGCATTCATTCTCTGAATTTCAGATTCATACCATTCAACCTGATTATCGTGAATATTGTCATAAGTTCCTTTCCAGCTTGTAATCATACGGTCATCCACATAGGACAAAGAGTCAATTAAAATTAACCCCTGAGTAATAATGCCCTTTGAGTTTTTAACCTCAATAACGTGGTTACAGTTACCGTCCACACCCTCAGGACCTTCCTGGAACAAGCAATATTTATAATTCTCATCTGAATAAAATTCTTCAACTGCTTCTCTGTCAAAATAAGAATAAGGCTCTGCGTCATGATTGCCAAAGGTTACCGTCCAATAAACACCAAGACTTTCCATAAGGTTTGCAAACACCTTTGCACTGGTGTAGTTATTGAAAGTACCTGCCTGAAAAGGTACGGGGTAAGCAATATCACCTGTTGCAATAACCAAATCAGGTTTTTCTTTTGTAATCATAGTAGCAACGGCATTAAGTGTCTTTTTATCTCTGCCATGGCACATCCAGCCACTACCGATATGAATATCTGTAAGGTGCATTACCTTAAAATCCCCATCGGTTGTAAAATACCAATAACCGTTCTCATCCTTTTGAGGAACAAGTTGATTTTCAATTTTAACTTTATTATAGGAGCTACCAACTTTGATAAGGTTATGAGTTAAAATAGTATTTACAACTACAGTCACAACTGCAACAACCAAAACTACTATTAAAAATCCTATAAGAACCTTTTTAACTTTTTTACCTTTAACTTTTGCCATAAAGCACCCCCACCTTTCACTTTACAAATTTAGAATAGCATATTTTTTTAATTTTTTCAACAAATTCACACATTGTTAAAGTTGCATTTAAACATTATTTAAAGTATAATTCAAGTATAACTAACTCTTTGAAAAGGGTGATAAAATGAAAAAAGAAAATACAATATTAAAAAATACTTTAACAATCCTTTTAGGTGCACTACTTATGGGACTTTTGTGGCGTGTCAGAGGCGAACACGGATGGGGTTCATCATGGGGTCTTCTTAATGCTGGCTTTATTTTCACAATGTTTATTGTTGTGGTTAAAGGCAGCCGCCAGAAATTTGATATCGGTTGGCTTTCTCTTACAGCACTTACGTTTATGCTCACAACGCCGGGCTGGGGAACGCTTTTAAGCCAAATAACAGGCATAATTTACGATGCAGAGGATTGGTCAATCGGTGGCAGCGATGTTTATACATCGGTTGGTTCTGCAATATTTTTAATGCTTTGTCTAGGTTTTGGACTTGCCTCCCTTTTCGGTATAATGCTTGGTCGAGGATTTAGTGAAAAGCAATGGAAGCTAAAAGATTTTGTTATTCTTCTTGCTGTTTTCTACATAACCGATTTAATTGCAAGTGCAGTTATTTCACCCTTTATTCTTAATACAGTTCAGCCTGAAGCTGCCGATCTTTTCGAAAAAGGCTTAAAAATACAAGATATCGACGGTTCTGCCTATGAGCTTTATATGGAACATTTCAAGGATGTTTCCTGGGCGAAGAAAATTGACGGTGGCAGAAATTATTTTCAGTCCTGTGATGTTATTACCGCCACAATTAAAGCAATTGCCTCTCTTTTGACAGTACGCTTTATTATTAAAGACAAGATTTCTGCAAAAACAGGGGCAGTGGTTTGCTCCGCCTTTGCAATAGGTATTACAGTTGCTGACCTTTTCTTTTATTTCGGAAACGGTGGTTACCACGAATTACACCCCTCTTACCTTCCCGAATTTTTCTATGCATGGGGTTGTTGGGAATATTTCACAGGTTTTATTGCAGGTGGAATAATTACTGCTTTCATTTTAAAACTCAACCCCCAAATGGATGTTACCGAACTTGCTTTCCAAAAAGTTCCCGAAAAACCCAAAGCAATTCTCACATTCATTCTTGGCACATTGTTTATGGTTGGCGTTAATATCGTAAGACCCGTTCTTGTAAGATATGAGGACTCGGACTATATGATTTTTGCAACAGTTATAGCTACATTGTTTGCAATAGGCTTTGTTGCAGTTATTGTAAAACTCTACGGATTAAATGCTTCAAAAATCCACATTGAAAAATATTACTCATTTTTATTACTTTTCTTTGTGGCATATATAAACATAGTATATCTGCTTGTGGGTACACCGGATTGCTTACACCTTTTTGGAAATTATGGTTTCCAGCACTCTATGGCAATCCTTTCCGCAGCAGTTCTTATGGTGTGGTTAGTATTCAGAAAACAAAACACATTAACTGAAGGTAATAAAAATGGAATTTAAAGAATTTTTGAAAAATGCTGCACACGTAAAACCAAGCGAAAATCAATTAAGGCATTTAAGAGAAACCCCATTTTATGCTTTCGTGCATTTCAGCCCTAATACATACACAAATCTTGAATGGGGTGACGGCACCGAAGACCCTGCTATTTTTAACCCAACAGAGCTTGACTGTGACCAATGGGCAAAAGCAATTAAAGATGCGGGTATGACAGGAATGGTTCTAACTGCAAAGCACCACGACGGTTTTTGCCTTTGGCAAACAAAATATACTGAGCACAGTATGAAAAACAGTCCCTAGAAAAATGGTAATGGTGATATTATAAAAGAAGCCGCAGAAGCTTGTAAAAAACACGGTCTTAAATTCGGTTTTTACCTTTCCCCTTGGGACAGAAACTCAAAATACTACGGTACTGACGAATATAATACATATTATAAAAACCAACTCACAGAGCTTCTTACAAACTATGGTGAAATTTTCCACGTATGGTTTGATGGTGCTTGTGGTGAAGGCCCTAATGGTAAAAAACAGGTTTATGATATGCAAGGCTATTTTGACCTTGTAAAAAAGCTGCAACCCAAAGCAAACATTTTCCAGGACGGCGGAACAATCCGATGGTGCGGTAATGAAGCAGGTAAAGCACCTTTTGCCCAATGGGCGGTTGTACCTATGGAGCTTTGTCCATATAACGAACCGCAGACAAATGGTGCTTTAATGGAAGGCAGCCTTGAGTTTTCATATAATACTGATCTAACAATTGGTTCTATTCAGCAAATAATGTATTCAAAGGGTCTTGTTTTTGCACCTGCAGAAACTGATATGTCCATAAGACCCGGTTGGTTCTACCATAAAGACGAAGAACCTCATTCTTTAGAAAGGCTTTTCAAAACATACATAAATACAGTTGGCAACAACTCAACATTTAACCTTAATATTCCCCCCATGCCAAACGGCAAATTCGACCCAAGAGATTTGGAAAGATTAAAAGAATTGGGTAATATGTTAAGGACGGAGTTCAGCCAAAATCTTGCAGATGGTATTGAATTTGAAACTCTTTCCGGTTATGGGGAAACTCAACCAGAATACACTTTGAAACTCAATAAAAAGGAAACTATAAAGTATATTGAGTTAGCTGAAAGAATAAGTGAAGGACAAAGAATTGAAAGTTTTTCTGTTTTCATTAAGGATGATAACGGATTATATAAACAAGTAGCTCAAGGCACAACAATCGGAAGCAGAAAAATTCTTAAAATCGAAGAATGTGAAACTGATGTAATTAAAATTCGCATCACCTCTTCAAGAGATGTGCCTGATATTGAATGGATTAAGGTTTATTAAAAAAAACTGTAAAAAAGCGCAGACCGCATAAAACCATATACGACAACGGGGTTCTACAGGACAAAAGCTTGTAAGAACCCCATTAATATATCTAAAATTTTCAAAACGCTAAAATTAATGTTTTATGCTACGAACAAATCTCGCCACTCGGCGTACCTCTGTACGCCTTCGGGTAACCAAAAACAAGTCTGAAGCCTTGTTTTTGCTCGGTTTGTCCGTTCTGCATCTTTTTTGCAGCCCTTTTAAATGTTTTTTGTATTGACATACAAAGGAAAAATATCGTAAAATAAGTTTGTTATTTAATACTTTTAAGGAAGGTAATAATTATGATTAATATGCCTCAAGTAAAACTGGGTATTGTAGCAGTTTCCCGTGATTGTTTCCCCATGACTCTTTCCGAGGGCAGACGCTCTGCTATAGTGAAAGAATATGCAAAACATGGCGAAATTTACGAATGTCCTGTTTGCATTGAAAATGAAAAAGATATGCTTAAAGCTTGCGAAGATGTTAAAAACGCAGGCTGTAACGCACTTGTAATTTATCTTGGTAACTTTGGTCCAGAATCTGCAGAAACTCTTCTGGCAAGGCACTTCGGCGGTCCTGTTATGTACTGTGCTGCAGCGGAAGAAAGCCAAAATGACCTTCTTGACGGCAGAGGCGATGCATACTGTGGCGTACTTAACTTAAGCTACAACCTTAAACTAAGAAATATCAAGGCTTACATACCCGAATATCCTGTTGGTAATGCAGTAGAGTGTGCTAAAATGATTAATGATTTTATTCCTATTGCAAGAGCCATTATCGCTCTTAAAAACCTTAAAATCATTTCTTTCGGTCCTCGTCCTCAGGATTTCCTTGCTTGTAATGCTCCCATCAAATGTCTTCACGATTTAGGTGTTGAAATTGAAGAAAACAGCGAACTTGACCTTTTCGCATCCTTTAATGCACACGCAGGTGACGAAAGAATCCCTGACGTTGTTAAAGATATGGAAAACGAACTTGGTGCAGGTAATAAGAAACCCGAGATTCTTGAAAAACTTGCTCAGTATGAGCTTACTCTTCTAGACTGGGTTGAAGCTCACAAGGGTTCAAGAGAATTTGTTGCAATTGCAGGTAAATGCTGGCCAGCATTCCAGACTGAATTTAAATTTGTTCCCTGCTATGTAAACAGCCGCCTTGCTTCACGTGGCATCCCCGTTTCCTGTGAGGTTGACATTTACGGTGTTCTTTCCGAATACATCGGTGCTTGTGTAAGTAACGATGCAGTTACGCTTCTTGACATCAACAATTCTGTTCCCCGTGATATGTACGATGCAGAAATTGCAGGTAAAACACCTTACAGCTTTACAGATACATTTATGGGCTTCCATTGTGGTAACACCCCCTCATGCAAGCTTTCATTCTGCGAAATGAAATATCAGAAGATTATGGCAAGAGCACTTCCCAAAGAATACACAAACGGTACTCTTGAAGGAGATATTGCTCCCGGTGATATTACTTTCTTCCGTTTGCAGTCCACTGCTGACAGTAAGCTCCGTGCTTATGTAGCTCAAGGTGAGGTTCTTCCGGTTGCAACCCGCTCCTTTGGTGGTATCGGTGTATTTGCAATCAACGAAATGGGCAGATTCTATCGCCATGTGCTTATAGAAGGTAACTTCCCCCACCACGGTGCCGTTGCTTTCGGTCACTATGGCAAAGCACTCTTTGAGGTATTCAAATATTTAGGAGTAACTGATATCGGTTACAATCAACCTAAATCACTTCCTTACAAAACCGAAAATCCTTTTGCATAAGAGAAAACCCGTTACAAGCCTAAAAAACTTGTAACGGGTTTATTTTTTATTCTACATATTCCTGACCGGGTTCATCTAAAATTTTCATTTCAGCATATCTGATACCGGAAAGATTTTTAGTTGAGTCAGGGCCTACAATACCTACTACATCAACCCACGTACCATCTTCGGGGATTAAGTCGGGGCCCAAGCGGTCTTAGGAAGACAAGT
>JAZSBI010000255.1:0-9025 GCA_045602345.1 Acutalibacteraceae bacterium | reverse complement strand
CTGAAAACAGCACGCTGTGATTTGTAACCGTATGTGTTAACGTTTGCGATGTTATTACCGATAACGTCCATTTTTGTTTGGTGGGTTTTTAAACCTGCCACACCTGAAAACAAAGCTCTATTCATATTTATTTCTCCTTATGCGAAGCCATGCATAAGTAACCTATTAGGATAAAAAGAGTATAACAAATCTATCCGAATCTAATTCGGACAATTTTTTTACCCTTAACGAAGTGGTATCTATCAGTCGGTCAAGATACCATAAGCCTCCTCCAAAGGTCCGGCTTAAATGTTATGTAATAAGTTACACAATTACAGCTCCGTTAATATTTGTAAATACATTGCCTTGAATTGAATTGTTGTTTACTGTTGTGATAACTGTGTTGTTTTTTACACTTACCACAAATGCTTTTTCACCAACAAGAATCAGAGTGTCGTCAAGGTTCTTCTCGCTCGCAAGTCGCACACCTTCATTTAATCTATTAAGCTCGTCATCAGTAATGTCCATATTATGATCGACTGCTCTTTTAATAGCATGATTTGAAAAATTCACTTCACTGTTTTTTTCTATTGTGCTTCTCAACACATCAGCAAAAGCAACTGAAGGTTCATTCTTTTGTGTGCTCGTTGAAGGCGGATACAATCCCTGACCCGCACCTGGAGTACCTGTTACGATTGGCGAAAAGTGTTTAAAACGAATATCATCCATGATAGACTCACCTTTCTTAAATTTTAATTACTCTGCTTATTATTCGGCAGCTTTTGTCTGCACTTTTATTGGGTTGTAGCAGTATTTTTTACCATCCTTATCTTCAACAATAATATTGAAAAGATAACTGGTATCTGCTTCTAACATTGTAATGACTTTTTCTTGAGTTTTTAAATCTCCGGCACCTAAAGTACCATTTTTAAGAATGTCATCAACACTATTAAAATCTGTACCCTTTGTGTAATAAATACTGTATTTAAGACCTGCAGAAACTAAATCGTCTTCTGTAGGAAGCTCCCAATTAAGCTTTACTGTGCTTTCAGTAACATCACTTGATGAAATACTGAATTTAGTTGGGTCAATTGTAGTTGTTGAATTTGAATCCTGCACAGTCATAATCTGTGAAAGAGTATATCTTTTACTGCCGATATAAAAGACAAATTCATCATCTACTAAGGAAACTTTGTCGATTTTACCTGTTGTGGTATCCAAATCACCACTTACTGTGTAGCGAGAAGCAGTAACTGTTTTACCAACTAAAGACATAGCGTAGTTTGTTCTTGAATATGAAAGCATCTCTTTCATAGCCTGCATATTTGAGAACTGTGTCATTTGGTTAACCATCTGACTTGTATCCATTGTATTATTGAAATCCTGATGAGTTAACTCTGTAATCATAAGCTTTAAAAAGTCATCCTGAGTAAGAGTTGCGTTATCAGCTTTATCAGTAAATACTGCATTATACTTAGTACCGGTTGAACCTAACACTCTGTCTGTTGTATAATCGCCCATTTAATTTCCCTCCTTTATACATAAGTGTCTAATCCGTCAACAGCTGTTCTGACTCTACCACTGTAATCAGCAGTAATTTCTTCACTTACATAAGCACCATCAGTGTGTGCGTAATAAGGCTTGTCATCTTGCTGTTGATTGTTGAATGCACGCTGTCTGTCAGAGAATTGTTGGCTTGTCATATTGAACTGAGCAATTGACTCTTCAATACTTTCAGGAGCCTCAACTGTTACCTCTCTTATTTCAAGGTTTAATGAACCGAGAGAATCACGAAGTGCTGTTAAATCGCTGTTTAAAAGCTTTGCTGTACTCTCTGTTGCAGCTGTAATATTTACCACCATTTTGCCGCCTTCTTCGACAAGCTTAATAGTTACTTCACCTAAAGATTCAGGATTTAATTTAACGGTAAACTCATTCTTTTCAAGATTTAAGTTTGCCTTAACACCATCTGTTATCTGTTCTGAGATGTTAAACTCATCAAATAACGGATTGCTTAAATTCTGCACCTTTGGTAATTGAACCTGTGGTGTAATTACGTTTGCGTTTGCATTCGCATTTGCCGTTGCAATTTCGCTTAATTGCTCTTCGAAGCCACCATTTTCTGATTCTTGTGAATTACTGTTTTCAGCTTCACCAGAAAACTGAGACATATCTGCTCTTATCATTTTCTGTTGAATCATATTAGGCACCGAAACACCCAAAGACGGTTGCAAAACTTGCTCTGATGCTGATGTTTTCTGGTAGCTTGCTGAAACTATTGGCATTTCTTTGATTTCTGAAACATCTTTCATAGTAGCTTTAATTTCAGAAACCTTATTCTCCATAACACCAGTTTCTATTACAGTGTTACCAGCAGAGGTATCTGCCTTTTTCGCTTCAAGCTTAGAATTAATGTAATTCTTTACTACTTCACCTTGTGCATCAAGATAATCATAAGTATTGTTGCCTAAGGTATAAAGCGTATCTGCAGTTTCTTCATCCATTCCCATTGCTTCAAAGAAGTTATTTTCCTGAAGTTTAGCAATCATATTAGGAATTTTAATATCATCAATTCCTTCGATGCCTTCAATATTCTGCAAAAATCCGAGAATATCCTGAGAAAGATTTCCACTACTGTTGTCTGACTGTAAAAGTTCAGCTAGCATACTTAAAAGCGAAGCATCTGTGTCGCTTTCAGTGTTTTCGTTTTCCCCTAAGCTCAAGATATCCGTTATATCAGCTGAATCACCATCAATGAGATTTGAAAGCATACCATCAAGTATATTCATAAACCCATCGCCTGTTGCTTCTTCTGTTACTCCGTTACCTTTGCTTCGGGATAACTGCTTAAGCTTAATTGCTTGTAAAGTCACCTGTTCCACTTTGTCACCTCCCTTAAAGAAATAATTATATAATATAGTATTGAAAGATTAAGAAACGCTGTCTTCTTCTGTTGACTTTTTAGCCACCATCTCAAGAATTTCTTCTTGCATTTCTTTTGCTTCCAGATACCTATATTCCTCTAATTGCTTTTCTTCGAGTTTGTCAAGCCCCGAAACCTCTTGCGAAGCACTTACAACAACTTTAATTTGTGCATCTACTCTTGCTTCTGCACGCTTTAATTCTTCATAAAGATTGTTAAGCTGTAATCTCGTGTTTTCTGAGTGAAACTTATAAAGCATAAGCTCATTCGACATTAAACCATTTTTACTTTGCTTAAACTCTTCTTCACGGCTTTTGCGATGATTTTCTAGGTTTTCAATATCCATTTCAATCTTCGCTCGTTCCGCCTGAAGACGCCTTAAAGTTGTTTTTTCTTTTTCGAGGACCTGCTCCTTGTAACTACGCATTCTGGCTAATGAAAATTGAAAAGATTTCATTTAAAACACCTATTGTACTGCAAGTTGGAGAAGTCTTAGTGTATCTTCGAATTTGCTTGGGTCTTCAACCCTTTGTTGCAAAAATTCGTTGATTTTCGGCATATGACTTATTGCATTATCAAGTTCGGGATTATTACCCGGTTTATAAGCACCAATAGAAATAAGGTCTTCATTTTCTTTGTATATAGACATCATATTTCTGAGTTTACCAGCAGCCTGCTTTTGTTCAGGAGTAGCAATACCACTCATAAGACGGCTTAAGCTAGTGAGAACATCTATTGCAGGATAATGGTTTCTTGATGCTATCTTTCTTGATAAAACTATATGACCATCAATGATACTTCTTACAGTATCAGAGATTGGTTCGTTTGTATCATCACCTTCTGAAAGAACGGTGTAAATACCTGTGATAGAGCCGGTTTTAAAGTTACCGGACCTTTCGAGTAATTTAGGTAAAGACGAATAGATTGAAGGAGTGTAACCCCTTGCAACCGGTGCTTCACCTGTGCTAAGACCGATTTCACGCTGAGCCATTGCAAAACGAGTTAAAGAGTCCATCATAAGAAGAACGTCTTTACCTTGCCTTTGGAAGTATTCTGCAATAGCTGTTGCTGTCTGTGCACATTTAAAACGCATAAGAGCTGGTTGGTCAGATGTTGCAACAACCAATACTGAACGCTTTTGCCCTTCAGGACCTAAGTCACGCTCAATAAATTCAACAACCTCTCTGCCACGCTCACCTACGAGTGCAATAACATTGACATCGGCTTTAACGTTTCTGGCAATCATACCCATAAGTGTACTCTTACCAACGCCACTACCTGCAAAAATACCCATACGCTGACCCTTACCGATAGTAAGAAGTCCATCAATGCACTTAACACCCAACTCAATAACTTCGTTAATAGGTGGACGTGCCATAGGGTTTTCAGGAGCACCGCTTATAGAAATAGAAGTTCCTTCAGTAATCGGACCTTTGTCATCAATCGGGTTGCCAAGAGCATCAACTGACCTGCCTATAAGCTGGTTACTTGCAAGAACGGTAAGTTTCTTACCTGTATTTATAACCTTGCAACCATAACCAATTCCGTCAACCTCTTGATATGGCATTAAAAACGCCGTACTCTCAGAAATTCCGACTACCTCCGATAAAACAACTCCTGTTTCACCTGGGAGAAAAATTTTGCAAATATCGCCTATACTACAAGTTAAGCCTGTTGCTTCAACGGTCATACCGATTATTTTGTTAATTCTACCTTCACGTGTCAAGGTATCTGTTAACTGCAATACTTTTTGGTATTTTGTTAAATCAATATTACCGGAATTCAACACACTCAAACCTCCATCTCTGCCTCTCTGAAAGCAAGGCGAAGATTATCTGCCTGAACAGATATAGTAGCGACAACTGCGCCAGTTTCTGTGCTGACTACGCAAGTATCATCTGCACAAGCTATCGGCTTAACCTCAGCAACACCACGATATTCGGGTTTTGAAAGCTCAGCCTTTGCTACTTCTACAAGACCTTGTAAAGCATCAGAAACTTCTAAGGTGAGCCAATTCGTACCTTTACATTCGCTTACAGTTTTTGTTACAAGTTCTGAAAGATATGAATCGTCATCACTAATTTTCTTGCAGACTAATTTTTCTGCAATATCTATGGCAAAAAACTTCAATTTCTTTTCATAATCTTCTAAAAAAGCTTTTTGAAGTTCTTCCATCTCGTTAATTTTTTGTGAGATACTGTCAATACTGCTCTGTAGCTCTGCCTTTTTACTTTGCAAAGCATCAGAATACGCTTTAATTTCAACCTCTAAAGCTATAGCATTGAGTTCATCTCTGTAAAATTCTGCTAATTCTTCTCGTGTTGGATAAACAAGCTTTTCTTGTTCTTCCTCTGGTTCTGACGGTTGCTCTTCTACAACCTGAAAACTTTCTGGAGTGAACTCCATAAAAGCTTCTTCTGGTGGAAGCTCTTGTGTCTCTTCAATAGTTACCCTAGGTAAGTTGAAGTCAACATCGGGAATTTTAACAGACTTTGAGTCAGCCGCATAATTGTAGGTTCTGAAAATATCACTCAATTATTGCATCCTCCCCACCATGGGAAATAGTAATTTCGCCCGACTCTTCTAATGTACGGATAATATCAACAACTTTCTGTTGAGCCTTTTCAACGTCACGCATACGAACGTTTCTGAGGTATTCAAGGTCAGAAAGGATGTTTTCTTTAGCACGTGCAGAGATATTTGAAAGCAATACTTCCTTGATTTCTTCTGTAGAACCTTTGATAGCAATAGCAAGGTCCTGATAATCGACATCGCGAAGAACTCTCTGGATAGTGAATGGGTCCAAATGAACAATATCTTCGAAAACGAACATAAGCTTTTTAATGCTGTCTGTAAGTTCTGGGTCTGTAGTACCAAGTTCATCAAAGATACGTTTTTCTGTAGCTCTGTCTGTGTGGTTCATGATATCAGCAACGTGATTAACACCACCGATTTCTGTCATATCAACAGAAACAACGGACGAGAAACGTCTTTCAAGAATAGTTTCAACCGTATTAACAATACTCGGTGAAACACTATCGAGAGTAGCGATTCTCTTGATAACACTAAGCTGTGTATGTGGTGGAAGTTCAGAAATAATCTTTGATGCTTCTTCTGGCGGAGCGTAAGAAAGGATAAACGCAATAGCCTGTGGGTGTTCACCCTGTAACATCATTAAAAGATTCCTGGACTTAGCTTTTCTCAAGAATTCGAATGCTCTTGTCTGCATAGCACCTGCAACTCTGTCCATATAAGACTGAGCAAGTTCAGGGCCAAAAGCTTTCTCAAGAATATCTTTAGCATAAAGCACACCACCCTCAGAAATAATCTTCTGAGTTGTGCAAAGACCATAGAAATCATCAATAACTTCTTGTAAGTCTGATGGTGTGAGCTTTTCTAATTTTGCAACTTCAACCGAAAGTCTTTCAATTTCATCTTCGGTTAAATATTTATAAACAGATGCCGCTTCATCGGCACCAAGAGCAACGATAACAGCCGCTGCTCTGCCGAGTGGTGAAAGTCCTTTTGTTGCATTTCTCGCCATTAATCATCACCCTCCTTAATCCAAGAACGAAGGAGGTTAGCAGTAATCTTCGGATTAGCCTTAGCGAAGTTACGAACTTCTTTAAGGATTGCTTCATCCTTAGGATCTGCATCACCCATAGCAATATCTGCAAGTTCTTTCTTGTAGCGATCGATTTCCTGCTGCAACTGAAGTTGTTCTGCTGCACGCTCGTCTTCGATTTGTTGAAGGTATTCCTCCATACCATCCTTTTTCTTTTTCTTTCTCTTTCTTGCAATAATAATAACAGGAATAAGAACGATAAGAATAGAAACAAGGAGAACGATACCAACTATAAGAAGAATCTGCCACAATGGTAAATCAAGAAGTTTTTCAACAAACGATGGTTGAACAACAACATCGTCACCAGGTTCTTCGCCAACAAATGATGAAACACTGATGTTTTCAGGGTCGATATCAACGCTCTTAGAAACAATGTTTACAATCTCATCGCGATTAGTGTTAGAGAGATTTGCCTGCTTTACCATAACAGAAACTGTAGCTCTGTCAAGAATTGCATTACCCTTTTCGATCTGGGTTTTAATATAACCGTAATCGTAATCACGAAGACCTTCAATTAATGTTTCACCATCAAGAGCACTATCCTCACCATATGTATAGTCAGGAATGTCGGTATTGTTTTCTTCACCGGCAACACCACCTGCTACATCTTCCGGACCGCCTTGGAAAGTACCTTCTTCGTGAGTCAAGAAGCCCTCATCCTTAGAATTTGGAATAAGCTCCATTTTTTCTGTCATCATTTTATCGTAGTTGATAGTTACTTTAGCAACTGCAAATACGCCGTCTGCACCATATTTAGGTGTCAGAATTCTTTTAACATTAGTTTCAATCTGTTCTTGGACAATCTTTTCAAAGTCAAGGTTCTGCTGGTAACCCAAGCCACCATAAGCATCTTCGTCAACCTTTAATTCAACCATTGTTTTAGCATCTGTAAGAACAACATTCTCCGGAGTCAGCTTAGGAACAGACGAAGCAACAAGATTCTTAATAGCAGTAATCTGTTCATCAGAAAGCTCTTTTATATCGTCTGAAAATGTTATATTAACACTTGCAGTAGGGGCAGTTTCATCTTCAACTTGCTCCCAAACATAATCAGTATCCTCAGGAATAGCAAGATTTACAACCGCCTCCTGAATACCTTTAATTCTACATAATGTACCCTGCAAACGCTCCTGAGTCTGGTAAATAAGCGCTTGCTTTCTGTCAGATTCGGTAGCGGTAAGCCCCTGTGCATTCTGGAAAATATCGTATGTAAGGGCAGTTTTCGGGTAGCCTTCGGCAGCCAACAACAAAAGACATTGGTCATAAATTTCTTTAGGAACGACAACATTGCCGGTGGAATCCAATTGTGCATCAATTCCATCAGCTAATAATTCCTGATAAATAGCCGTAGCTTCGCTCGACTCAAGACCTTGATAGAGTGCTACATATTTATCGCCTTTTGCATTTAAAACAAGTGCCAAAACAGCCGCAAGCACCACAACACCACCGGCTACGCCAAATATGATGTTGCGCTTCTTTTTAGGCATTTCAGCAAAAGTATTTTTTATTGAAAGCAAAGCTTTACCAATTGGCGTGTTTTCGTCAAACAACTTTGCCTTTAAATTTTCTAAACCATTATTTTCCGCCACGTAACATTACCCCGAAATTTAAATACTTGTAATTCAATATATTATGTAATAGAGAAATATAAAATCAAACCTGAATTTGCATAATTTCCTTATATGCATTAACAGCTCTTGATGTAAGCTGAACTGTTGTCTGAAGCATTGTTTCAGCCTTCAACATATTAATCTGAATTTGCGCTAAATCATCGGCATTACCGAGTGAAAGCCCAGCGCCATCAATGTCAGAAAGCTTGTCAGCCTCTTTAAAATTTTCTATTGCACTATCCAAAATACTGCTAAAACCGCCTTCCATAGCTTCTTTTGCAGTAGTAACTTTTTCTGTCGCGGAAAAATCCATTTTTTCCATTGGTGTAATTGGAACAATAAACATAAAATTCTCTCCTTTCAACAAGAAAGCCTTGTAGTAAATTTGATGATTTTTTCTGTTTTTTTGTAACTTTTTTCGTCAAATTGCACACCTTTATTTTCCAAAAAGGCATAAAAGGGTACAATTACACTATGGTTACTACCACATATTAACATACTATTTCAAGTTTGTCAACTTTATTGCACAAGAAAAATTTGGAAACACGCTCATTTTTGGAATTTTTGACAATCTTTAAATTTGTTATAAATTTAACATTATTTTAACAATTTAGTGGTCAGTGAGTCAGTGGTCAGTTGTTAGTTGTCAGTATGATAGCTGGATAGTTGATTTGGTGAAAAAATGTATTAGATGCTGAATACGTAAAATATTGACACGAAGATTTAGTATATAAGACATTTTCTTCATCCCCGAAGTCGTACAAAGGTACGTCGAGTGGGTGAAAAAATGGCTTAGATGCTGAATATATAAAAATTTTGACACGAAGATTTAGTATATAAGACATTTTCTTCATCCCCGAAGTCGTACAAAGGTACGTCGAGTGGGTG
>JAZSBI010000254.1:0-4894 GCA_045602345.1 Acutalibacteraceae bacterium | reverse complement strand
CTGATTCTTCAAGCCACGAATAGCAGAAAGTATTTCATCTGCAGTTTTATCTTTAAGATAAAATTCGTAATAACTTTCGGGGCCAACCATCATAATTAACACCTCAAAATTCACTTTCGTGTTCTTTGAAAAAGTCGTAGTATGCTCGGACGTTTTCGAGCTCTGTCCAATTACATTCCCTTGCGGGATATAAATCAAGGTTATAAATCTTTGCGCCGGGCATTGCTAAAAAGAACGGTGAATGGGTTGAAATTACAAACTGACAACCGAAAAATCTTGCGGATTGGTGGATATACTCCGCCAATTCCTTTTGCCTTATGGCAGAAAGTGAATTTTCAGGCTCATCAATGAGATACAGGGCATCCCTATCTATTCTTTCAGTATAATATTTGATGGCAGTTTCACCATTTGACTGCATATCAACATTTCGCATAAGTCGATTTTTAACATACATAGACTGTGTTGATTTTTTCGCATCCATACTTTCTTTCCACTCATCATAGTCTGCCATTGATTTCAGTTGGTGGTGGCTATATTTTCTGTCTAGATATTCGTCAAACAACTCGTTTCTGCGAACATCAATACCGTCATTCAGATAGCGGATATTGAGAAGATAATCGGTAACATCATCACTTGTGAGAATCTGACTACATTCGGGTATTGGCTTTGCATCTAACTGACAATAGCGTGTATATTCCTTGAAAAACGCACTACCACTGAATGCAGAATGACGTGTTACACCTGTTAGCTCTGCAAGAATATTGAGAAGTGTGGTTTTGCCCGAACCATTACCGCCATAGAAAATTGTTATGGGTGCAAAATCCACCCTTTCAAGCCCTTTATCAGGAAAGATTTTGAAAGGATAAACACCGTTATAACAAGTGCGGACTTGATTTTTTATAAATATTATTTCATCCGCATCTGATGTCAGTTTTAAGGATTTTATGTACATTTCGCTCCCCTGCCTTCACAACTAATTTCTTAATACACCCAGATTATATCACATCCATTGGGACATTCTTGGGACTTTGTGAGGTTAAATTCATCTGATTTAATTAATTAATAGTAACCGGAAGCTGATATAACTGCCGGATATACTATTCACCCATCCATATCGTTAACAAACAACAATATCTATTGTGTTTTTCACTGTTGCTTTTTGTGTTATGGGTGGTATAATTATCATAAATCTAAGATACGGGGTGTTTTAGTTGAGCAAAACTACTATGGACTTTACTCAGGAAATCGGTACAATCAAGCCTATGCACGGTGTGGGTCAGCCACCATTTACAGGCATTGATTTTTCTATGTGTGATTATCTTAAAGAGGCTCATATCCCCTATTCACGCCTTCACGATGTAGGCGGTGCCTTTGGTGGTAATCTGTATGTGGATATACCTAACCTTTTCCGTGATTTTTCCCGTGACCCTGAAGACCCTGAAAGCTATGACTTTGATTTTACGGACTTACTTATCAACGCTCTTGTTGAGCGTGGTATTGAGCCCTTTTTCCGTTTAGGTGTAACTATTGAAAACCACCGTAAAATCAAGGCTTATCGCATTGACCCACCCAGTGATTATGAAAAATGGGCGCGTATCTGCGAGGGCGTTATCCGTCATTATACCGAGGGCTGGGCAAATGGCTTCAACTATAAAATAACCTATTGGGAAATATGGAACGAGCCTGATAATTTTGAAAGTCCTGAAGAAAATCAGATGTGGGCAGGCACACCCGAGGATTACTACAGGCTATATGAGGTTGCTTCAAAGCACCTTAAAGAAAGGTTCCCACACCTTAAAATCGGTGGCTATGCAAGTTGTGGCTTCTACGCTATTACCGATAGTCAAACCAATGTCGGCGCTTGCTCACCACGCTACCAATATTTCATTGATTTCCTTGATGGATTTTTAGAGTACATCAAGGCACATAATTGTCCATTGGACTTTTTCTCATGGCACAGCTATGCCGATATTGAAGCAAATCTTCAATGGGCTACCTATGCCCGAAAGCGTTTGGATGATGTAGGCTACGAAAGTGCCGAGCACACCCTAAACGAATGGAACTTCCACCCTGAGCTTAAGGGAACAATCAGGCACGCTGCACTCACCTGCGGAATGCTTTTAGCATTGCAAGGCACCTCATTGGATAGCGCGATGTTTTATGATGCAAGATGCAATATGGGAATATATGCAGGGCTTTTTGACTGCGTAAGCTTCAAGCCTCTCCCCACCTATTATTCCTTTGTTGCTTTCGGTGAGCTTTATAAGCGAAGCAAGCAAATCCAGATTGGTGAGTTACCCGAGGGCGTTTATGCATGCGCATCAAGAGATGCAGACGGATGCATTGTTATGGCAAACGTAACCGAAGAAGAAAAGGCCATTGAGCTTGATTTAATTGGTGTCAAGCATATCACTGAATGTAAGATTATTACAGATGGAGCTGTCTGGGAGGATTATGAATTCAAAAGCAAGCTTCCTGCCGAATCTGTCATTTTTATAAAAGTTAAGCTTTAAATAAAATAACACCTATGAAGCCGAAAAATCTCAGTTTCATAGGTGTTTGCTTTTATATTCTCTTCATTAACTTATAATATTCTCCGTCTTTATCAGCACCATCAAAAAGGACTTCGGTAAAGCCGTATTTTCTGTATAAATGCAAGGCGTTTTCGTTATCCTTATCAACACCGATAGTCATTTCAACAAATCCCATTTTCTTAGCTTTATCAACAAGGAACGCAAGAATTTCGCTACCGATACCACGGTTCCTGTATTCCTTTTTAACAATCATTCTCGAAACATAAACACGCTGACCAGATATAGTATAATCAGGGTCGCCTGTATCTAAAACCAATGCACCCTCACCTATAAACTCGCCATTGATTTTATAAATAAAAACAAGACGATTGCCCGACTCAATTTCCTCACGCCACTTTTCGGCAAGAGGTTGAGCTTTCATGTTCCAGATGTTAGAGCACTTGTAGTATTCTTCGAGTTTGAGAGGTTCGATAACCGTGTTTGCAAACTCTGTGAATGCTTTGTTTATTACCTTGTATTTCATATTCGCAACTTCTTTTATGGTCTGCTTTTTCATAAGGTGACGCACAAAACGGCAACCGAGAAAATAGCCCACATCAGAATGACCGTTGTAGCTCTGCCAATCGCCAAAGAAATCCTGAACACTTTCTTTTTCATCAAGGCAACGGAGATATTCTTTCTTTATATCGTTCTCGTTGTCATAGCACCAATCAAGCCAACCGTCTTTATTCTGATGATAAAATTCATCATCACATAAAATCTGTTCGCAAACCATAGCAACACCCTCTTGATAGAGTTGCTGAATAGCTTTTCTGCGTTTAGTGAAATCAGGAATATAAAGATTTCCGTTCATTTTGTGCCATAAATGACCGATTTCGTGCAGTATCAGGGCGCGCATATTTGTTTCATCGCCCCAATTAAGCTCGATAATCTTTTCAACACCGAGAAGAACGGTATTTTTGCCGTCAAGTGTAGTTGCCCAACCTGCACCATTACAAAGTCCAAGATAAAGAATAATATTTATGTCAGGCTCGCTCTCAAAAAGCTTTGAAAGATTTTCGTTCAAAGTGTCAATTACTATTTGAAAATTACGGCTTACAAAATCGATTTTTTCTTCATTCAAAGCATTTTCAAGAACAGGCAGAACCTCTTTTTCAAAATCATAGTTTTTGGCATCGTTTTCGCATTTTGACGTAAGATTTTTTGATATTTCACCTGCATATTCACGCCACAATTTAATATCATAACCATCTGCAAAAACGGATTTAATTTTTTCACAAGTGTTGATTATTTTCATTTTTTGTCCTTTTTCATTTCCTGCAAATAAAAACATTTGCAAATTCAGTTTCATAGTGTTCAAGAAATTGTAAACCCGAATTGTTTATGCACCGTGTAATATCTGCCGCTGTGTCGGGATAAACCTCAATTTTATTTGAACCGATATCAATATATTTATCTTGGTTTTTATCTGTAGATAACACAAATAAACCACCATTTTTAAGTAACTGCCGAGCCTTGTTTATAGCACTTGGTTTGTCTTTTATATGCATAAATGTAAGTGATGAATATATAACATCAAAGGTAAGTTTGAAATTATATGTCATAAAATCATCACACATGAGATTTACATTTTGGTATTCTTCAAGGTTCTTTTGAGCTCCTTTTATTGTTTCGGGTGAAATATCGATACCATAAAAAGCCTTGCAAAGTGGTGCAGTACGAACAGCAAGTCTGCCTGTTCCTACACCGATTTCAAGAACAGTCTTTTCCTTTGATAATTGCATTTTATCAATAAACTCCTGACCATCCCACTTATCCATATACGCTTTAAGTGGTGCGGGGTCGTGAACAGGGTCGTTGCCTTCGTTTATTAAAATGTCATAGTGTTTTGCGATGGGGTTTTCTTTCATAATTTTTCCTTTACAATGTTATCCAAAATCTTTTTAAATTGCGTTTTCCATCAGGTTCATATACAGTTGATTCATAAACACCACCGTTATTAAGTATTGCTTTCTCGCTACCTATGTTGCCGTCAATACAGGTTATGAGTATTTTATCAAGACCGAGGTCTTTGCAATACGGGAGAATGGCACGGAGCATTGATGTTGCATACCCTTTTCTTCTTTCACAGGGCTTTATTGAATACCCGATATGACCGCCAAACTTTGAAAGCCAATCATTGAAATAATGGCGCACCTGTATCATACCCACAAGTCGATTGTCAGTCTTGCGGATGTAGAAAAACTGCGTTGCTAAAACTAAACCTTCGGGGAGTGTTTCGGGTGATGTGTATTTTCTGCATTCTGAAATATATGTAAGTGAGTTCTCGCATCTGCGAAGCGGACCACAACCATCCATTG
>JAZSBI010000253.1:0-3464 GCA_045602345.1 Acutalibacteraceae bacterium | reverse complement strand
GATTGCTATTTGTTCAGAATAAGCAGGCCTTGTGCCTACCAAACAGGCAACGGACATTTCCTGTTGCCCAAACCCACCCTCATCGGTGGAGTGCCAACCAATTCATATAGCAATAACGAATTAAGATTGACAATATTACTGTTGCTCTTATTGTGTCTTATTCAAATGGTGCGAAGAACAACAGTAATAGGGTTTGACCTCTTTCGGTCGGTTTAAAAATTCCACCTTCGTATAAAATTGATGTGTGTGTAATAAAGTTAATAATTCCTCCTTCTGTAAATGTAAGTCATTAAGACATTTAAAGAATATGGAACTTTTGAAACTAAAGCAAGAAAAGTTATTAAAAAGAATCTGCAACCAACAATCATTATTATTTATCTAACTTTTTTCAAAATCACTATAACTTTTAAGGACAACTCTTTTCAATTCAAACCATTTTTATCACTCTGTTTAAGACTCAAGATTTGTATGATTCTCTAGTAATCTTATTAATTATATAATTAATATAAATCTTATAACTTATAATGATTAGATATAAACATTATAAAATTTATGATGTTTCCCGAAAAATTGAGAAACCCATTGATAATTAAAAGGTTTTGTGTTATACTGTAAGGGCTACACATCTGAATAGGCACATTGTTGGGGGAATACTATTTGGTAAAAATGTATTCTCTCTCCCTGACTTTGTGCAGATGTGTAGCAACATTGAGGGAAGCATTTTTCGGTGCGTCCTTCGGGGCGCACTTTTTTAATAACAATTAGAAACAAAAGGATGTTACTTTTATAAAGTGGAAAAGGAGTAGGTGTAAATATGAATGTAACTCTTGACATTACAATATATGAATTGCTGTTTTTGATTCTAACAGTAATCGGTGGGTTCTTTGCACTATTTCAATGGCGTCAAAGTTATAAATTAAAACGTGCGGAGCACCTGAAAGAAGCTCTAACCAAAATAAGAGATGATGCGGACTTTGCGAGTGTTTTGTATGATATAGATTATGGTGTCGAATGGTATACATACGATTTTATAAGCAATCACTCTAAAGAACAAAGATTCGATAAAGTATTTGCCTATTTTGATTATCTTTGTTATTTGAAAAATAAACATATTTTAAGCAAAAGCGAGTTTCGTATTTTTGAGTATCGCATTACGCGCATGGCGAGAAACGAAAGTTTTATTGATTATATGTTTAATCTTTATCACTTTTCTCAAAGGAACAAGACTGATATGTCTTTTCATCACTTGCTAACTTATTTAAAAAACAACAATCTGTTACCCCTTGATTTTTGGGATGTAACATCAAAGCATTATAAAAAATTGCTTAACATATGAACTGGGAGTGGGACAAATGAACACAGAGAAACAAATGACGGGCTATCCGTCAATAGACAAACCTTGGTTGAAATACTACACGGAAGAGGCCATTAATGCTACTTTGCCCGAATGTACCATTTATGAATATCTTTGGGAGAACAATAAAGATTATCAAAGCAATGTTGCTCTTAACTATTTTGACCGTAAAATCACCTATGGGGAAGTATTTGCGAATATTGACAAAGCAACCAAGAGCTATTCTGCCCTTGGTCTTAAAAGTGGCGATATTGTAACCGTTTGTGCAGTAACCATTCCTGAAACGATTTATTCTTTTTATGGATTAAATCGCTTGAGGGTTGTTTGTAATATGGTTGACCCTCGCACAAGTGCAGAGGGCATCTGCGAATATATCAAAGAGGTTAATTCAAAAATTGTCGTAACGATTGATGTTGCATATCCCAAAATAGTTGAAGCGATTAAGGGTACATCAGTTGAGAAGATTGTAGTTATTTCTCCTGCCGATTCTTTACCGCAACCTAAAAAGTTTTTATACAAAGCTTTCAAAGCAACTAAAATCCCAAATGATAATGCACACATTAAATGGAACGAATTGATTGCACTCGGTAAAGATGCAAACCCTGAAATCGTGTCATACAAAAAAGACACGCCTTGTGTTATCGTTCACACAGGCGGCACGACAGGTATGCCTAAAGGTGTTATGATGTCCGATGACAATATGAATGCCGCAGCTTTCCAAGCAATTATAGCAGGATTCGATTTCAAAAGAGAGCATAACTGGCTTAATATAATGCCTCCCTTTATTGCGTATGGTGTTGGTAATGGTCTGCACTTGCCCTTGGTGGTAGGTATGGAAGTTATCCTTATTCCGTCCTTTAACCCCGATGAATTTGCTGATTTGTTGAACAAGTATCACCCGAACCATATGGTTGGTGTTCCGTCACATTACGGCAATATTATCCGCAGTTCCAAAATGAACAATCAAGATTTATCCTATGTAATTGCCCCCGTTGTTGGTGGTGACGCTATGGATATATCCCTCGAAATTGAAACCAACAAGTTTTTAAACGAGCATAATTGTACTTATCCTGTTTGCAAGGGTTATGGAATGTCAGAGGTAGCGGCCGCTGTTTGTGCTTGTTCCTCACACGATTGTAATAAAATAGGTAGTGTCGGCACACCTTGGCCGAAGACCATTATGGCAGCGTTTGACATAGAAACAGGAAAAGAATTGCCATACAATCAAGAGGGTGAAATCTGCATTACAGGCCCCAACACTATGGTTGGTTACTACAACAATGAAGCCGAAACAAACAATGTTATAAGAAAACACGACGACGGTTTGATGTGGGTACATAGCGGCGATATCGGCTATATTGATGAAGATGGTTTTGTCTTTATAAAAGACCGTATCAAACGAGTTATTATTCGCCACGATGGTTTCAAGGTGTTCCCATCATTAATTGAAAAGACAGTTGATACAAATGATAATGTTGTTTCAAATTGTGCCGTAGGTGTAGCAGACACCTCTCACAGTCAGGGCAAATTACCCATAGTGTTTGCCGTATTAAATGATGGTGCAAATGCAGAAACAGTAAAAGCAGAATTGTTTGAACTCTGCAAAAAAGAATTGCCCGAATATGTGCAACCCGTTGATTTTGTATTCATTGATAAAATGCCGTTAACCCCTATCGGCAAAGTTGATTACAGAGCATTAGAAGAAAAGGCAAACCAATAAGAAAACACTATTACTTGATTTTTAAATTATATTTCAATACAATATAATTACGCTTTCGTTAAATATATGTAGGCGAAATTATAAAAACGGCGGAATTTTAATTTAACGGCGGGCCCCGAGGAATCGGGGCTCGCTTATTTTTAAACATAAAAACACCCTATGACTTTTTACGGTCATAGGGTGTTAGACTCAAACAGAGAAAACCATTGTTTTCATTGTTTGTTTTGCTTGGTTAGAAATAGTGCTAAATCGGGGGTTGTAGGCATTATTAAGTAATTCTCTTGAAATTGTGTTAAAGGTCATAGGTGCCTCGCCTCCACCAAAAAACCACTTCGTTTGAAGTGGTTTTTTAATTAAATCCACCCTTTCGGGTGGGTGGATTTAATTTCA
>JAZSBI010000252.1:0-3699 GCA_045602345.1 Acutalibacteraceae bacterium | reverse complement strand
CACCGGGGAAGAATACTGGTGCACCTGCCAAATGTCTGTGAAGTCCTCTTTGCAGATGTTCAACCGCAGCAAACTTATCTGCAGGCAACTCTTTAAATACAACGCCCCCTGAATTGTTCTGCAAATCAAATTCTGATATTTCACGCACAAAATCCGAACACCGTATTCCAAATCCGTTCAGTATGAATGATTTAGCAATTTCTTCATCGTGAGCATATCGGCTCAAAGCACAGCTGAAAACACCCTGTTCCACAAATTCCTCTGCTACCCTTGCAAACAGCATTGAGGCAAGTCTGCCACGGTTTTCGTAATCGTACGAAAAGGCACTGCCGCCGAGAGGCGAAAACACACCCTTTACATCTCCGAAAAAGTCATTCCAAGGGCCTGCAAAAATCAAATATCCCACAAGCTTTCCATCGTTCATCGCCGCTTTTCCGAATGGCTGACTGCTTAACCAATGGAGAATACCTGTCAGGTGTTTGCTGAAATCCTCGTGAGGCAAATCGGGGCAATATTTCCTTTCGTTTTCAAGCTCCGCAAGTGCAAGTTTAACAGCCTCGTCAATATGTTTTTCGGTGAATTTTACAAAAGTGATATTCATTTTCTGTACCCCGCTTTTATTCTCTTTGTCTTGAAATTTTCATCATAAAGCCTTTGGTACAATCGCCAGCGTTTTTCGCTGAGTTCGCCTGTTTCGAGTGCCTTTTTCACTGCACAATTCGGTTCAGTGTCGTGACGGCAGTTGCTGAAACGGCATTGTGAAAACAACTCGGTTATATCGGAAAAAGTATCGTCGATACCTCCATCAATGCAGCATACGCCGATTTCTCTCATTCCGGGAGTATCGATTATAGTAACGCCATTATCAAGCACAAAAAGATGTCTGTATGTGGTTGTGTGTCTGCCTTTTCCGTCGTCCTCCCTGATACCGCTTGTTTTCATAACCTCTCTGCCTGCAATAGCATTCAGCATTGTGGATTTACCAACGCCTGATGAACCGATAAGAGCAATAGTTATACCACTCTTGAAATACTTTTGTAAATCCGACATACCCTCGCCTGTAACAGAGCTTATAGCAATTACGTCGGTTTTTTCAGAAACGCTTTTTACTTCTGCGATATACTTATCCACATCATCACACAAATCCGCTTTGCTGAGAATTACCACAGGGATACCGCCGCCCTGTATCGTTACTGCAATATATCGTGCAATTCTTCCTGCGTTGAAATTCTGATTAAGAGAGGTTACAATAAACACATAGTCAAAATTTGCCACCATAGGCTGTTCAACCAGTGTTTTTACATATCCGTCTGCGTGACCGCTTCGGTCAGGGCGGGAAAGATATGTTTTTCTTTCGAGGATTTTCTCTATGAGTGAATCGCCATAAGGGTTGAAGATAATCTCAACATAATCTCCCACAACAGGATATTCGCCGCTGTTATAGAGATTGCCTTTCAATTTCGCTCCGATTTCACCGATTTCGCCCATTTCGCCTATTAAGGTATAGCGTTCACGCTGTACCTCTGATACTCGCATAATATTTTTTTCGTTAGTAATCATTGTAATAACCATTCCTTTCAAATTAAAGCCTGTTTTCTTTGAGCATAACCCCGGCAATACCCGAGAAACAAAGCTGCGGCATAGAAAAGAAAGGACAGCCCAAGTAATTTTGGGCGCAAAAAAGCCGCAGCAAAATTCGCTGCGGCATAATCATTTTCACACAAAAATGGTTACTTCAATATTGCCGAGGTAATTCTGCTCATTCTGTTTTCGTTTTTCATCATTGTGTAGGTCATCTTAATTACCTCGCTTTCTGTAAGATTTAATATAAAACAGATGTTTTACATCGGTTATTATTATACACCAATTTTTGTTGTTTGTCAAGAGTTTTTTAAAATAAATTTAATTTTTGAATAATTACGAAAATCAGTCGCTATAACATACAGCTGGGTTGTTCATTTTTATAAGGTGGTCTATTTTGAAGATCTCTAACATTGTGTTCAAAAAACTGAACACTGACGGCAAGCTGAAAGCGCTGGTTTCGGTTATTATTGATGATTGTTTTGCAATTCACGAAATCAAAATAATCCAGACAAACGAAAAGTCGTTTATAGCAATGCCTTCCAGCGTCAACGAGGATGGTGTACACAAGGACACCATCCACCCCATTAACAAAGAAGCAAGAAAGGCTCTTGAAGACGCAATTCTCACTGCTTATCATTCGTGTCATTATACAAATGACCTTGATTTTTAATGGGCGTTGCATCATACAATCCCTGCCCAAATGTTACAATACCAAAAGTCGAGCAAAAGGAAAAACAGATTTACACCAAAAAAGAGGTTACAGAAATTCTTAATCTGTTGGAAAATGAGCCGTTGAAATACCGCACATTTTTTACACTTGCGATTTTCAGCGGTTTCAGAAAAGGTGAATTGCTTGGCCTTGAATGGAAAGATGTTGATTTTGATAACAACATTATAAACGTCAGGCGAATGTCCTGCTAAACAGCCAAAAAAGTTACATACACCGACACCACCAAAACCCGACCTTCAAAAAGAGCGATAAAGTTTCCGCAAGCTGTGTATGAATCTTTAGGACGTGCTTTTTATCCCTCTATTCTTGAATTTTATGAGAATGAAGAAAATAAAAAGGCATTTGAGGAATGGTTAAAGGAAAAGAATTAAAGTGAATAACAGAGAACGGCTACTGCGTTTTTACAGTAGCCGTTTTTGCTTTATTTAGTCTTCGCAAACTTTATAAATATCAATATCAAACCAACAAATAATTTAACATTGTCATTACAACAAATTATTTAAAAACCTGATGAAGCCACCAACATATTTGAAAATATGTCCATCGTAAATAATAACATAATCAATTACCACATATATCCACAATTTTCACATTTATATGTTTTACCAACTTTGTTAGAGGCAAGTCCAAACATACTAACTGAAGCTGCTTTGCTTATTGCTTTAATTTCATGGCCTGCATGTTTGCCACAACTTGGACATTTATACCCACCATTCATTTTTTGATGCTTTTTTTGTTTTTCTGCTTCAGACACCGCTTTCCAGGTTTCGGATGAAACGCTGTTTAAAATTTTATATGAAATAAAAAAACATATTCCTGCACCAATAAAGCCAAGTAAAATAGCATCATTCATTATTCCAGCAAACATAGAAACTAATGCTAATCCAGTAAAAAGCAAACTACCTAATGATTTAAAGAAATCCATAACATCACCCTTGATTATTATAACAATTTTTGCTACTATTGTCAATAGTTTTCAGGGTGAAAATCACGGCAACAGCATTTTCTTTCGTGAGAAAAACAACGCAAATAGGCGAATGATAAAATTTAACTTTTGCGTAATAATTTTAAATCGAATAAGAAATGTACAATTCATATTATTCCTTATAAAAAAACAAGAACAAAGCACCTCGCCTTGTTCCTGTTTCGTTTTACAGAAAAGTCATAGATAAAATAAAAATCCGAACACTCCATCAATCTAGATAGTGTTCGGATTATTACTGTTTGGTGACCCGTACGGGAATCGAATTGAATTTTTCAAATTTTGCAACTTTGCATGATGTTGAAGAAACGGCGTAATTACGCGGTTTAAAAGCACTCAACTTTTTACGCTGTCCTAAAAAATATCGCAAGTTTTTGTATTATTAAAGGACAAATAAAGGACA
>JAZSBI010000251.1:0-12417 GCA_045602345.1 Acutalibacteraceae bacterium | reverse complement strand
CGACGTACCTTTGTACGCCTTCGGGTAAACAAAAACAAGTCTGAAGCTTGTTTTTGCTCGGTTTGTCCGTTCTGCATCTTTTTTTCCTATCCCCTGAAAAAGGGGCTGTAAAAAAACTTTCGTTTTTTTACAGCCCCTTTTTTATTATTTTTTCACATTATACATTTGCTTGTAATATTCAGAAGCTTCGTGAACTTCGCCATCAAAAATAAGTTTACCATTTTTCATTACTATACCCCTTGTGCAGAACTCCTCTGCAACGGCGGTCTGGTGAGTAACAAAAAGAAGGGTTACATTATCTTTTTCTATTATTTCATTAACCTTTTCCTTACACTTTATTCTGAATGCAGTGTCACCAACACTCAAAGCTTCGTCAACAATAAGGATTTCAGGCTTGATATTAACATTAATAGCAAAACCCAAACGTGATTTCATACCGCTTGAATAGGTACGCACGGGCTGGTCTATATAATCACCAAGCTCAGAAAACTCGATAATTGTATTTTCCAAATCTTTAATTTCCTTATCTGAAAGCCCTAAAATGTGGCCCTTAAGGTAAATGTTCTCCCTACCGGAAAACTCCTGGTCAAAGCCGCTGGTAAGCTCAAGAAGGGCACTTACACGACCATTTACGGTTATTTCACCACTTGTGGGAAAGCTAACGCCTGTAATCATCTTAAGTACAGTGGATTTACCCGCACCATTCTTACCGAAAAGGGCAACAGACTCCCCCCTTTTAATTTCAAAACTAACCTCATCAACCGCTTTTTTCTTTTTATATTTTACATTCTTTAAGAAAATTGAAAGAAGTCTTTTTCGGGTGCTTGAATAAAGTTTATATATTTTTGTTACATTATCAAATTTTATTACTGTATCTTTCATTCTAAAGCACACCTCCAATCAAAGAACATCGGGAATTTCTTTGCGGAGTTTTTTATAAGCCCAGATGGACATAAAGCCAAGCACAACATACCAGCAAAGGAAAATCGCAAGTTTTTCAGGTTGTTGGAAAAACCACACATGGTCAATAAAGCAATTCCTGTAACCATAGCAAATAAACGTAACAGGGTTTAACATAAGAATTGTGTAAATAATTTTATTATCTGCAACATTTTCAACATTCCAAAGGATACCGGAAAGCCAGAAAACAGCTATATTAAAGGATTTTACAAGGTTTGAAAAGTCCTTGCCGATTGCGGAAACAAGACCTGCAAAAAGTGCCCACGCATTAAAGAATAAAAACATTAAAAGCGTATACAGTGGCAACTGAACAAGGTAAATTGTGGGGGCAAAGCCCATAACCCAGAAAAGAAGAATCACTACCACTACAAGAATAGTGTGAACAATTAAACCGGACAAATTTGTAAAGGTTGGAATTGTCATTATAGGATATTTCATTTTAGTTACAAGGTAGCTGTAACGCCTTATGCAGTTTGTTCCGCCTGTTATGGCGTCCCCCATAAAAAACCAGGATACCATACCTGAAACAAGCCACAAAATAAAGGGATAACCACCTACATCGCCACCACTACGAAGCCCTATGGAGATAGCAAACCAGTAAACAAAAATAGTAAAAACCGGCTTAATAACCGCCCAAGCCCAACCCAAAGCAGAACCGTTGTAGGTCTTTTTCAAATCCGCAACGGAAAGCTTGAATATCTGGTGAATATTCCCCTTATGCTCTTTGAGGTTTAAAGCAATTATATCAAAATAGCTTTTCATTAATAAAACACCTCTGTTAATCAATAACTATTGTATCTTCTGTTTCTTTAATGCTGAAGAAAACAGGTTTTTCTTTATATGAAATATTGGGACAATGCAGAGTAAGCTTCAGGTTGCCGTCAAAATCTCTGAAAATCATTCCGTGACCGCCATCATCCTCAAAAATAGGTTTAAGATGTGACCATTTACCAAAAATTGAACCATTATCAGATGCGGCAACACATTGCACATAACTATCCCCGCAGGTTGACCAAATCATAATAAGCTTACCATTTTCCATTCTGTGCAAAAATGGACCATCGGTTACATTATGACATTCCTCTGATGCTTCTCTGTTAAGGAAAGAGCCGGCAGCAAAAAGTTCAACAGGCTCACCTATGCTTCCTGAAAAATCAGGCTTCAATTCAAGGAAACAAATTGTTCCGTTAAGAATCTGTGTATGCTCGTGGCAGAAAACACAATAGGGTTTGCCGTTTTCAACGTATAATGTACCATCAAGGCATTCCCATTCCCAAGGGGTTACAGCCCCGTCGGATGCAGGAACAAACTGCCCTTCAGGAGAATCACTTTTCAGAATATACGTTCCCCTTAAACCATTGGGCTTTGTGAAGGTTGCAAACATGTAAAATTTGCCGCCGAACTCATGAACCTCAGGTGCCCAGTTAACGGCAGAATTCAAGCCGTGTTTATCAGAATTAAATACCTCAATGGGATCCGACCAATTTTCCAAATCGGTTCCCACATAAACATCAAAACCACCTGTTTTAATGCCGAAATTAGCAGCTCTTGTTCCGTACATATAATACTTCCCATTGTGCTTAAAAATAAAAGGGTCTCTGATATTTATTTCTGAGTTCTTCACATAATCACCCACCGTAACAATATGTAAGTTTATAATACCACATATTTATAAAATAAACAATAGTTAAAATATAGCTCTTTCCATTGACAAAAGCCAATATAGTTTTATATAATAACTATATATGTATTAATTTAGGAGTATTACTATGAAAAAATCCACAAAAGCATTACTTTATTTAGGTGGTGCAGCAGCTACCGTTATCGGCACACATTTTTTTAATAAAGATAAACACAAAGATATTTGTATGATCGCTCACAGAGGTCACAGCAGCAAACACCCCGGTAACACAGAAGCCGCTTTTTTAAGTGCTGTAAAAAATGGTTCCGGTGGTATCGAAACCGATGTACGTATAACAAAAGATGGTGTTTTTGTTGTTAACCACAATGACGAAGCAAAGTTCTTTGACGGCACCGAGCTTTTAGTTGCAGAATCAACCTATGAAGAACTTTCAAAGAAAGCTCTTTACAACGACAAATCTGACGAAATTGTATATATCTGCACATTCGAAAGATACCTTGAAATCTGCCGTGATGCCAATATGATTTGCTTTATTGAGCTTAAGGGTGAGTTTTCTGATGAAGATATCAAACGCCTTTTCACAATGGCAGGTGAAATTTACGATTTAAAGAAATGCTCTCTTCAATCCTTTGAATTTGAAAACCTGGTTAAAACACACGAGGCATTCCCTGATTTACAGATTATGCTCACCTACGGTAAAAACTGCGGTGACTACCATAAATGTATCGAACACGGTTTCGACATTGATGCAGAGTGGAAAATTACCACACCTGCAATGGTTAAGGAATTCCACGACAAAGGTCTTAAGGTTGGTGTTTGGACAGCCAACGACCTGTTCGCCCTTAACTACTGTCGCGCTTTAGGCGTTGACTACATTGAATCCGACGTTTACGGAAAATAATAATAGGACGATTTAAAATTTATGGGTTTACTATTTAAAACACTTTATGTTTATATTGCAAACCTTGGCATACTTGTTACAAGTATTTTTAAAGCCTTTTTCAAATTAATTTTTAAGGGTTTGCAAAAACTTTTCAAATTTAATAAAGCTTCCTTTTCTTCAGCTAAAACATTTTTCAAAAGAAGTATTGCTTTTATTTTAATTTTTTCACTTCTGGCGGTATCTGTGGTTTACATTATTTCCACAGACAGTAAAACCGATGCTGTTGCAATTACCTTTGGTAACGAAGTTGTTGGTTATGCACAGACAATTAATGATGCAGACCACGCAAAGAATATGGCACTTAAATCATTGGGGCTTACAAGTAACAAAAAATTAGATATTAAAGAAACAAAGACCGAGCCATACAACATAAAAAGCAGTGCTGCTTTGTCGGAACTGCTCATAAAAAAAATGGCTCCAGACCTTGTAAAGGTTACAGAAATACTTATTGATGGTGATGTTTTCTGTGCGGTGCTTGACAAGCAACCCGCCCGTGAAATCTTTTTAGAACAATTAGAAAAGGCTCAGAAGGAATACCCTGACTCCTCCGTTTCTTTTGCACAGGAAATCACCTTTGTTGAGGCATTGTACAATATAAAGGATGACAGAATTTGGTCAACAGAGCAATTAAAGCTTAACCTTAAAACGCTTAGTCCTCTCGAAATATGTCACGCTGACTGCAAAAAAACAATTTCCACAGTAGAGTTTGACACTGTGGAAATACAGACAAACACCCTTTTCATTGGTGACAAAAGAATCCGAAGAAATGGTGCAAACGGCTCCGAATACGCTATTGACCTTGTAACCTACATAGGTGACAAAAAGGTTTCTTCCGAGCATATAATGAGTGTTCCTGTTAAAAATCCTGTTTCACAGATAGTTGAAAGAGGAATACGTGCGGAAAGCCTTTCACTTGGCACATACTCTGTTTTGCAGACAACAGGTTACTTCTGTTGGCCTGTTGTTAGCTTGTTTACTGTTACATCCCCTTACGGTTATCGTAGCCTTGGCTACCACAGAGGTATTGACATTTCCGGTGCAAACGCCTCCGGCTCACTTGTTGTTGCAGGTGCTTCCGGTACAGTTACAGAAGCCGGTTGGAGTACCGGCGGTTATGGTAACTATGTTGTAATCGA
Organism: Acutalibacteraceae bacterium; assembly: GCA_045602345.1. GTDB lineage: Bacteria > Bacillota > Clostridia > Oscillospirales > Acutalibacteraceae > DTU089. The sequence goes on along the minus strand of JAZSBI010000251.1, from coordinate 7,736 downwards.
CCACGGAAACGGTGTTGAAACCCTTTACGCCCATATGTTGGACAATTCCCTTATGGTAAACGAGGGTGACAAGGTTACAAAGGGTCAGGCAATTGGCCGTGTGGGTAACACCGGTTACTCCTTCGGTGCTCACCTCCATTTCGAGGTTAGAATAAACGGTAACAGAATTAATCCTGCACCGTATTTAGGACTTGAATAATGAATATTACTATTATTGCCCTTGGCAAGTTAAAAGAAAAATATCTGACAGATGCCATAAACGAGTATTCAAAAAGAATTTCAGCTTATGGTAAACTGCAGATAATTGAACTGAACCCTGTTAGACTTTCTGACAACCCTTCTCAGACGGAAATTGACAATGCCCTTTCAAAGGAAGCAGACGAAATAAAAAAGAAAATACCTAACAATAGTTATGTTTTTTCTTTGTGCATTGAAGGCAAAGAGAAATCGAGCGAAGGCTTTGCGAAGGCTATCAGCGACGCAACACTCAATGGTAAAAGCAATATTGTTTTTATTATTGGCAGTTCCTTTGGCCTTTCTTCCGAAATTAAAAACCTTTCGGATTTCAAGCTTTCCTTCTCCCCTATGACCTTCCCACATCAGCTTATGAGGGTTATGCTCCTTGAGCAGGTTTACAGAGCATTTCAGATTAACAACAACGGGAAATATCACAAGTGAGGTTTTCTTATGGCAATGTGCGAAATGTGTGAAAATTACAGATACGATGAGGATGCAGAAGAGTATTTCTGCGACATTGAATTGGACGAGGATGAATATTTAAAATTTCTCACCTCATCAAATTATGATTGTCCATACTTCAGGGCAGACGATGAATATCGTATTGTAAGAAAGCAAAATTAAGTGGTTTATAAAACAATTTTCTAAAAAGCAGAGAGAAGCCCGGGCTTCTCTCTGTTTCTTTTTCTGTACATAATATGTTGACAAACAAAAAACTGCACTCATATAGGCCACAACCTAAAGGACAACAATAATCAACCACCCGCCCAAGTTCATCCATGTGAATAAGTGGTTTTACTATACAATAAAAAGCTGACCGGTCGGTCAGCTTTTTATTATTTGCTATTAGCCTTTGATGACAGCCTGTGGTGATATTAGCAAAAGAGGGAAATTATACGGTCTCTCTTTCGGAAATAAACGACTGCACAATTAATGGGTTTCAATTTTATATATTTCACCCCATTTAGAGTCACCTGCAGGGCTACAACGTTTCTGTTCTCTAATCCAATTGTTAAACTCTACAACCGCTTGCGCTTCAGAATTTGCCCAAATATTTCTGTAAGATAAACTACCATTTCTTGCGTAATACTGGATTGAATACTGTGTGTTTCCCATAACCATTCTCCTTTTTTAATAATATCCCAAATCGATATATTTTGAATATACCATTATGGGATAAAGAAGTCAAGCAAGAGAGGTGATTTTGTGCGACTTAAAGAATTGAGAAAGAAAAAGGGTATCTCTCAATTTCGATTGGCAACAGAGTTGAACACAACACAGAACTCAATTAGCCGCTACGAAACGGGCGAAAGAGAACCTGGAATTGACGAGTTAATTAAAATAGCTGACTATTTCAATGTTTTTGTTGACTATCTTATCGGTAGTACAGAAAACCCCAAAATGAATAGATAGCATAAAAAATCTCACCCGCGGAGTGGCGATTTTATTGTTAGTAATTAGCCTTTGATGACAGCCTGTGGGGCAGTACATCTGGTGATGGGAATAAGTTTTAAAGCTTTTCTTAAGAGAACAACACTTATAAGAGCAGTTTTCTTTTCAAAATAAGTTAATCTATGTGGTTGATTGCCTCAACAAATAAATTTGCGATACTTTTCCACTCACAGACAATTTCGGTAGCTTCGTGACTAAATCGTATTACCTTTTCATTTTCTGCAAGCAGCACAAAGTCACCATCGGAACCCTTTGCAAAATATGGCATTTAAATCACGCAGATTTTTTATCATATTTTTTCATTACATAGAAATAGAAAATCAAAGACAGAATATTTGCGACTGTCCAGCCCACCGGCCAGGACCACCATATACCTTGGTAACCCCAGATTGGCGAGAATACGAAAGCAAGAACAACTCTTAAAACCAAATCTGTAAAAGTTGCCACCATAAACAGCTTCATAGTTCCTGTTCCCCTTAAAACGCCATCGCAAACAAGCTTTATACCAATAAAGGCATAGAATGGTGCAACAGTTTTAAGAAAGAGTGAGCCTGACTCTACAGCTATGGGACTGCCATCACCTTCCATAAACATTTTAATCAAAGGAACATTAAGTAAAAGGTACAATACTGCAATAACTATACCTGTAAGAACAACCATAATTGTTCCGCATCTCATACCCTCTCTTATACGAGGGTATTTTTTTGCACCAAAATTCTGAGCGGTAAAGCTGGAAACGCCATTACCAAAGGTGTAAAGGGAATTTATGGTGAAGGTGTTAAGCTTAATTGCTGCAGAATAACCTGCAATAACAGAAGAGCCGTAGCCATTTATAAGCTTTTGAATAAACACATTACCAACAGAAACAAAGCTTTGCTGAAGCACGCTGGGAATTGAAATACGGGCAATTTCTTTTAATAATGGGAATGAAAACAATTGCACTTTTTCATTTACAGGCAACCTTTTCAGGTGATGCAAAAGAGTAATTACTGAAAAAACTCCCGCAAGGCCTTGTGCTATAAATGTAGCCCAGGCAACACCCGAAACCCCCTTATGAAAAAATACAACTAAAATATAATCCAGCACCACATTGAAAACTGAAGAGAAAATCAAGAAATATAACGGTGTTTTAGAATCTCCCAAAGCAGTAAAAATACTATTTGTGATGTTGTAAATAAAAAGGAATATAAAGCCGCCGATATAAATTTCAAGATACAACTCCGATTCCGAAAAGATGTTTTCGGGAGTGTCAATAGCCTTCATAAGTGCAGGAGTTAAAGCAATGCCTGAAACAGTGAGAATTGCACCTAAAACCAAACCGGAAACAAGTGCAGTTGATATGGCGGTTTTTACCTTTTTAAACGCCCTTGCACCGAAAAGCTGAGAGATAACAACACCACAACCGATATTACAACCAAAAGCAACCGCATTAAATATGTTTGTTATGGGGTATGATGCACCGACAGCCGCAAGAGCATCCTCCCCTGCGAAACGCCCTGCAATAAGGCTATCGGCAATACTGTAAAACTGTTGAAAAACAACACTTATAAAAAGAGGGATGGTGAATTGTAAAAGCACCTTATTTACGTTACCCTTTGTTAAATCACGAGCCATTTAAAAATCCTTCCAAGAATAAAAAACCAAATTTCTAAATATATATTACGTGACATATTATATACTGTTTTTTTCGTTTGTCAAAGGTAGTAGGTGTTTTATGGAAAACTTTTTAAATGCTTTGGGCTCTGTAGTTTGGGGAGCTCCAATGCTATGCATTTTTATTTTTACCGCCTTGCGGTTTTCCCTCAAAAGCAAATTTTTTCAGTTACGCGGTATAACAACAATTCTTAAAGAAACAATTTTTAAAATGTTTTCAAAAACTGAAAACAAAGGTATTTCTCAATTCGGTACTTTTTGTTCTGTTCTGGGAGCCTGTATTGGCACAGGCAACATTGTTGGAGTTGCAACAGCAATTTATTCAGGTGGTGCGGGAACTGTTTTCTGGATGTGGATTTCCGCATTCCTTTCTATGATGACCGCTTATTCTGAAAATTTTTTAGGAGTAAAATACCGAAGAAAAGACAAATACGGCATTTTACAAGGAGGTTCATTTTCCTACATAGAGCATGGAATAAATATGCCGGGTCTTGCAAAGGCTTATGCTTTTTTGGCACTATTTTCTGCTATTGGTATGGGTAATTTAACCCAAAGTAATTCTGTTAGCGAAGCTATTGTTATTGGCTTTAACCTTGATAAATTTTTTGTTGGTGGGATTATTGCGATTTTATGCTTAATCATAATCAGCGGTGGTGTTAAAAGAATTGCCAAATTTGGTACCATTGCCGTGCCCTTTATGACTATTGCTTATTTAATACTGTCTTTCTGGATTCTTATTAAATTCAAAGACAATATTATTCCCTGTGTAGTATTAATTTTTAAAGAAGCTTTCTCTATAAAAGCTATAAATGGCTATGGTATGTTCAAAGCTATGCGCTACGGCATTTCAAGGGGTGTTTTTTCAAATGAAGCAGGGCTTGGCTCTTCTACACTTATTCATTCGGAAAGCAACAACCAAAACAGCGAAACACAGGGTATGTGGGCAATGCTTGAGGTTTTTATTGATACAGTTTTCTTGTGTACCATTACCGCCCTTGTTATTCTTGTAAGCACCGACAATTCTCATGCACAGCTTTACGGAGCAGATTTATCTATATCAGCATATTCCTCAATTGGTGAAATAGGCAGAAAAGGAATAGCTTTATTAACGGCGGTTTTTGCTTTCACCTCACTTTCAAGCTGCTCCTTCTACGGGGAAAAAAGCTTTTGTTATTTATTCGGGAAAAAATATGTAAAAATATATAAGGCTATATACGTTTTTCTTGTTTTTATAGGCAGTGTAAACCCACCAAAAATCATCTGGGAATTTGCAGATATATGCAACGGGCTTATGGCAATACCCAATTTATTTGCAATAAACTGCTTAGGTAAAGAGGTTGAGTATCCCCATTAATATAACTCTTACTTTTACGAAGGTTGAATTATACGGGGCAACCCACCACCAAAAGCTAACGCTTTCGGTCCCCCTCCCTATTTTATCTGCGATAAAACAGGGATGATATTGGTGACACTACTTTTATAATTGGTTTCACAAAAAACTTGCCACTAACAAAGGCACCGCTTACGCGATGCCTTTGTTCTCAATATTTATCTGTTACTTTTTTTGCATTTGAATATGCACTTGTGGTTTTGCTATAGTAGGCTTTAATTTTATACGTGTAGGTTCTACCCTTCTTTGCGGATTTATCAAGATAGGAACTCTTTTCGCCGCCTTTTACTGTTGCAAGTTTTTTATAGCTGCCATCGGCTTCCTTGCGATATACATAATAACCACTTGCACCTTCAACTGTTTCCCATTTTGCAGTCACACCGGATTTACCACTTTTTGCACTTAAAAGCTCAGGGGCCTCAAGATAGTAACGGGAAACCTCGGTGTAATAGCTTGTATAGGAGCCACTATAAGCTACTACCTTATAAATGTATTTTGTGCCGCTTTCGGCAGTTTTATCTGTATAGTAAGACTTGGTTGAACCCTTAACCGTTGTGATTCGTTTCCAGCTGCCATCCACGGTTTTTCTGTAAACTCTGTAACCTGAACATTTTGAAACAGGCTCCCAGGTTACTTTCACACCATTTGCAGTATTTGTTACACTTTCAGTAACAACCTTTGAAAGTCGTTTGTAAGTTATACCCTCTTCATTATAAAAGCCTTTTGCATCATCACAAACAGGAACAACTGTATAAGTATAGGTTGTTCCTACCTTTGCAGTTTTGTCTATATAACTGTCAACATCATCAATTTCGGCAATTTTTGTCCAACCGGTTGAGCTTGTTTTTCTACCGATAATATAGCCGTTAGCACCTTTAACCTTTTCCCAGGTAATCTTAATACCTTTTGTTGCATTTGATGCGGCTTTTAACTTGGGAATAGAGAGGAAAATAGTTCCTACACCATCATAGTCACAACCACTTTCAATTGCACCATTATAGGCTTTAACCGTGTAAGAATAAACTTCGCCGCCTTTTACTGTTGTGTCCTCAAAAGATTTAACATCACCTTTAAAGTCGGCAATTTCTGTCCATTCGGTAGTTTCTGTTTTGCGGTAAAGCGTGTAACCCTCTGCATCTGCAACTGTGTTCCACTTAACATAGATACCGTCACGGGTCATTTCAGCACTTACAAGCTCGGGTGTATCAAGTGAAATAAATGTAATTTCAGTTATTTTGCTGTAGGAGCTTCTTAAATTACCTTTGATTGCTACAACACTATAAGTATAGGTTTCGCCATTAAGAACATCTAAATCGCTGTACACAGGCTCTTCATCAACACCAAATTCTGCAAGCTTTTCAAATTCTGCATCTTCGGTTTTTCTGTATATCTCGTAACCCTCTGCATCATCAGTCTGCTCCCAGAAAAGTGTTACAGACACTCTGTCTGTATAAGCATACCAGATTTCGGGCTGTTGGGGAGAAACGTCTGTGAATTTAAAGCCGTTCTCAATTGCGTACTCTTCTGCCTTGGTTTCGTTTCTGCCCTGAATTTCAAAGGTTTCATCCTTTACAAACTCAATATCATCTGCACTGTAATAACCAAAAGCGTAGTTACCTATATTTTTAACACTATCGGGAATTATTACGGATTTAAGACCTGTACAATGGAATGCGGCACCTTCAACAGTTTCAAGTCCGTAGGGTAAGTTAACACTTTCAAGAGCAGCACAATTACTAAAGGCATTTTCTTCTATCTTATTTATGCTTTCGGGAAGAACAACCTCTTTAAGGTTCTCACAGCCATAGAAACACATCTGAGGAATGACAGAAACAGCTTCGGGGATTACAATTTTTTCAGCACCTGCGAAATTAAAAGTATTTTCATTTAAGTAATTAACAGTTTCGGGAAGTTCTATTATTTTTACAGAAGAGTTTCTGAAGGCATTATCGTCTATAGTTTTTAAGCCCTCACCATATTGGTTAATTTCTGTTTTAGCTTCGGGGACTTTAAGGAGTCTCTCAAAATTATCTTTGTACAAAACGCCGTCAAGTGAACAATACTCCCCGCCTTCTTCACAAATAATTTCGGTTAATTCACTTGCGTCTTCAAAGGTTTCTGTTTTAAGACTTGTAATTGTTGCAGGAACAAAAACAGATTTAACATCTGAATTTTCGAAAATGTAGTCCTCCAAATCACGAACCTTGTGCCCCTCGATTTCAGAAGGAATAATTATATCTGTAGAATAAGGACAGCCTTTAAAACCTGTTAAAAGAACATAGTCATCCTCAAGAATTAAATAATCAAAAAATTCGGTATAGTCGCTTAGATTAATGAAAGAAATTTCGTTTGCTTCAGCATATTCCTGTGCAATTGTATCTGCTTTTGCTAAAATGGTTACACCGGGGATTTTTGCAAGGGCATCGTCAAGTTCTTCGTTGCAGTAGTAACCGAAGGCATAATTACCTATTTCCTCTACAGTTTCGGGGATTCTGATTTCTTTATATGCCATACATCCATAAAAAGCCATAGAACCAATGTTAACAACATTTGCAAAAGAAACCTCTTTAAGATTTTCACAACCATAGAAAGCTCTTTGGTCAATTACTTCAACAGTTGAGGAAAGCTCTGCTTTTTCCAGTGTCTTAGCATAAAGAAAAGCTTCTGTACCGATTTGGGTAATACCCTCTCCTATTACAAGCTCTGTAAAATTGTATGAAAGCCACTGAGGATTTTCTTCGAACTCGGTCATTGCACCCTGGCCGTTTACAGTGAGGGTGCCACCGTCTTCAGACAATTCCCAATAAAACTTCGCTCCATCAAGTGCATTAACCACACCCGATATAAAAGGGTCTTCCACTGCATAGCCTACAACAGAAAACATTGTAAGCACCATTACAATTGAAAGTGTAAAAGAAAGTAATTTTTTCATAATTCTTCCTCCGAAAAACATATATATTAATTATACTATAATAATAAAATAATTTCAATATAAAAAAGAATA
>JAZSBI010000250.1:0-3384 GCA_045602345.1 Acutalibacteraceae bacterium | reverse complement strand
GAAATGGGCACAGAGGGCAGCAAGGGTACAAAGGTTTTTGCCCTTGCAGGTCGTGTAAAACGTGGCGGTCTTGTGGAGGTGCCCATGGGACTTACTATAAATGACATTGTTTTTGGTATCTGTGGCGGTATTAAGGACGATGCGGAAATTAAAGCAGTACAAATGGGTGGTCCCTCAGGCGGTTGTATTCCCAAAAATCTTCTTGATACTCCCATTGACTACGAAAATATCGCCAAAACAGGTGCTATTATGGGCTCAGGCGGTATGATTGTTATGGACGAAAAAACCTGTATGGTTGATATGGCTAAATTCTTTATGGATTTTACCAGCAAGGAAAGCTGTGGTAAATGTGTGCCCTGCCGTATAGGTACAACACGTATGCTTGAAATTCTTCAAAGAATCGTAAAGGGCGAGGGTCAGGAAAGCGATATCGACACCCTTGTTGAGCTTGGTGAGGCTATTAAAACAGGTGCACTTTGCGGACTTGGTAACTCTGCTCCTAACCCTGTTTTAACTACTATAAAATATTTTCGTCAGGAATATGAAGCACATATAAAAGAAAAAAAGTGCCCCGCTAAAAAATGCTCGGCACTCATTAGCTATAACATAGTGGCAGAAAAGTGTAAAGGCTGTTCCTTTTGCAGTAAAAAATGCCCCGTTAACGCAATCAGCGGTGTTATTAAGACTCCTTACAAAATTGATAATGACCTATGTGTGCGTTGCGGTCAATGTATTGAAAATTGCAGATTCGGTGCAATAGAGATTCTTTCAGGGGAGGGTGTAGAATGAGTCAGGTTAAAATTATAATCAACGGCAACGAATATGTTGCGGACACAGAAAAAACTCTCCTTGATAACATTCTTCAGAACGGAATATATCTTCCCCACCTTTGCCACAACAAAGAGCTTGAAAGCTACGGCGGTTGCGGTCTTTGTCTTGTAGAGGTTGAGGGTATCAGAAAGCCCCTTCGTGCTTGTTCAACTGCGGTTACCGAGGGTATGAGAGTTACCACAAGCACCCCCGACCTTGAAAAAAGCAGAAAAATGACTCTTTCTGTTATAATGAGCGACCATGCAGGGGACTGTAAAGCACCTTGCTATATGGCTTGTCCCACTCATCAGGACATTCAGGCTTATGTTGGGCTTATTGCAAACGGGGATGAGAAGAAGGCTCTTGAAATTATAAAAGAGGACAATCCCTTACCCGCTTCCATTGGTAGGGTTTGCCCACATCCCTGCGAGGAAAAATGCCGTCGTGCCCACCTTGAGGGAGCCGTTTCCATTTGTGCATTAAAGCGTTTTGCAGCAGATTCATTTATGGATTATATTCCCCATTGTGCCGAGAATAACGGCAAGAGGGTTGCTGTAATCGGTGCAGGTCCTGCAGGACTTTCATGTGCATATTTCCTTGCTATAAAAGGTTATAGTGTTGAAATCTTTGAAAGCGAAAGTCACGGTGGCGGTATGCTCCGCTACGGTATTCCTGCATACAGGCTACCCAAAGATATTCTTGATAAGGAAATTGAGAATATTGAAAAAATGGGTGTGAAAATCCATTACAATAAAAGGCTTGGAAAAGATTTTACAGTTCAGTCACTTAAGGGTGATTTTGATGCTGTTTTTGTGGCTATAGGTGCATGGAGTGCATCGGAAATGAGATGTCCCGGTGAAGATGCTGCAGGTGTTTTTGGCGGTATCGATGTGCTTTACAGGGTGGCTAACGGTGAAAAAGTTGATTTAGGCAAAAAAGTATGCGTTGTTGGTGGCGGAAACACCGCTATTGATGCTGTGCGTACCGCTGTAAGACTTGGTGCAGAAGATGTTACACTTGTGTACCGCCGTACAGAAAAGGAAATGCCTGCAGAGGCTGACGAAATCCGTGATGCTAAAGCAGAGGGTGTACAGTTTAAATTCCTTTGTGCACCTGTTGAAGTAATAAACCAAAACGGAAAGGTAACAGGCATAAAGCTACAGAAAATGGAGCTTGGTGAGCCTGATGCCAGCGGCAGAAGAAGTCCTGTTGCCATTGATGGTGCAACAGAAATACTCCCTTGTGATTCTGTAATTTCTGCTATCGGACAAAAGGTTGTGGGTAGTGATATTGACTCACTTGAGCTTACAAGAAAAAATACAATTGCAGTTGATGAAATTACATTTATGACCTCTCTTGATGGCGTTTTTGCCGCAGGTGATGTTATTAACAAAGGTCCCGATATTGCTATAAAAGCAATTGCAGGGGGCAAGTATGCCGCAAGAAGTATTGACTGTTGGTTTAAGGGTGTGGAAGTGCCACCCGAATTGCCCGATTATTCGGTAAATAAGAACTTCAACCCTGAGGTATTAAAGGGTATGCCCCAAATAAACAGGGCAGAAATAAAGCTTGTTGATGCAGAAATCAGAAACAAGAACTTTGACGAGGCAGCTTTCACGTTTACAAAAGAAGAAGCAATGAAAGAGGCGGAAAGATGCCTTGAATGCGGTTGCTCTGCTGTATATTCCTGTGAATTATTGCCCTATGCCCGTGATTATGATGCCTTCTCAATGAAGCTTTTGGGCAAAACAAGGCAATACCCCAAAGACAAAAGCCATCCTTTTATTGTGCGTGACAATAACAAGTGTATTCTTTGCGGACAATGTGTAAGGGCTTGTAAGGAAATAAGTGGTACTGAAAACCTCGGTCTTTTCGGCAGGGGCTTTGGCACACTTCCCCTGAGTGCTTTTGATTTGCCGTTAGGCGAAAGTAAATGTGTTTCCTGCGGTGCTTGTGTAAATGTTTGCCCCACAGGTGCATTAACAACTAAAGTTCCCACTCTTAAAAATCCGCCCATGCCTTTTACGGATGAGGCTTTTACATGCACATACTGTGACAGGAATTGTAAATTTACTAAACGTACAATTAACGGAAAAACTGTTAAAATGATTCCCGAAAAAATAGGAGAGAGCTGTTCAATCGGCGTATTCCTGATTCCCGCAAAGGAAAATGCGGAGTGCGGAATGAGGAGTGCGGAATGGATTGATAGAATTTTCGGTTCTATAGATTATTTTAATGGGGACATAAACAATATTGAATTATAATGCGGAGTGCGGAATGCGGAGTGCGGAATGGATTGATAGAATTTTCAGTTCTACAGATTATTTTAATGGAGATATAGAAGAAATTCGGAATTCGGAATTCGGAATTAAGCCTCGCAAAAAGTAAGAAAGGGCGGTAATTATCCCTCTTTTTTCGTGGATCGAAAAAGGAGGGGGGACCGCCCTTGAATGTGATATAGTTTATTGATGAGTAAATTTCGTGTAAAATGTTTTTTGTATCAATATGTTGTATCGGGGCGGTGGGTGGTACAAAGATATGGAAAGTAGTAAATGGGTACCACCCACCATTCCG
>JAZSBI010000249.1:0-10765 GCA_045602345.1 Acutalibacteraceae bacterium | reverse complement strand
GTTAAATATACTTATATTACACTCATGATTACCCGTAACGTAATAAACAGGGGCAATTTCTATAATCTTTGAAACGAATTCAAGCCCTTTATTTATATCAGTCTTACGACAATCAACCAAATCACCTGTAACAAAAATTATGTCAGGTTTTTCATCTTTTAAAGATGTTAGCAGTGAATCGTTCAGAAATTTATTTTTGGTATTATGATAATCAGAAATGTGAGCTATTTTATAACCATTGGAAAGGTTTAATTCATCTGTTTCAATAGTGATATGCTCAACAGATAACGTTATATTCCCCCAAACAGTTATAATTGAAAACACAACAAAGAGCATTACTATAACAACCAATGCTTTTTTAGTTATTTTACGCTTCTTTTTAAGAAAAGCTGTTATTTTATTCATTACAGTATTTCGCCGTTTTCGATTGCGTGAATCTGGTCAACACGACGCTGGTGTCTGCCACCTTCAAATTCTGTATTAAGAAAAACATCAACAAGTTCACAGGCAAGGCCACCACCGATAACTCTTGCACCTAAACAAAGAGCATTTGCATCGTTATGAACTCTTGTAAACTTTGCACTGAAATAATCTGAACAGCAAGCAGCTCTGATGCCTTTAACCTTATTTGCAGCCATTGAAATTCCAATACCGGTTCCGCAACACAAAACAGCCTTATCACATTCACCGCTTGTAACTTTCAAGCAAGCCTTCTGTGCAAATGCAGCATAGTCAACAGAGTTAGCAGAATCTGTACCACAATCAATAAATTCAATACCTTTCTCTGTAAGAAATTTTTTAATCTCTTCTTTAAGAGGGTAACCTGCGTGATCAGAAGCAATAGCGATCATTTTTAACATCCTTTCGGTTTATAGATTTTTATTTATTTTTATTTTTTAATTCTCTTTCAGCCTGTGAAAGTCTTAGATAGCTTGGTAACAACTCATCGGCAGAAATCGACAAATTTTCATCTTTTTCAAGCATTTGCGCTGCAATAATACAAACAGATGAAGCGCTTTGATACCTTATATTAAGTGGGGCAATTTCAATATCAGGTAACTCCTCTTTCATACTATTGTAGCAAAGAAGAGCACCGTCCCCTATTAACATTATTCTGCCTTCAACCGCTTTAAGCTGTTCGGTTAAATCTGCAATAGAAATTGCCTCATCAGGAGTTTTCCTCTCAAAACCATTTTTACAATCAAATTGTGCAGTATAAACCTGTTTGCAACGTGCATCCATAACAGAAACAGCGTAAACACCGGTATTTTCAAGTGGCTTTGCAATAACCTCTAGAGTGGAAAGTCCTAAACAACTTTTATTAAGTGGCTGTGCAAGACCCTTTACTGCAGAAACACCTATTCGCACACCTGTAAAGGATCCGGGACCATTTGAAACAGCAAAACAATCTATATCATTTACAGAAACACCTGCTGTTTTAAGAGCATTATCAATCATAGGCAAAAGTGTCTGACTGTGCGTAAGACCTGTGTTTGAAAATTCTACAGCTAAAAGCTTACCATCAGCATAAACCGCTGCAGATGCTGCTGTTGCCGTACTATCAACACCAAGAATCTTCATAAACACTATCACCACTCATTCTTAAAATTCTATCGTTATCATTTTCACCACGTACAAACTCAATTCTAATCAATTTTTCTTCGGGTAGAGCGTTTTCTATATTCTCACTCCACTCAACAGCAAGCACACAGCCGTTATCAAGGTAATCAAAAAAACCTGTTGTACACAAATCCTCAAAGGTAGTTATTCTGTACATATCAAAATGGCAAAGAGGAATTTGTCCGTGGTATTCATGAACAAGTGCAAATGTAGGACTTGAAACATCGGCAGCAATTCCCATGCCTTTTGCAAGACCTGCGGTAAATCGGGTTTTACCCATACCAAGACCTCCAAAATAGGCTACAACCTCGCCACCTTTTAAAACTGCACCTAATTTTTCACCGAAAATTTCGGTTTCATTTGGCGAATAAGAATAGACCTTTATCATAAAAAACCTCTAATAAACTAAAACACTTGAAATAAAAACATATTATATGTATAATAACAATATTGTAAGATAAAATCAAGAGGTGCAGGACTTGAAAAAAATTTTTTCAATTACAAGAAGGTTTGTACAGGAAACTGACAAAATTCTTCTTTTATTAATATCTATCGCATCTGTCTTCGGTGTTATGATGGTACACAGTGCTACACAATTTCGCCTTGCAGACGGTGAATTTATACAGCGTGATGCAATTGTTATGATTATTGCTGCAGTCGCAGGTATAGTTATTACACTTGTGATTTCAGCAATCGACTATGAACTGATTATGAAAATGTGGCCAATTATAGGAGGTTTCTGCATCGGTTTGATGGTTATTACACTAGTTTTTGGTGTTGCTCCTGAAGAACGTCCCGACTCAAAATGCTGGCTTCAATTCGGTTCATTTTACTTTCAATCTTCAGAGCTTGTAAAAATTGGCTATTTAATCACCTATTCAATGCATCTTGAGCTTTGCAGAGATAATATTAATTCTTTTAAATCGATTCTACTGCTTGGTATACATGCTATTATACCCATCGGGCTTGTTGTTCTCACAGGCGATATGGGATCAGCACTTGTTTTTATATTTATGACAATAGGTATGCTTTACTTCGCGGGTCTTCACATTGGTTTCTTTGGTGCCGGTGGAATTTTAACACTTGCTGCATCTCCTCTTATCTGGTTATACATTTTTGACGAATACCAACGCAACAGATTTCTGGCACTTTTCAGACCTGAGGAATTTGCAGACGAAAGTTATCAGCAGACTCTTGGACTTAATGCACTTGGTTCCGGTGGTTTATTGGGTCAAGGCTACCTTAAAGGCACCTATACACAGGCGGGACTCGTTCCAGAGCGTGAAAACGACTTTATTTTAACAGCTATTGGTGAAGAAACAGGCTTTATCGGTTGTTTATTAGCACTATTATTATTGTTCTTTATTTGCTTTAAAATGATTAAAATCGGCAAAAATGCAAAAGACTTTTCGGCACAACTTGCTTGCTATGGTTTAGCAACAATGATTGCCTCACAGGTTATGATCAATGTAGGTATGTGCCTTATGATGCTTCCCGTTATCGGCATTACTCTCCCCTTCTTTAGCGCAGGTGGTACAAGTACACTTTGCCTTTATATTGGTGTTGGTCTTATATTCAGTATATACAGATACAACCGTTCAAGGGAAACTGTAAACTTCAGATTATCACGAATTGCATCGCCGTTTTCGGAGTATTAAAAAGCTACCAGTCGCCAGTCTACAGCCACCAGTTTTATAACAGTTACTTTATTCTTGAAAATTTGTTTTTGTTTAATTTAGAAAATAATACACTAATAATAAAAAAGGCGTGTCCTGACCTCTCATTGTAGAGATTGGACCCGCCTTTTGATATCTATACAAATAATGAATAACAACGCTAAGGATTGAAAAAAACCAAAATGAAAAAGTTACTGTTACAGAAGCTGGTAGCTGGCAACTGGAAACTGGTATCTAAAATGCTGAATATAATTCAGCATTTTGTAAGCTTTGCCATTTTTGCCATAACTTTTTTTGTACCACAATTTTCAAAAGCGATTTCCAATAGCATATCTCCACCCATTGCTTTAGCACTGACAATCAGACCCTTACCAAAGGTTTTGTGTTCGACAGAATCCCCAACCTTAAAATCAAGTGTAACACTGTCTGTTGTGGTATTTTTTGGTGTTGCACTAAAACCACCATTTGAAAAACCACTTGCTTTACTTTTTGGTGTACTTGAGGGTTTAGAATAACTCGCAGAAGATGAAAATGTCTTAGTTCCTCCACTATAAGATGACCCACCATAGGAATTACCCGAATAACCGCCGTAAAAAGTCTGTTGTGGCGCGTTACGTTCAAAGTCGGTAAGTTCCTCGGGAATTTCTGAAAGAAAGCGTGACGGTCTTGTAAAGCTTGTATTACCAAATAACATTCTGGAACGGGCATTTGTTATATAAAGCTTTTCCTTAGCACGGGTAATGCCAACATAACACAGTCTTCTTTCTTCTTCAAGTTCGGAGGGGTCGTACATAACCTGATTTCCCGGGAAAAGTCCCTCTTCCATTCCTACAATGAAAACAACAGGGAATTCAAGACCTTTAGCAGAATGTAAAGTCATCATAACTGTTGATTCAGCTTCTGTATTATAGTTATCAAGGTCGGTCATTAAAGCAACCTCTTCAAGGAAGCCTGTAAGAGTACCACCCTCATTATCTTCCATATAGCGAACAAGGTTTGCAAGAACTTCCATAACGTTTGCCTTACGTTCTTCTGCAGTTTCCTTATCCAAATCAAGAGATGCATAATACCCTGTTTTGGTTATGACATCATCAAAAAATTCCTGAATATTTTTCTCTTCAAGAGAAATAACAAGAGAATCCAATAATTTAGTAAAATCAAGTAGTTTACCTGCTGCGCGAGAAAGCATCGGGTAATCATTTGCATGAGAGATAACATTAAAAAATGTTGTACCTAAGCCATCAGCAATAGATGCGGCATTATTAATTGTTGTGTCACCTATTCCCCTTTTGGGTTCATTAATAATCCTTCTCATTCTGACAGTATCCGAAGGGTTTGCAATAACCGAAAGGTAAGCAAGAACATCTTTTACTTCCTTACGGTCATAGAAGCGGTGTCCACCTATAACCTTATATGGTACAGCATTATACACAAGTGCACGTTCAATACTGCTTGACTGAGCATTGGTTCTGTAAAGCACAGCAAAGTCCGAAAACTTTCTACCACATGCTACACCATTAAGAATTTCATCAGCCACAAATCGGCCTTCATCACGTTCATCAGAAAGAATTTTAACCTTAATTTTATCTCCACCCTCTTTTTCGGTCCAGAGGTTTTTCCCTTTTCTTCCTTTATTGTTTTTAATAACCGCATTAGCAGCATCAAGAATAACTGATGTTGAACGATAATTTTGCTCAAGGCGAATAACCGTTGTGTCATCATACTGGTTTTCAAATGAAAGAATATTTTCAATTGTGGCACCACGAAATTTATAAATACTCTGATCATCATCACCAACAACACATATGTTTCTGTAACCATTTGCAAGAAGTGATGTAAGCACATATTGAGCATGGTTTGTGTCCTGATACTCATCCACCATAACATACCTGAAGCGTCGTTGATAGTGTTCAAGCACATCCGGATTTTCTTTAAGAAGTTTAACTGTATTGACAATAATGTCATCAAAATCCATTGCATCAGCTTTTTTGAGCATTTCCTCATACTTTTCGAATGCTTGTCCGATAAGTTTTTTATTGGTATCAAAACCCGCTGTTGCAGTATAATCTGCAGGTGTCATCAATGAGTCCTTTGCTCTGCTGATTTCGTTAAGTACATATTTTACGGGTAAACGCTTTTCGTCAATATCAAGTATACGTAAAACGTCCTTCATAACACGTTTAGAGTCGTCAGTATCATAAATTGTGAAATGCTTTGAAAAACCTATTCTTTCACTATCACGGCGTAGAATACGAACACAACAGGAATGGAAAGTACTTGCCCAAACATCATTACCCTTTTCACCCAGCATGGCTTCAAGACGGTTTTTTAGTTCATTAGCTGCTTTATTTGTAAAGGTAATCGCAAGAATCTGCCAAGGCTGAGGTGCATCCACACTTAAAAGTGCTTGTACCCTATCCGGAAGCTCACCACCATTTTTTATGTACTGTTCTAAAAGATCTGTGTCTTCCTGGGTTGGTACCCTATATGAAAAATCAGAATGATATGCATTACCATATTTTATAAGATAGGCAATTCTGTTTACAAGTACAGTAGTTTTACCACTACCTGCACCTGCAAGTATAAGAACAGCACCATTCACATTAAAAACAGCACTTTTCTGCATATCATTCATTCTTGAAAATTCTTTTTCAATAAGTTGTTTTCTTAATCCATAAAAATCCATAATTCACCTAACTATTATTGATTAAAATTCTTTCAATTTCAACGAGAGTTTTATATATCTTTCTGTTCAAATCAAGCATTACGGCATATAAAATATATTTAATAAGCGGTTGCTCACTTTTGCAATAAATAGCATCCATTATATTTTTCTCAATTGCAATTTTTGTTTTATTAAGAGTTTTTATTTCATCTGAACACTGTTCAAAAAGCCTTAAGTTACTTTTAAAACTATTCATTTGAGAAAAAATTGTATTCTGTTTTTTCAGGGATAACAAAAGTACCTGCATATACTCTGAATCAGCTTTATTAGTAAAAGCAGAGTAAGCTTCAAAAGAAGTAACTGAATTCAATTCATCAGCAATACATTCGGCTAACAAGAAAATATCACCCCGTTCAAGCGGAGTAATAAATTCATTTTGCAGATTATTTAACAGTTCACTTTTTTCTGCAGAGAATTTAATCCAAGCCGAAGAGTAATCTGAACTGTTTGTTGTTTTTTCAAAAATCACCGAAACTTCTTCCGATAATATTTTTAACGTCTTGAAATAATCATATGATTTTTTCAAATACGCTCCTTAAAAATATCAACTATAGCTTACTTATATAAACTGTTACCTTTGCTGTCAATTGCTACTAAAAGAGGAAAATCCTTGACCTTCAGTTCTTTTACAGATTCACAACCAAGGTCTTCAAAGCCAATTACCTTGCATTCTTCAACACATTTTGAATAAAGTGCACCTGCACCACCAATAGCCGCAAAATACACTGCGCCTTTTTCTTTCATTGCATCAATAACTGCACCATTTCTATTGCCCTTGCCTATCATAGCCTTCTGACCAAGTGATATCATTAAAGGTGCAAATGAATCCATTCTTGAAGATGTAGTGGGTCCGATGCTGCCAATGGCAAGACCATCTTTTTCAGGTGTGGGACCTGCATAGTAAACAACAGAATTCATAATTTCGAAAGGTAATTTTTCTCCTTTGGAATAAAGCTCTGTTATTCTCTTGTGGGCAGCATCTCGTGCAGTATACACAGTTCCGGACAAAAGCACCCTGTCACCTGCAACGAGATTCTCCACCCATTCATTAATATTCCGGGTGTTCAGATAATATTCACTCATTAGTAATCCTCTTCACCAACATTACCATCAATAATTCCTGAATCATCAGTTTGTGCAGAGAAATCATATTCAGTAACAACCTCAATGTGTTCTGTTTTATTCTCGTCCAATAAAACATTTTCAGAAATAAGAGCCTGTGCGGTTTTACTCATATCGCCCGTAAGTGCCTTTATACGAAGCTCAACCTCTTCAACAGATTTTGTAAAATTACGGGCAATCTCTCCAATACCTGCTGAAAGGTCATCAATCTTAACTGCAGTATCACCGATTGCAGCATACACTGCTCTTGTAACAGCATTTGCTTTTTCCTTAGCTTGTTCAACAAGTCCTTCAGAATGTACTCTTGCATCAAGCATAGCCGCGCCAACCTGTCTTTCCAAATCACGCTTTTTGTCAAGTTCAAGCTGAAGTCTTTCGTTTTCTTTTTTTAGTTCTACCATTTCATCTTCATTAGCAGCTTTAGCCTGTGCTTCGGAAAGTTTTATGGTAAGTTCATTTATAAGAGTATCCTTGTCCTCAATAGCAGTTTCATAATCATTGATTTTCACTGAAAGTTCTGCATTTTCTGAACGAAGTTTACTAATCTCCTCCACCTCGCTCTGCAAGGCAGCTAACTGATTATTAAGTTGAGCTGCTTTTGCGGTATTAACAGAAAGTTGTCTTTCAAGTGCACTTTTCTCAGTGAGGACTTTTTCAATAAAGTCCATAACCTCATCTTTTTTAAAGCCACCAAAGGTTGATGTTCTGAACATTAAGTCTTTTGACATAAAAACTACTCCATAACATATATATTATTTAACAATTATAACAGAACAAAAAACATAAAACAACACAAAATTCCTATTTAAATTCAAAATTGTATTTATTTTTTGTTTTTCTTGATGTATAATAAACAAAAATGCCGAAAGGTTGTGAAGTATATGAAAAAATCTGCAAAAGCTTTATTAGGTGCAGCGGGCGTTTTCTTCGGCTCAGGACTTGCTATGAACACTTTTGTTCTTACCAGGGCTTCTAAAAAAGTAAGTGATTTCAAAAAAGGAATTGAAGAAAAGAATAATCCTACTGATTTAACAACCCCTAAAGAAATTCTGAGAGCCGAAGGTGATGCTTGGGTTGATACTAAAAACTACGACCATATTGTTATAAAAAACCGAAAAAACGAACCTATACACGGCCTTGTAGTTAAAGCTGAACAGGAAAGTGATAAATGGCTTATTTGTATTCACGGATATACAAGTTCACCAAAAGGAATGGGAAGTTATGCCCTTCACTATCACAACAAAGGTTATAATATTCTTTTACCCTGCTTACGTGGTCACGACATAAGTGAACATCGCTCTATCACCATGGGATGGCTCGACAGACTTGATATTATCGACTGGATTCAGTACATATCTAAAACCTACAATAATCCACAGATTGTTCTTCACGGAGTTTCTATGGGTGCGGCAACAGTTATGATGACTACCGGCGAGGATTTACCATTCAATGTTAAATGTGCAGTTGCTGATTGTGGCTATTCTTCCGTATGGGATGAATTCAAAAATGAAATGAAGCAAAGCTATCACACTCCTGCTTTCCCGGTTCTTTATGCAGCTAATATTGTAACAAATATCGTTTCCGGCTTTGATTTCAAAAAGGCTTCATGTGTTGAGCAGTTAAAAAAATCAAAAACACCCACAATTTTCCTGCACGGCGAAAAGGATTTATTTGTTCCATACAGAATGCTTGACCTTAACTATAACGCTGCAGCCTGCGAAAAAGAGAAGGTTTCAATTCCTGATGCAGAACACGCAGAAGCACATCTTGTACACCCTGAACTTTATTGGGATTCTGTTTTTAGATTCGTTGATAAATACGTTAAATAAAAATTATTTCAACTCTCCGATTATTCGGAGAGTTTTTTTAGGTAAAAATTCATATAATAGTTAAGCACAACATTGCCAAAAACATAAAATAGCAGAATTTTTTGGAATATTTGGTATTTTTTGTTGAAATTATGCGCAAAATGTAGTATGATAAGCTGGATAACAAAATAGGTTATTTTGGACTAATTTACAGGAGGTCGTAATATGTCAGCATTAACAAACAACAAGAGCGTCCTTGCTTGGATTGACGAAAAAGTTGATCTTGTAAAGCCCGACAGAATTGTTTGGATTGACGGCTCTAAAGAACAGATTGAGGAACTCAGAGCAACTGCTTGCTCAACAGGCGAACTCATCAAACTTAACCAGGAACTTCTCCCCGATTGCTATCTTCACAGAACTGCAGTTAACGACGTTGCACGTGTTGAAGGCAGAACATTCATCTGTGCTGCTACTAAAGAGGAAGCTGGCCCCACAAACAACTGGATGGAACCTTCCGAAGCATACAAAATGCTTTATGATATCGCTCGTGACAGCTACAAAGGCAGAACAATGTACGTAATCCCCTATTCTATGGGTCCCGTTGGTTCACCCTTTGCAAAGGTTGGTATTGAGCTTACCGACTCTATCTATGTTGTACTCAACATGGTTATTATGACAAGAGTTGGCAAAGATGTTCTCGACGTACTTGGCGATAGTGATGATTGGGTTCGAGGTCTTCACTGCCGTTGCGATATCGACGAAGAGAAGAGATATATCTGCCAGTTCCCTCAGGACAACACAATTATTTCTGTTAACTCAGGTTACGGCGGAAACGTTCTTCTTGGTAAAAAATGTTTCGCACTTCGTATTGCTTCTTACCAGGGTTGGAAAGAAGGATGGCAGGCAGAGCATATGCTCATCCTCGGTATTGAAAATCCCCAGGGCGAAGTTAAATATATCTGTGCAGCTTTCCCCTCTGCTTGTGGTAAAACAAACCTTGCTATGCTTATTCCTCCGGAACTTTACAAGAAAAAAGGCTACAAAGTATGGTGCGTTGGTGATGATATTTCCTGGATCCGTAAAGGTCCTGATGGAAGACTTTACGCTATCAACCCCGAAAACGGTTTCTTCGGTGTTGCTCCCGGTACTAACGTAAAATCCAACCCCAATGCTCTTGCTTCCACAAAGAAGGGCACAATCTTCACAAACGTTGCACATAACCTTGATGACAATACAGTTTGGTGGGAAGGTCTTGACAAGAATCCTCCTGCAAACGCTGTTGAATGGAAAGGCAACCCCTGGAACGGTCAGGAAAGCGAAGAAAAAGGTGCACATCCCAACAGCCGTTTCACAGCTCCTGCTGTTAACTGCCCTTGCCTTAGCCCCGAATTTGAGAACCCCAACGGTGTTCCGATTTCTGCAATCGTATTCGGTGGCAGACGTGCAAAACTTGCTCCCCTTGTTTACCAGTCACGTGACTGGAACCATGGTGTATTCGTAGGTTCAATTATGGCTTCCGAAACAACTGCTGCAGCTGCAGGTGCAGTTGGTGTTGTTCGTCGTGATCCTATGGCTATGCTTCCTTTCTGTGGTTACAATATGGCAGATTACTGGCAGCACTGGATTGATATTGGTAAAACACTTGATCCTGAAAAGGCACCCAAGATTTTCAACGTTAACTGGTTCCGTAAAGACGATGAAGGCAACTTCATGTGGCCCGGTTTCGGTGATAACCTTCGTGTTCTTGAATGGATTATCAACCGTTGCGAAGGCAAAGTAGATGCTAAAGATACAGAAATCGGTTACATTCCCTA
>JAZSBI010000248.1:0-2627 GCA_045602345.1 Acutalibacteraceae bacterium | reverse complement strand
GGAGAAAGCATCAAAGAATATTAAAATCATACTCAAGGATAAAAGAATTGTTCTTCTTTTACTTGCCGCATTCTTCAATGGCATTATAAACATCGGTGCAATTTTCCTTTCATATTTTGCAAGATGGAACTGCATCGGTATTCTTCCTATGGATGAAATAAACAATTTCATTTATGAGCTTGTAGGCAAAAATCCAAACATTGATGCAGTTGCAATATTGCCAACAATACTTTCTGTTATGAGCGGTATTTCATATATGCTTTCTATGATGATTGTTCCCAGATGTCTTAAAAGGATGTCAAAGAAGACCTTATGGATATGGATGTCCTTTATAGGTGCTGCAGCAAATATAATCATTTATATTATCGGTGTTTATATTGTTCCTTATAACACAATTCCCGGCTTTATTTTGTATGCAGTTCTTCGCTTCTTTACTAACTTCCCCGTTGGTATGAGCCTTGTTCTTCTTGTTTCAATTATTGCCGACGTTACCGACAGTATTGAAATGGAAAAGGGTGAACGCCTTGAAGCAACGGTTTATTCCTTCAAGGGTCTTCTTTATAAATTCTCTGTTGCTCTCTTTAACGTTGTTGTGCTTCAAGTTATTGATTTCCTCGGCTACAATGCAGAAAAAATGGAGATTATCACAGAAAACGTTACAAAGCCCCTTATTACATCAACAGTTCAGGCTAACGTTATTGATGGTGTAAACTACACAGCACTTCTCAATGGTATCTTCTTTATGCTTACTGCAGTTGGTGCAATCGGCCTCATTTTACAGGCTATTCCTATGATGTTCTTTAAGTTTGACGAAAATGAGTTTGAAGAGAAATTAACTGCATACAGAAAGCAGAAGGAAGAATCTCAGGAAAGAGAGCTTCAGGAGAGTGTAATCTGATGGGTAGCTTGAAAATAGGTGTAGCAAGTGTCACCTTCAGAAATAAAACAATAAGTCAGGTAGTTGAAATTGCAAAAAACGCAGGCGTTGAGTTCATCGAATGGGGTGGAGACGTTCACGTTAAAACTCTTGATGATGCAATTCTTGCAAAAAAGCTTTGTGATGAAAATAATATAAAAATAAGCTCCTACGGTAGCTATTACAGAACGGTCTGCTCTGACAAAGCAGAGTGGGAAGAGGTTTGCAGAATTGCAAGCGAAATGGGTGCTTCCTCTATAAGAATCTGGCTTGGTAAAAAGGATAGCGAAAAATTCACAGAGGATGAATATGATGAGCTTGTGAAAGAACTTAAATTTATTTGCTGTAAAGCAAAAGAGTACAATCTTCTCGTTTGCCCCGAATGTCACGATAACACCTTTAATAACAACACAGAGTCAATAATAAGGCTGAAAAATGATTTGAATTGTGATAATTTCAAAACCTATTTTCAGTCCCGTTATTTCAGGTTTTCCTATGATATGGACAGAATCGAAAGAACCTTTGATTTTATCGAGAATTTCCATGTGAGCTACCGTGACCTCAAGCGTGAGCAGCGCTTCAGAAGGAAGGATAAAAACTACCTTGATAAACTGATTAAAAAGTTTATTTCAATGAATTACAACGGTATTGTTATTATTGAGTTTACACAGGGCTCAAAGGAAAAAAATTTTATAAAGGATGTTAGAAAGCTCAAAGTGTATTGAGGTGATTAAAATAAAAATCGCATTGTTCAGCGGAAATAAGAGTAAGTTCAATTGTGTTTTTACTCCGTCCGTTTTGAAAAAATTAGGTGAATATGGCGAGATTTCTCAAAGAATAGATAAAAGCAATGTTGAAGCTCATAAGGAGTTTTTAAGCGACTGCGAAATCGCTTTTGCAACCTGGGGGATGCCTGAATTCACCGAAGAGGAAATAAAAAAATATATGCCTTGTCTTAAGGTTGTTTTCTACAGTGCAGGAACAGTTCAGTATTTTGCAAAGCCATTTCTTGATTGCGGAATAAGGGTTTTCAGTGCCTTTTCTGCCAATGGTGTTCCCGTTGCGGAATATACCGTTTCTCAGATTACCTTAGCCTTAAAGGGTTATTTTCAGGGTGCTAAAAGGTATAAATCATTTTTACCGTATTCCTTTATACATACTCAGAACTGTGTAGGTGGATATGGCTCAAGGGTTGGCTTAATTGGTCTTGGTGCAATCGGTTCTTCCGTTGCAGAAAGGCTTAAGGCTCTGGATGTATCCGTTTTTGCCTATGACCCATTTGTGAAAGAAGAAAAAGCAAATGAGCTTGGTGTTACCTTGTGCGATATCGAAACGATTTTTAAAGAATGTGATGTTATAAGCAATCACCTTGCAAATAAAAAAGAGCTTAAAAACATCTTTGATGGAAGGCTTTTTAAGCTTATGAAGCCGCATAGTACATTCATAAACACCGGCAGAGGTGATCAGGTGAATGAGCTTGCTCTTGCAATAAGTTTACTTTGCCATCCCTCAAGAACTGCAGTTGTGGATGTTCTCAAAAATGAATATGCTCCGTTTTTCAGTCTGCTTTTCTGGTGTCCTAATGCAATTGTTACTCCTCATATTGCAGGTAGCCTTGGTAACGAAACCGAAAGAATGGCAGATTATATGATTGAGCAGCTTGATAATTACATAAATGACAAACCAACCCAATACGAAATAACAGAAGATA
>JAZSBI010000247.1:0-3121 GCA_045602345.1 Acutalibacteraceae bacterium | reverse complement strand
GAATGTACGAAATTTACCGTTGCTGATAACAAATCCGTCACCCCACCCCAGATGAACACCATCTTTATTTCCTGTTATATACAAATCATTAAGAATAATGTTTTTAAATGCACTTACCTGAATTGCGTAATCCTTTTCAAGTAACCCATGACACTCAAAACCGTCAATTTTTAAATTTTCAACATAGATCATTGCAACCTGTGCACGTAATCCGGCAATCCGACTGTTCACACCAAAGTCATTGCTTTCAATACCGTTACATTCAAGATGCAATCCGACAATTTCAATGTTACGGTTATATTCTCCATTAAGTGCACCTTTGTTTATAAAAGTATTACCATTAATGCCACTAACACTTGCTTCACGCCTGAGAATCACACCTTCACCGAATACAAGCTTTGTATTATCACCAATTTCAATCTGCTCGGAAATTTCATAAACACCGGGAACAGTAACCTGAATCTCTCCTCCCTTATCAACAGCTTTTTGAAAAGCTTCGGAATTTTTATATGGGTTGTTTTCAGGCAAGAAACCATATTCGTTAACATTAATCATAGCTTTCCTCTAAAAATTGGAATTTCTTATTATATAAAATCTTTCAAATTATAACCCGTATTTACGAATGAAATATGATGGTGTACAGCTCCATGCGTGGCAAAGGCTGTTTATCATTCTGTCATTGTATGGTGAGAAATCAAGGTCATCGGGAATATACGCTTCCCAGAAGGTATCTGCACCAAGCTCCACCATACCACCCCAGAATTTTTTCAAATATTGTACTGCTTCACCCTTCATACCAAGCTTTAACATAGCTTCAATAACATAGTGGCGCATATATGGTGTGACAGGTTGCTTAAAATCCTTGTTATCAAGGCAAGAAAGAAGGAGTTTTTTTGCTTCTTCTCCGGTTATCACACCGCCCAAAATCATCCAGACCTGAGAATGAACGCTGAGCTGACAATTATCTAAAAGATTTACGAACACTTTTTTGCTTTCATCATAAAGATGCTTTTTTGAAGCGGAACGAACCTCGGAAATGAGAGTATAATATTTTTCATACTCCTCATCACCTATTGCTTTCAGCAATTCTCCAAAACGATCAAGTGTATAAAGATATACCCCCTGCAATGCAGTCATACATTCAAGACCAGGACACCAATCAATAAAAGTGAACCAACCATCCTGCCTTGTTGCAATCAGATTTTTGTCAAGGGTGGCTTTGAAACATTCAAGCTGTGATTTGCAAATTTCCAAAAGGTCTTTTACGACATCCCTGTCCCCTGTATGCTCAAAATAATCGCATACACTTACAACATATAAAAGTGCATAGTCCTCAATATGAGTTGCACCGGGATGGTAGTAAGGTGTTTCATAAACAAAGGACGGCAAGAAACCTAATTCATTACATTTCCCTGCAGCAAAAAGATACAAGCATCTTTTTACAATTTCAAGATTATTGAATGTATAATAATTTGTAAGAGCTTCAAGACGAAGGTCACCAATCCAAAGACGGCGGTCACGCTTGGGACCATCCTCAAAGAAGGTCTGCATACATTCCTTGAGAGTGTTTGTTGCAACAAGCTCAATTTTATTAAGCAAAGCATCTTCCGTGTTCGCAGATTTCAGCACAGTTACATCGGCACTTGTTGATGCACAGAAGCTGAAATCAAAGAGCCTTATTGGTCGGGTGGTTCTTTCCACCGTTATTTTTATGTATCTGCAAGCATATCTTCTGGGCATAGTTATTTTCTGCGGAAAATCAAGATTGATTATTTCTTCCTGCAACCAAGTTTTTGAAAGTACGCCGTTGTATTGAGAAAAATCATCATTCATTTCTCTCATATGTACGCCGAACTTAATGATCAAACGAACAGGTGCATCAACAAAAACATTAACTTTATCAAAAGCGAAGGAGAAATGTCCCACCGCATGTTCCCCAAGGTCAAGAAGAATACTATCCCCGCTTGAACCAATAAATTCGGTTATATCCGGAGTGAGAACAGAAATTTTCAGTTCAGGATAATTATCCTGAGCCTTACTTAAAAAGTAATCTTTATCTTTCATATTACAAACACTTCACTTTATAATTACGATTTTTATTGATAAAATCAAGTTTGTCGAGTTGATTATATCACCAATCAACAACTAAAGCAATAAAATAAAAAGACTGAAAATATCTAGCTTTCAGTCTTTTTTGGTCGAGATGACGGGATTTGAACCCACAAAGGCAAATACAGGAAACCCGGAACCGGTTGCATAACAAAAATCAACGATAACCTTTATGAAGGACGATATTCACCAAGACTGCCAAACGGAAAACGAGTTTCAAGGAACATATACGCCAAAACAAGAGAAAAAATGTGAAACCCTCCTTGCAGAGCTTATAAAGGAAATGAAAGCCGAGATTCAGGCAGAAAGAGAACGGATAAAAGCAGAGCAGAGCATGTAAAAAACTTGACTGCATAATACAAAGAAAAGGAGCTGACTGAAAATGTCAGCTCCCTGATGTTTTTTATTTTCACAAATTGGAATTTATCAGTTTACCCTACCTATCATATCAAGAGGGATTTCTTTAAAATCAGGAGCGTGTTTTCTGATTTCATCAATATCCTTGATATTATAATCTCCTTTATCAATATCGACAAATATTTCATCGCATTTGCCTACATTATATATTGCATTGTCGCTTATATCGCTGAACTGCCAAACGGAGCTGTAAACCTCTCCATACTCCATATTTTTATTAATGATAATATTATTTTTGAAGGTGCTTGCAGGGTTGGGTATATAATCAGGCGAATCTGATTTTGAAATATCGTCTGTGCAGTTCTTGTATTCGGGGAATGCATTTTGCCAGGCTTCACTCTGCCAGGGTGAATTATACAGTGCTTCCCACATATCACCACTGCCGATGTGGGCATGAGTGAACCAACCGTTTTCAAGAGCACCCTCTCTTGCTCTGTCATCAAATCTCAGGGCATTGTTGCCGGGATTCACGATGATGTTATTGGTTATGACGTTATCTCTGCCGCCGCCGACGTGAATTGAGTTACTCGGAATATTAATAAGAAGATTTCCGTAAATCTGATGACCTGAAACCGCATCATCAAGATAAATACCG
>JAZSBI010000246.1:0-1797 GCA_045602345.1 Acutalibacteraceae bacterium | reverse complement strand
CCTGAAGCAGAAGCAACTCAGGAAATTCCTGCTTTTTACTGTATTGAACCATTAAACAATTTTGTTTATTACGCTGGTGATAAGCCCTGGACAAATGGTAAGCTTACAAGCGAACCCGATTTGATTTTCTGGCCCGATGCAGGTTACCCCAATTTTTACTCTAAAGAAAATTGGTCAGCATTCACAGGTGAATTCGAGGACAGCTTCGGAATAGGTGTTTATGTTGATAAGGAAGAAGCATTCCTTGCAGGTGTTTTCAACAGGGAAACCACTACCAATAAAGACCCGTCAAGAGATAGTGCCACCTCATACATTGCAATTGTCAAAACAAGAACCTTCAGAAGCTTTGAGCCTTATGAATACGAATATTACCTTGCAACAGGTAATACAACAGAGATAAGAAATACCTTTGAAAAGATAGACAAATAAAATCTGACCCCTTTGATTTTCAATCAAGGGGGTCAAGTTTTTTTACTTTATTTTCTTTCTTTAATGACCTTTGCAGGTGTACCTACTGCAACTGAATACGGTGGTATGGGCTTAACAACTGTTGAACCGCAGCCAATAACGGAGCCCTCGCCGATATTACCTGAATACATCACCTTACAACCCATACCGATGTATACATCTCTGCCGATTGCAACCTTTTCGCAATGACCACCCTGATGATAAATAATATCGTTGGGATCATCAAAAATATGTGAATAAGGAGTAAGATTTATACCCTGGGCAAGAAGGCAATCCTCACCGATTTCAAGACCTCTGTGACCGAAAAGGGTTGTGCCTGTACCAATGTAGGTACCTCTGCCAACATTGATATAGCCTTCTTCTGTTCTTTCAGTATCAAGGTAAACTCTGTGCTGAAGTCTTACATTATCACCAAGTGTTATACCTTTTTCACCTCTTGCAATAAGGGTACAACCGTCACAAATCTGAACATCATTTCCGACAGAAATATATTCGGGGTTAATAATATTTACACCTTTACCTATTGTAACATTTTCACCCATTGATTTAAATTTTTTTCTGTAATATTCAACACGAAGCTTTGCAGCATATTCAGAATCGTCATTCATAAAAATAGTTTTATAAAAGCTTTCTTTTGCCTCATCATTCATATTGTTAAAGGCATTTGTAAAAAAGTTTTCCATAGTGTATCTCCTTTGAGCTAAATAAAAAATTATTCAAAATAAATTGCACCACTTTGGGCAAAAATCAATGGTGGTAATTTCATTCCCTTTTGCTCGGGGATTCTTGATGCAATTGCAATATCGTGAATTTTGCTGTACAAAAAGCCGGGTTCAAAAACTACATGAGCACATAAGAAGCCGTCTTTTTTCACAGGAAGAGTTACAGAATAATCCCCTGTTTTCTTCGCGGTATGTGTAAAACATTCACCGTCTTTATCAAAAACAATCAATTTATGATTTTTTCTGAGTTTTTTAACATTTATTGTAACTTCGGTTTTTTCAGTGAGCTTTACTGTATCGCCTAAAATATTATCACCACAGGCTATATCAATAAATGTAGTCTTAACATCAAAGCAAATAGTTGTGTGACCTTTAACAATGGCATCCAAAATATCTTCGGGAGAGTTGGATTTCGCATACACATAAGTAACGGGCCATGTCAGAAGATTTGTAACAACATAATCCTTGTGGTAATCGCTACCGCCAACAATCGGCAATTTATGACCGTTTCGCATTTGCTCGTGCCACCATTCAGTACATTCCAGGTTGTCAAAATGAGTGGGCGCATTCCAGACCTCAAGAACATCCACATCTGCTGCATTCATTT
>JAZSBI010000245.1:0-19530 GCA_045602345.1 Acutalibacteraceae bacterium | reverse complement strand
CTTCAAGTGCGGAAGCTGCGGCATCAACTGTTGCCTGCTGGTCTACATGAAGCTCCTTGTGAACAGCATCAGGATCATTGTTGAATGCGTTTTCAAGTGCATTATCGTATGCATTCTGAATAGCGTCAATAGTTTCCTGAGTATATGTTCCGGGGTTTGCTTCTTCCTCTGCAAGAATTTTTTCTGCTTCGGTCATAGCATCGTTAAGCTTTGAGTAATCTGCCAATTCGTAATTTTCTAATTCGGAAAGAGCACTAAGAATACCCTGAGTTGCAGTATCAATGGTTGCCTGATTTTCAGTAGTATTTTCAAGGTCTTTACTGAGACCATTATCAATATTTGTTACTGTTTCAACGAAGCTGCTATATGCATCTTCTTCATAAAGAGCATTGCCTCTTGAATCGGTGTTGTTAGAGTTAATAATTTCTTCAGCCTGAACATAAGCCTTGAAATACTCACTGTAATCTGCACCTTCTTCAAGTGCGTCATAAGCTGCTTTAAGCTCTGCGTATTCAGCATTAACCTGCTCCTGTGTAAAGTATTCACTACCATACGCCATATCGGGATCAACATTATTAAAGGCATTGTAAAGGTTAAGAAGTGAATTAAAGGTATAGTTTTTGTCGCCTTTGCCTTTTAATATAGCATCAGTATCTTCGTAAAGAGCGTTGAGTGCACGAGCATCTGTAATTTTGATATTAACAGGAATGTGTGCGTGACGTTTAATGGTTGTACCATTAATGCCCAGAACCTGCTCATAATACTGCCAGCCAAGTCTTAATGCATATGTTGCATCAACTATACCTGTATAAGCCTCGTGATTACCTGTGGGGCCTGTGTAATACATTTCTGCATAAGCAGATGAATCAGAGGTAGAAAGAGTTGTTGGGTCATTTAAAATTCCGTTTGTTGAAAGTGCAACACCCTCTGTATTTACCCAGGTATTGAACTCAGCAATGTCACCTGCATCATTCATAGCAGAGTAAACATTAACACCTTCTACAGCATTTACAACAATATCACCTTGGTTTAATGTAATTGCTTCACCATTGTGACAACCTGTGTCAGGAGTTTCCCTGCCCTGACAGATTGAGTCGATAGTATCTGCTGTAACAGCTGAAAATTTCAAAGAAAGAAGCTGGCAGGTATATCTTGACTTGCTGTTTCTTACTGTTAAATCTGTTCTGATTGCAAATTTCTGTCCGTCTGCAACCTGCATAAAGTTATACTGAGTTGAAGCAACAGAGAATGCAAGGGGGTTGTTGGTATCAATATCGCTGATACCATCAACATCTTCCTGAGTTAACACATTGTCATCATTAAGGTGTACGGAAACAAGCTTATCGTGTGCTGCATAAAGCTCATATATTGCAGCATCAATTGTTGCCTGTTGGTCTGCACTGAGATTTTTAGGAAGATTCTGGTTGATAGCATATATTTCTTCAATAAATACATTGTAGCTTTCTGCTGTATATTTATCTTTGTTTTCACCTAACATCCACTCGAAAACTTCAACAAAATCAGAATAATCTGCAACATCCTCCGGGATAGTTGTAATATCGTTATAAAGCTTATCAACCTCTGCCTGAGTGTAGTACTCAACACCACGAAGCATTTCAACGGGTACCGAGTCTACTGCTGCCTGAAGTGCTGTGATATAAGCTTCTGAATGTGTGCCGGGATTTGCAAGAGTTTCTTTTGCAGCCGCTACTGCAGAAACAAGCTGACGAACGTCAGTAATAGTAACTGTTGTATTGAAATGGAAATGCTTGGTTCTTGTAGTTCCTCCGAAAAGACCTAACACCTTACCTGTAACAAACTTGGTTCCCATTCTTTGAAGGAAATTGAAAGTGGTTTCACCGGATTCACTTGAAGACAGACCCTTAAACTGAGGTGTAACTTCAAAATAATAAGATGAATTTTCTTTAATCTCAAAATTTCTATTGGGATTAAACAGACCTGTTCCGTCTGTTACAGTAGTATCAGGGTTATCATTACCGTTTGAATCTACCTCGTTCCAACGTTTAAACTCATAATTTGTAACTGAATTTCCTTTTTCGTCAGAAGCTGTATTCTGAGTAACGGAGCCTGGTGTGAGACGAGAAATAAATGCACTTGTATTGTTAGGAGAAAGAATTATATCCGTAAGACATTCATTATCGTCGCCTTCATCAGGGCTTGTGTGACTTGCTGTGTCAAGAACAATGCCATAAATATCGGGAGTTTCTGTTCCGTTTTCGGCTTTGCCTCGTGAAATAGTCCACGTTTGCGATAATTCAAACACCTGATCATCTTTAGTCTGCATAAAGTAATATGCAGTGTTATCAAGATTAACACTTAATCTGCCATCATCAGAGCTGGCACCTGTTGTTGTGTAAGAACCGGGTGTCTTATTCTCTGTAACATCCTTAGCAATAAGCTTATTATAAGCATCTCTGAGTGCCTGAGTTGCCGCATCAACAGTTGACTGCTTTGTTTTATCAAGGTTTTTGGGAAGGTTTGCGTTAATCTTAGCAATCTCTACTTTGAAAACACTAAAGCTTTCGTCTGTGTACGCACCCTTACCATTAGTAATGCCTTTAAGGTTTTTATAAAGCTGATTAAATTCTGTGTAGTCCGCAGAGTTCAGGCTGACATCCTTGAGCATCTGTGTATATCTGTCAATTTCGCTCTGGTCATAAACCTTTGAGAAATCTCTTAAATCTTCGGGGATTGTGTTCAGAGTTGCTTCAACAGAAGAAACATATTCTTTTGTATATTCATCACGATTTGCAAGAATGTCCTCTGCCTCTGCTATTTCTTTCACAAGCTCTCTGGCATCAAGAACACGAATGGTTGTACCAATACGAAGGTCGAACCTTGCACTTTGGGTAGCATCACTATTTACCCAATTCCAGAAAAGCTGCTCATAGTAGCCTGTGTTAATTTCGCCTTTAATATCAGCAGAATTACCCTTGAAAATAACATCATTCTGCCATGTATAAATCCTACAACCGCCAATATCTGTCCAGGCGCCCTGTAAAACAAAGTTTTCAGGCTTTGAACCAACTCCAGCTGCATTGCTGTTTGTAGCTTTCCATTCACTGCTTACATAATACTTAGAAAGGAAGTCGCTTGTGGGGTTGTTTGTAATGAGGGGCGTTTCCCATCTGCCAAAGCCGGCAGAAATCTCTTTAGGATCTGTAGCACCATCCATTCCGGATGCGCCTTCATAAAAGCCAATGCTTTCAAAGGTCAATGTTCTTGAGCCAACATCTGTTTCATAATAATTCTGTAAGCCCTGAGTCTGACCATATGTAAAGTACTCGTCGTTTCTGGTCTGGTAGAAAGTATAAGTTGTACTCTGGGAGTTGATATTCAACTTATACAAATCAGTTCGGTTGATTGAACCAGAAGCTTCAACAGGTCTTGTTGGATTATCAAGTGTTCCCTCACCACCAGCTGCATATGTAACCGCATCTGCTGCCGCTGTGCCTGTATAAACAACCGGCATACAGCTGAATGCTAAAAGCACGGCAAGAACAACTGATAAAATTTTTCTTGTCTTCTTCATAAAAACACCTTTCCTTTTAGAGAGCCGAATACATCTCCTGCGATGCACCTCGCCCCTCCCTAAAATTATATGGTAGTATTTTACCATAATAAAGTATATTGAGTCAATAATGCACAAATAACTTTGGCGATAATTCACATTTCGTTCAATTTTCCACAACATTATTGTTAAAATTCACAACTTCTAAATTTGATTTCTGTAAACTACAAACAAAAAATCCAACAAAACCTTCAAAATGTGTAGCTTTTACAACTCCTCACCATTCACTATTACTTCACAAATAAAAACTCGCTTCTGCCGAAGCGAGTTTTTATTTGTGGTCTCTGTAATACTGTGTATGTGTTTTGGGATGAGGGTTGTTTTCCCAAATTTCTGTTGCAACAGGCTTCCAGGCAATACTGAAATCGTCGCATTTTGAGCAAAGCTCCTCTACAGTTTCCTGTGATACAAAATCCGTGCTCTTAGCACCTGTATCTTTTATGATTTTTCTTAAAACATCAGGATTTTCAAGCATTGGACAAGGCATTAAATGGTTATCATTAAAGGGCTGACCC
This sequence comes from Acutalibacteraceae bacterium, assembly GCA_045602345.1. Taxonomy (GTDB): domain Bacteria; phylum Bacillota; class Clostridia; order Oscillospirales; family Acutalibacteraceae; genus DTU089. Next base: position 15,423 of record JAZSBI010000245.1, on the reverse strand, counting down.
TTTCTGTATGCCATAAACAATGGCTTTTGCAAAGCTTCAATAAGCGTATCTGTTTTAATATTTGAATCAGAATAGTGAATAAATACGCAGGGCTCCATATCACCCTTTGAATTAATATGGAAATAATTTCTGCCACCTGCAATACAGCCGCCAACATACTCACCGTCATCCTGGAAATCCATAACAAATAAAGGCTTTCCGGTGTGTCCGTTACGCATTTTCTTCATCCAGAAATACATATATTTACGCTGTGTGGGTGTGGGAATTAAATCCTTATCAGCACCTTTTCCAACAGGCATAAAGTTGAAATAGAATGCATACTTTACGCCCAAATCAACCATTTTGTCAAGGAAAGCGTCGCTTGTTACGTCGTTTACATTCTTGCTTGTGTAACAAACGGAAATCCCAAAAAGGATTTTTTCTTTTTTCAGAAGTTCCATTGCTTCAATGGTTTTTTCGTAAGCTCCTTGACCACGACGATCATCGTTACTGCACTCGTCACCCTCAATTGAAAGAGCAAGTGTAATATTACCACATTTCTTAATATCATCACAAAGCTTTTTATCGACAAGAGTTGCGTTGGTATAAATGAGGAACGTACACTCAGGATTTTCGGAAGCAAGTGTTATAACATCCGCTTTTCTGATTAGTGGCTCTCCGCCTGTAAGCATATAAAAATGAGTACCAAGTTCTTTACCTTGATTCACGATACTTCTCATATCATCAAGAGAAAGCTGGAAGCTGTGACCATACTCTGCAGCCCAACAACCTTTGCATTTTAAATTACATGCACTTGTAGGATCAAAAAGAATAATGAAAGGAATATTGCAATTATATTTATCACGCTTTGCACGGACAGTTTTTGTTCCGAAATAACCTGCGTGAATGCCCAAAGAAATAAGCAAAGATTTCACAAGATCACGATCTACATCATTTAAAATGTTCTTTGCAAGATGCATATAAACATTGTCTTTGTCGCCCACTGCCTTACGCATTTTTTCGTAATTCTCTTTTGGATACATTGTAAAATATTTTTCAGCAACGCCTAAAATCTTCAAAAGATTTTCTTCGGGTGCCCTGTCAATGTATTTAAGTATTCGTGAAAGTGCTTTATCTGCCGCAAAATGAACTAATCTGTGTACCAACTGCAATACCTCCTTTCCAAAAATTTCATAACCAAATTATGATAGCACACATTTTAATATTTGTAAACCTTTCAAGATTTTATTAATAAAAAAATTATTGGTTTTTCTGCTTCATTTATACACCTTCAAATTTCTTGACACGTATCACATTTATATTTATAATGGAGACATCTACTGAAAAGAGGATGATTTTATGAAAATACTACTTCTTTCTTCGCTTACTAAGGTGTTCAAGGAAAAAGAGCCGAATTTTAAAGAATTCACTTCTTTTTCCTGCTTAAAAAACGAAAAATTTTCTTTCCAACTTGCTTTTTTATCAGAAAACAAAAACGAAAATAAAATTTCAATTTCTGTAAAATCCCTCTTGGAAGACGATTTAAATATTTATCTTGTTAAAGACATTCCTACAGAAAAAAATGGATACGACAATTCCGACTCTTTCCATTATGACCTTAACAGAACATCGTTCCCCGATTTGCTTTTGCCCATCGAGGATGAAATTACTGTAAAAAAAGGCGAATGGAATTCAATATGGGTAGAATATTCTCCCAAAAAAGTAGTAATCGGTAAAAAGAAAATCACAATAAAACTTTCTGCAACTGATTCAGTTTATGAAAAAACATTTACACTTAACATAATTGATAAGGAACTTCCAAAACAAGAGCTTCTTTTTACTAACTGGTTCCATAACGACTGTCTTTGCACCTACTATGGTGTTGAGGTTTTCTCTGATGAGTATTGGAGAATAGTTCAAAACTACATAAAAAATGCAGCAGAGCATGGTGTAAATATGCTTTTGACCCCTGTTTTCACACCGCCTCTTGATACTGCGGTGGGCGGCGAACGCCCCACAGTTCAGTTGGTAAAGGTTATAAAAGAAAACAACAAATACTCTTTCGATTTTGAAAATTTCAGAAAATATGTAAGACTTTGTCTTGAGTGTGGTATTGAGGCTTTCGAGATATCTCACTTTTTTACCCAATGGGGAGCAAAGCACGCACCAAAAATAATTGCAACAGTAAACGGAAAAGAAAAACAGATTTTCGGCTGGAAAACTGCTGCAAGCGGTAAACCCTACACAGAATTTCTTGAAGCATTTTCAAAAGCCTTTATTAAAGAGGTTAAAGCATTAGGAATTAAAGACCGTTGCTGGTTACACGTTTCTGACGAACCAAACAAGGAGCAGTTTAAGGATTACAAAAAAGCTGCAGACACACTCCACAGACTTTTCCCAACCTTCAACACACTCGATGCCCTTTCCGATATTGAATATTACCGAAACGGGCTTATAAAAAATCCTGTTTGTGGTGAGGGAGAGGCTGATATTTTCAAAGCAGAGGTTAAAAATTTCTGGACATATTACTGTTGCACACAAGTTCATAATTTCTTGCCTAACAGAATGTTCTCTCAACCATCACAACGTAACAGAGTATTAGGAGTATTGCTTTATAAATATAATGCAAAGGGCTTTTTGCAATGGGGACACAATTTCTGGTATTCGCAGTATTCAAAATACCCTATTGACCCATTTAAAGTTACTGATGCAGGAAACGCTTTCCCCTCAGGTGATGCTTTTGTAGTTTATCCCGGGAAAGACGGTACCCCCCTCAACTCATTAAGACACTTGGTTTTCCACGATGGCTTCCAGGATTTAAGAGCCTTACGACTTTTAGAAACACTTACATCCAGAAAATATGTTTTAAGCCTTATTGAACAAGGCTTAGATGTTCCCCTTTCTTTCCAGACCTACCCACATGAACAGGAATGGTTGCTTGATTTGAGAGAAAGAGTAAACAATAAAATAGCTGAAAGCATATAAAAATAATCGTCTGAAAATCCGGAATTTTCAGACGATTGTTTTTTACTTGTAATCTGTTACTATATCAAAATTTATAACTTATGACACTTCATTGACAAACAAATAAGGATGCTGTATTATAACGATGAATTAGCGTTATTATAAAATGAGTAAATATTCTTGACCACTAGAGGTGTTTATTGTGAAAAAAAGTTTGTCAGAAAATTCAAACAAAAGTTTTTTTCTGATCAGCGCTTGCTTAATTTTACTTTTTGCAGCTTTTTCTTATATGTTTCCCTACTCAGGTGATGACTGGGCTTGGGGAAGCCAGATAGGAATAGACAGATTAGAAACGTTTTTTGATAGGTATAACGGACGTTATTTCGGTAATTTCCTTGTTTTGACCATAACGCGAAACAGAGTGGTAAGAACCATCCTGATGGCTTCATCTTATTACTTAGCTTGTTTTTTGTGTTATAAATACGCTCCCTCCAAAAAGAACACCTCATTATTGTTATCTGCAATATTATTCTTTGTAATGCCCAGAGCGGTGTTTGCACAATCGGTAGTCTGGTCTGCCGGGTATTCAAACTATGTACCCTCTGCAATTATAAGCCTGTTGTTTATGGTTATGGTAAATAATATCACTGGCTCCGATCCACCAAAATACCCGAAGCGTTTCGTTGTTTACACTTTGCTGATGGGCTTTTGTGGTGCGCCTTTTATTGAAAATGTTGCTTTATTTAACATTTTCCTTGCTATAGCTGTAATCGGTTATACTGCTATCAAATTTAAAAAAGCTTATGCATGTCACTTTGGTTTTTTGATTGGTTCGGTTGCAGGAAGCTTGTGGATGTTTTCTAACTCTGCTTATAGTGCAATCAGCTCCGGTACAGATGCATACAGAGATGTATCTACCGGTATATCTGACTTGATTGTAACTGCCGGCATACATCTGGGAATCATTGGCAATCATCTTTTTTTATCCAATGGAGTTATGTGTGTAATAATCACCGTTTTATTAGCTGCACTGGCGTCTATCTTCGTTAAGCAAAGCCAAAACAAATCAGAAAAGAAATTTATACACTATGTGCTTGTAATAAATGCGGTTTGCTGTGCTTATATCATTTATAGAACATATCTTGTTTATTCTTCAACATCAGTAAAGTTTCTTCTCGCAGATTATATAATTTCTATAATCGCCACCATTGTTTACATAATAACAATGTACCTTTTGCCTTTGCGGTGTATAGACAAGGGTTCTAAATTCAGAATACTGTTTCCATTATATTGCGTGCCCGTAGTGGTTGGTCCTTTACTTGTGGTTAATCCTATCGGACCTCGCTGCCTCTTCGTCGCATATCTCTTTATGATGGTATTTATAGTTAATCTTTTCTGTTATGTAAGCAAGAAACTTGATTTGGACAAAAACCCAAAAAAAGTTGTTGGTGGCTTATGCGCCGGATTGTGCACACTTTCAATTATTTATCTTTGCATTTTTGTTCCCATATTTAAATATGACAGTAAGCGGAATGAATCAGCTAAAATCCAATACCAAAACGGTGAAAGCACTATTATTATAGCTGAATTACCCCATTCTGCTTATGTCTGGATGGGAAATCCCTTAGACAATTTGTGGATTCAAAGATACAATCTTTTTAACGGTTTCGATGAATCAACTAAAATTGAAGTTGTTTCCCGGGAAGAATTCGATGAATTCTATCAAACCTACAAAGGCTAAACACATCGAATATATGTTAACCTTAACCACATCTTCAGTAAACTTGTTATACCACAAAATAAAACAATCGTCCGATTTTTCGGACGATTATTTTATTTTTTATGAAACTACCAACATACCCTGAGCAAACCAGGTTCCGAGACGAAGCATTGATTCTCCGCAGTAGTGAGCGCCGTCGTTTTCACCATTTTCGTTGTTGTTTTCCAATTTGGATTTACAAGTGGTTGTATCAATCCAGACTGAGTCTGCAAGTGTAGAAGTGGTAGGTGATGTGTTTTCATAAAGTCCCGCAGAAGTTTTATTTATCACATTTTTGGTTGTATCCTGTGGTACATACCAAAGAGAAGCATTGTTAGCTTTATGGTTATTAACAGTATCGGAATAAACCCAGCTATTATAATCAGATTTGTATTCAGCTATTGCGCCATCAACAAAACCGATTTTACTATCTTTATCTTTTCCTGTGAATTCCGTGCGAACTCTGTTCACAAGAATATTCTGCAAATCGCCGTATTGGTCCGCCCACTCTTTAACACAAGAATCGCTTTCACCCTGCATCCACATAAACGCGCGGATATTAATGTCATCATATATGTTTGCAAGTGCAGTAAGATCAGCGTTGACCAAGTTAATCATTCCGTCTGCAAGATAAACACCAAGGCTGTTTTTGATATTCTCTGAATTAGATGCATTCAGATATTGCCCTGTTGTATCATACAACCAGTTACCCCCAAGATAAGTTCCTGCCGCAGTACACTTAATAATATACCATTCTTCGTCCTTTGTTGCTTCATTGGTTGCAAGATAATAGGAAAGTCCGAGCTCAGGACCAAACCACATATCAGCCTGACCACCTATACCTAAACGGAAGGTTTCAAAATCACTGTTTGAATAATGAACTCTCCAGTTATTCACACCATCATCGCTGTTGATGTTGGTATATTTGATTTTAACATTCGAGAAATCTGTATCTCCCACTGCGTTACGAACTTCTTGCGTTAACGGACTTGCACCATAAGCGTTTGACTGACCGGCAAGAATGATAACATTTGCCTTTTTAGTTTTAAACACATCGTCACTCCCCACAAAAATATCGTTTGTTGTTTTTGGTGTATAGGCATCTAAAATTTCCATATCCAGATTGTTATGCGCACCATCAAAGTTTAAATCGCATGCAAATTTTTCTTTTGTGGATAAAGTATCAATATTTAATAAACCTTTTCTTATTAAGGACATATCGGTATCAGAAAAAGCAATACCATCGCAATCAAAATCGCCTGCAGGGTAAACCGAAATACTATCACGATGACCGTGAATAATCAAAGACATCATACTACAGTCTAAAACATCAATAAAGCCATCGCCATCCAAATCGGCTTTGAGCATTTCTTTGTATTCGGTAATTTTTTCTATTGAGAGAGCCTTGTTTACAAGCTGTTGATAGTCATATATATCAACATCATTATCGTTTTCAAGGTCGCCAATGGAAACAAGGAAAAATCCATCGGTATCGGTTGCTGTATTTACGGTATATTTTCCTGTATAATCAAAAACAGGTGCAGATTTTTTGGTGTTACTCTTTTGCCCCCATATTTGTTCTGAGTTTGATTTTTGAAGAAGATATGCAACCTCACCCGAATTAAATTCCGCAAGAGTTTTTGATATAGTTTGATTTGCGGTGTCCTCAATATAGCTTGTGGTATCACCGCCGGTACCTTTCTGTGCAACACCGGAGCTATTAAAAGCACAGTTCTCAAGATAATAGCAGTTTGAAATAGTGCCGGGGTTATAGCCACAGATACCGGCTACATAGATTTCTCCATACATAGCTGCAGTGCTGTAGCAATTTGTTATGGTAGCACCACTTTCATTTGCGGCAGAAATACCTGCAGCACCCACATTCCCCTTAATAACACTGCTTATACTGTAGCAGTTAGTGATTGTTCCGTAGTTATCACCGCAAATGGCTCCCACATACCAATCGGCTTTAATGTAGGAATCGGTTAAACCAACTTCTTTTATAATTGCTTTGGAATCCGTATAACCGAAAACACCTGCATAGTAAACATTGCTGTTGAAATATAAACCACTTATAGTGTAACCATTACCATCAAAAATACCGTTGTATTTATGTGTATCATTTCCGATGGGCGTCCAACTGATTTTTGCATTATCTGAATTAAGCACACCGGAATTTGAAACGAGATTTTCATTAACTACAATGTTGTTAACAAGAATCGCATTGGCATTTACATCGCTATTGTTTACATTAGCACTGAACCAATAGAGCTCACCTGCATTGGAAATCTCATAAACATTATCAAAGGTATTATCATTGTTAAGGTCATATTTATCGGTTGTGAGCTTTGGCATCTGATATTTTCCGCAATTGTTACAGAAACCGTTTGTGTAACCAACATCACAAGGGTCTGTAGGGTTAGTTGCAACTGCCTTGAAATTATTTCTTATGGTATCAATATTACCCGTAGTTATATAATACGCATAGGAGAACGGGTTAAAACTCTTGAATGTGAAGGTGTCAACAGCAGCTATGTAAGAAGTTGGACTTTCTGTTGCAGGAGAAACGGTTTTAGATGCATCTTTGTTAAAAACACCTGTATATAAATTTGTTTGACCGGGGCAGTAAAGGCCTATACCGAAGCTGTCTGCATCATCACCTATAAATGCTGCCCAGTTTTCGTTACAATTAAAGAATTGGTCGGGATAATCAGCCCAAAAGCCAAGGTCACTTTTAGTAACCTTGGTGTTACTGTCTGACCAAGGCTCACCGCCGGAATAATAAACAAAGTTATTAAGCGGTTCAACACAATAGAATGCGGGAAGCTCCTGAGTTGTTGTTGCTTCAGGATAGCCCGAATAGTCAACAAAACGACAGGTTGCTCTCATTAATCCGTTTTCAAGAGTGTACCAGGCTTCCATATAAGCAGGTGTGATGTAATCCCCGCCGTATTTAGCTTCTAAACCATTTGCGGCGGCATATTCGTCAGAATATTTACCCCAGTCAAGAGGACGGCATTTAACATATATCTCATTAGCGGTAACCTTTAAATCAACTATTTTACTGGGCTCGTTCTTCACATTACCGCCCTGAACGGGATTATAGTTCCACGGTGTACCGTTATAATCACCTATTTCGTAAGGTGGCGAACCCGTTCCGTAATAGGATTGCTGAACAAGCCGTCCCGTATCGTTGCAGTTTATAAGATTTACACTGCTGCTTGTGTTATTCAAAATGCCTGTTTTAACTTTAGATGAAAAATCCACTTCAGTTATTTTATTCGAGCCGTATTTTGGTACAGATGACATAACACTGTTGGTTTTATCCTCTAAATAAGTAAGGGCACCACCCCAATCCAAATCAATACCGATTTTATAGTTAGTATCAGAAAGATAAACCATACCATCGGAATCCCCGAGATTAGTTGCCTTGGATAAAGTAATGGAATCTAAAGTGAAATCCATAAAATCCTTATCAAGAGCAATAAAGGTTATTGAGGTAATCTGATTTTGAGTTGTTCCGTCGAGGAAGCCATCAATATAGCCCGAAAAAGTTCCGTTATCCCCGGGCTCAAGGAAAAATTCTTCGCTTGTTCCGCCCATAAGCATAGTTCCTTTAACATAAGCATCGGAAGAATAGCTTATTTCATAGCGATTGAAAGCAGAAACCGATTTATTGAGCGTGTATTTATAATTTGCCATTGGAATAGTAATCGCAGAACCGTTAAGGCTAATTGATGCATCAATCGCATCCTTAACATAAACCGTAAATTCTGCGGTTTTATTACCGTATGAAACTGTTATGGTCTGAGTTCCTGTTTGGTTTAAAACCTGAGGTGAACAGCTGTAGCCCGAGTTAAGAATTTCTGTTGTTCCGTCCAAATATGTTACAGAAATAGCCAAGCCTTTTGTATTAAGCTTTTCACCAACACAATATTCCTGCTTAACGGGCAAAGAAACAATGCTGAAATCACCCGACAAAAGTGGCTCCCACTTTGCATACAAGCTATAGCTTGAAGCTGTCATAACCGTATCGGCAGTTATTCTCTCGCCTGCTCCGTCGGGACCTGTATACCAACCTGCAAAAACAAGGTTATCTCTCTGGGGTGAAGGCAGAGTGCCATATGTAGCTCCTGCAGAATATGTAAAGGTTTTGCGGTATTCAAGGTCTTTTGCATAGTCATAAACTTCTTTTGAACGGATTTTTATAGCAGAAACCGTTACGCTGGAATTTCCGGTGTTATTATCAAATCTCACCTGAATATAACCTGCATTTTCAGGAGTTGTAAAGTTCCATTCTTCAAGCCCGTTTTGAGATGTAGCCTTATTTTGCAAAGACATATATGTGCCTGTAGTGTCAAAATAGAAAACAAATGCTTCAAAATTGGGGTTGGTGCCGTTAACAACATACGAAAACACATACTCTGTGTTTTCTTCAACCGGCATTGAATAATAGTTTACATTCGAACCCATAGAATGAGATGTATAAACCTCGGAGTCGGTAGAATTATTTGTAAGAGTAAAGCTTCCTGCATCAACATCTTTTGTCAATACGCTTGTTTCACTTGGGAAAGCAATTCCCGAATTTGCATTATTAGCCCATTGCTCAAAAACAAACAAGTTATCAAAAGCAAGTTCGTACACATTCGATGCAGCATACGCTACGGGTGTTAAAAAGCTTACTGCAAAAAGTATTAAACAAACAAATAAAACAGATATACGATTAAAAAATTTTTTCATAAAACAACTTTACTCCTTATTTATTCGTTCAATATTTGTATATGTGTCCTTCTGACTACAACCTGCTCTGCCGCCACCGGCACAGGCACAGGCACACGCACAGGCGCAACCGCCGCCACGGTAACCACCGCCCCTACCTGTTGAAGTTGAGGTATGTGCCCGGTTATATGCTCTTATGTATCTTGGATTCTGATAGCCGTAAGTATGTATCGGATGTCCATAACCCACAAGAAAGCCTCTTCCTCTTCGATATGAAACGTGGCTATCTAAAAGATAAATTTCAGCAACAAGAATACCTGCAATTACAACACAGAAGACAACAATTTTTACAGTTCTGTCTTCCGCAAGCTGATTGAAAGCACCATCGGTAATGAACGGCTCATACTCTACAGTTTCAGCACCCTTAAAGGTGTTAATATCATATGAAACAAGCATTGTTTCATATTCACCACATTCAAAAGCGCCTGTCCAGGTATAGTAGCCATTTTTCAGTTTTGCACCATCTGCTTCAATGCAGGACTCTGTGTTTTTCCATCTGAATTCATAGTTTTCAACAGGTGTACTATTAAACCAGCAAGGAACAAATTCGTAAAAATAACTGTCCGAATCCTTGCATAACATATTTGCCTGATTTACCTTAAAGGAAAACACAAGATTTTCTCCACCCTTATAACCCCTTTGGAAATCAAATCTTAGTCCTGTATAGCCATCCTCGTATACCCCCGAGTATTCATCTATATTCCCCGAAACCGAACCTTCATAAACACTGAAAAAAGCGTTTGCCATACCGATTTCCACCCAGGTAAGGGGCTCCGACTCATCAATTGCCTTCCAACGGAAAGCATATTCAATATCAAGAGTACCATCCTCTAAAGGCTCAACTGTAACTGTATATTTTTCAATAATATCCTGAGGCTCTGCTTTTGCAGTTACTGCTAAGAAAATTAAAACTATCTGAACAACTACGCAAACTGCAATTATAGCTGTGTTTCTTACGGGAAATTTCCTGCGATTTTCTATGGTTTTTGCAGAATAATCGTTTTTATCTTTTTTAGCTTTCATTTCCCGTTCACCCCACTCTTCATTCTGAATGGACAATTAATGGCTTGTTCATCCGTCATATTTCTTAACTCAAGACATTTTGGGTTTTTCCATATATGAGAGAATTTATCTGTAAGAATATTTCCTAATGCTGCATTGGAATTAAGCCAGCTCTGACAAGGAACAACAACACCGTCGGGAGCAATTGCCATATTGCTGAGTGCCGCACCACACATAGGAACATTCATACCGATTGATTCTAATCTTTCTTTTGAAATTAAACCCGGTGAAGTGAAATCCATTTCCATTTCGTTGAGGGTGCAGAACATCTTTGCCTCTTTAACAATTTCGAACAGAGCCTCTTCCGAAAGGTCGTACTCTTCGTGATTAATTTCTGCCATACCCGTACAGATAAGTCCACTGACAGTAACAAAATTAACACCCAGAGATTTTATGAAATGCAAAGTATTTATGTAATCCTCATTTTTTTTGCAAAGAGGAGTATTTACGCTTACATCAAGACCTGCTTCCACGGCATTTTTTATTCCTTCTACAGTATCAATAAAATGCTCACAGCCTACAAGACCATTGTGAATTTGCTCATTATGAGAATAAAGGGTAACCTGAACACTATCAAGCCCCGCTTTTTTTAGATTATTTACCAAATCAGGTGTTAAATTTACACCATTGGTATTAAGGCGGGTAACCATTTTTTCTGCATAAGCAACAAGGGTTGCAATGTCCTTTCTCATTGTTGGCTCTCCACCTGTAAAGGTCACCATAGGAACATTAGCTTTGTAAAGCTTGTCGATAACCCTTTTCCATTCCTCTGTTTCCAATTCCTTGGTCTGGCTTTTACATTGCCCCGCTGCATAACAGAAGGTGCATTTCTGGTTACATTGCCATTTGCCATTTTCATCGGTCATTGAGCTAACCAATAAGTCCATTCTGTGGGGAGCTGTCATATTTTTTGCATACTGACGAAGGGAAAGCTTTTCAATTTCAATTTCCGGATCATCTCCTCTGGCAACAGCAAAAAGGACTTTTAATATAAAATCCAGATCCTCCTCTATATCATCTTTGTTCATGGCAGGGTAAACCGAAAGAGTTTTCTTAATAGTGTTTTTAAAAATCTGTTCTTCATCATTTTCGGTTATTGGTTTGCCGTCAAAAGCATTTACCTCTTTCATAAAATTCGAAAGCAACAATGCCCAGGAATAACCTAAGGGCAAAAGATAATAACCATTTAAAATAACTATATACGCCCTGTTTCCGAAAAGTCTGAATTTAGGCGGAACAAGGTGAATACGCACCACGCCGGGACCTTCCGGGTTAAAGGTACAGTGACTGATGCCGTTTTTATATTCCTTATATTGGGCAAATAAATTATGTAAACTCACAAAAACAACCTCTTTCATCATTTGTTTGTGATTTCTAATACATTATACTATTATCTCTGACTTAAAGCAAGAAAATGCTAAACGATTGTGTTTGCTTTGCTGATAAGGGTTCAAGAACTTACGTTCATATGAACCTTGTGGTAACAAACCCTGGATGACAAGCCACAAGCCTTAGTAGAATCAAGGTTTTCTACTTTTTTTTACAGGGTTGAGGCATAATTACAAAAACTTTGTATTTTTTGTAGCCACAGCATTCGGAACCCATATTTCCAGAACAATTATATCAAGCCTCTGCCTTTTCCACAGCATCTCCGATAGCGCGGATAAGTGAACCCTCCTGTGATGAAGGCAAATCACAGGTATAGTGCCAGAACATAACACCACCATAACCGTTGTTTATAGCATAGTCGGTTTTCTTTTTAATTACAGAAGGTGTATTGAACCAGAAATCTTTGTTGATTTCATCGCAATGGTACCAACCGTCAGCATCGATTTTTTCATAACACTCACTGTATCCGTACCAATAGGCAGACATATCAGTAGGTCTTGAATAAAACGGAAGTCCGATATTCACTTTATAAGGAGATATAGCTTCAAGTTTCATACCTTCAATAATTGCTACAGTATCGTCATAGGTAGCGTGTTTGCCATCATTGTCGACATAATCGTAGGTCATAAGCTCAAAATAATCAACTGCGTTTGCTGCTTTACGAGTATAGTTCATATTCCAATTCACAAATGCAACACCAAGAGTACGCTCACCCAACTTCTCGTCTAAAGATACAAGGAATCTGTTATAAATCCTCCATGCTTTTTTAGATAACGGATATTCATAATCAAAATGAACACCATCGAAACTATATTCATCAAGTATTTTTACAATGTTTTCTTCTAAAACGCCACTCTTAAATGCTTTGTTGTGCTCATCGCTTTGGGATTCCATCTGATCCTCCCACACGGTAGAGTCAGTTGAAGGGCCGGGACCTAATAAATTAAGTGTGATAGCCACATTCCTGTCACCTATTGCGGTGCGAAGATTTTTGAGGGCGACTTCAAGCATATCTTTATCGTAAACTATTTCACCTTTGTTATCAAATGATGCGCACTCAAAAAGAATAACATCTGTAATTATATCAAAATCCTCCGGATGAAGAGTTTCGTCAGACTGAATAAACGCGCCCCTAACATAAGCAGTAACTCTGAAGTCTTCAGCTTTTTGAGGAGCTTCAGTGCATCCTGCAAAGCACAACAAAAGAATTGCACCACAAACAATCAATGAAACGATTTTTAAGATTAGCTTTTTCATAATGTCCGCCTCCAATATCAATTAAATATTATTTGCTATACTTTATATTTGCAGCTTATTTGTTTTTGTCAAAACTGATTATAGATATCAATACTTTTTTGCCTTTATTGGTTTGTGGAAAACAGGTTTTCTTTCGCCTGCATTAACCATTTCTCTTGCAAGTAAAATGCGCATTTGACTAATAATTTTTGCATAGTTTTCGTTATTAACAAGGTTGTTTTTTTCGTTAGGGTCGTTTTCTAAGTCATACAAATAGTCATCAAAATAATGAATCGCTTTTGGTTTGTGCCATCCTGAACCTATTGCTCGTGCAGAGTATTTCCATTTTTTTGTTCGAACAGCTCTACCAATATGTGACTCACTTATCTGAACAAAAACACAATCTCTTTCAGGGACCTCTTTATTTACAACCGGTAGAATGTTACCCGAATAGCTTTCAGGAATCTCTATATCTGCAAGACTTAAAAGCGTCGGCGGAATATCAATAAGACTTACTAAATTTTCTACATGGTTTCCTTTTTTGACAGCTCCCCCACCGAAAACAAGCGGTGTGTGTATGCTTGAATCATGACAACTGCGTTTGTATTCAGCATTTCGTGTTTTAAAATGACACCCGTGGTCGCTTGTATACACAATAACAGTGTTATCATACAAAGCTTTATCTTTAAGGGCTTTCACCAATTTCCCTACATTTTCATCCAGGGAGTGAATGGCGGCAAGGTAGTCAGGATACTCTTCTTTGTAATCACCGCTGAGAAATGTTAAATCTTCAGGCAAAGGATAGTCACGGAATTTATCAACGGTATCTGTCGGACCTTCGAAATGTCCTCTGTCATTCTGGTGGTGGGGCTCAAGCTGAGATACGAACATGAAAAACGGCTTTTCGTCGTTATGGTTGTTAATGTATTCTATAGCAAAATTATTTATACAGTCTGCTCTGTAACCGGTAAAATCAATTTGATTTCCGTCTTCATCAAATATATAACCGTCATATCCGTGCGATGTAAACTCCAAAACATCAGCTGCCCGCCAATATTTATAACCGCCTTGCCTTTCTCGTGGTACTGTAGTTTTTTCACAATGCACACCTATACCCGGGTAACGGTCTGATGCAAGGTGCCACTTTCCTATGTACGCTGTATCATAACCATTTTCATTGAAATAATCGGCTAAAGTTTTTGTATTCTCTTTTAATGCTATTCCATTCCAATAGCATTGGTTTTCTGTTGCATACTGACCTGTTTGCAGGCAGGCACGGGCTGGACCGCATACGGGTTGGCACGTAAAAGAATTTTCAAAAAGCAAACCTTCTTCTCCCAATTCCCACACATTTGGCATAAGAGTACTGTTAAGTGTATCCCAACGCTGTTGGTCTGAAAGACAGAAAATAATATTCGGTTTCATAAAATCTCTCCATTAGACTTGTTTTATGAATGATTTCCATATCTGATATATAATGCGATTTAAAAATACGATTTCATTATACGACCATTCGGTCACGGTGTCAATTTTTCCAGATATCAGGCAAATGTTTTCAAACAGGAAGCAAGGTAGCCCGAATTAGCGAGTTTATTGACAGATTAACACATACAAATTATAATAATCAGGTAGGTGATAATTACTATTCGAGGATGGTTTTATGAATAAAATAGTTGTTGACGGAAAAATATTTGCAGATGAGTTTGGAAGACAAAGAATATTTAATGGTGTAAACTACTGCGATAAAGGCGAATTTAACGGTTGGGGAGTTCCGCGAACCTTTCATCTTAACGGAAATGAAGACACCGAAAATGCAGTGCGCGAGCTCAGCGAGAAGGGTTTTAATATTATCCGTCTCGGTGTAACATGGGCGGCAATTGAACCCATGCCCGGAAAATATGACGAAGAATATATTGACAGAATCGAAGCTTTTGCAAATCTTTGTGAAAAATATGGGATATATTTTTACCTTGACTTACATCAGGATTTGTATGGCGGTCCGAGTAATGCCGGTGACGGTGCCCCTGTATGGGCTTGTATGACCGACGGCAAGAAATTCAAGCCTGTAAGATTTGTTTGGGCAGAAGGCTATTTCTTTAGAAAAGCCGTTCACAGATGTTTTGATAATTTTTGGGAAAATAAAGAGTATGACGGAATTGGAATTCAGACACGATTTCTTAATATGTGGTCGCATCTTGCCGAAAGATTCAAAGACCATCCCGCACTTTTCGGTTTTGATTTGTTCAATGAGCCGT
>JAZSBI010000244.1:0-7862 GCA_045602345.1 Acutalibacteraceae bacterium | reverse complement strand
GAAGCCGTTGATTCTTGAAATAATCATAGCAGCGTCTTTGCCAAGACCGTTAAGGATAACGCGGAGAGGCTGTGTTCTAACCTTGTTTGCATTAAGAGCAATTTTGATAGCGCCTTCTGCAGCAGCGAAGGATTCGTGACCTGCAAGGAAGCAGAAGCATTCTGTTTCTTCAGAAAGAAGCATTTTACCAAGGTTACCGTGGCCAAGACCAACCTTACGGTTGTCAGCAACTGAACCGGGGATGCAGAAGCTCTGGAGACCTTCACCGATTGCAGCAGCAGCATCAGCAGCCTTTGTGCAACCTTTTTTGAGTGCGATAGCGCAACCTACTGTATATGCCCAAACAGCATTTTCAAAGCAGATAGGCTGTGTTTCTCTAACGATTTTGTCACAGTCAATGCCTTTAGCAAGTGTGATTTCTTTACATTCTTCAATTGAAGAAATGCCGTATTCTTTAAGAACTGCGAGGATTTTTGCCTCACGTCTTTCGTAGTTTTCAAATAATGCCATGTTCGTTTACCTCCTTATTCTTCACGGGGATCGATATACTTAGCAGCATCTGCAAATCTGCCGTAAGTACCCATAGCTTTATTGTAAGCTGTTGTGGGATCGTCGCCTTTTTTGATGAAGTCTGTCATTTTGCCGAGAGAAACGAATTCGTAACCGATAACCTGATCGTCATCATCAAGAGCCATTCTTGTAACATAGCCTTCTGCCATTTCAAGGTATCTTACGCCCTTAAGGTTTGTACCGTACATTGTACCAACCTGTGAACGAAGACCTTTACCAAGGTCCTCAAGACCTGCACCAACTGAAAGACCATCTTCAGAGAATGCGGACTGTGAACGACCATAAACAATCTGAAGGAAGAGTTCACGCATTGCTGTATTGATAGCGTCGCAAACAAGGTCTGTGTTGAGAGCTTCGAGGAGGGTTTTACCGGGAAGAATTTCACTTGCCATTGCAGCTGAGTGAGTCATACCGGAGCAACCGATTGTTTCAACAAGAGCTTCTTCGATAATGCCGTTTTTAACGTTAAGGGAAAGTTTGCAAGCGCCCTGCTGGGGTGCACACCAGCCGATACCGTGTGTGAAAGCGGAAATATCTTTAATTTCGTATGCCTTTACCCATTTACCTTCTTCAGGGATGGGAGCGGGACCGTGGTGCGGGCCTTTTTTGACCATGCACATTTTTTCAACTTCATGTGAATAATTCATGATGTCTGTATCTCCTTTCGGATGTTAAATTTTTACCAAGTAACATTTTATTACAACTTGTCCGTTAAGTCAAGTAAAATCATAACTAACTCATTGACAAAATAATAACACAATTATTGACAAATTTATTAATTTTATATAAAGGTATTGCTTTTTTCGACTCGCACAAATATAATTATATATTGGAATTTTATCAATATATATTTTATTCCTTTGAATATATATTATTAATTATAAAAATCAGCGGGGTCAAAAATGGTATTTTCAAGTCTTTTGTTTATATATGCGTTTTTGCCGATATGTCTTCTTTTCTATTCTCTTACGAAAGGCATAAACGGAAAAAATATCGTTTTGCTAATATTCTCTCTCCTTTTCTATACCTGGGGTGAGCCCGTTTATGTTTTACTGCTTATATTTATGACCTTCTGGGACTGGTTTTCGGCTTTACTTATTGAAAAGGCTGAATCCCAAAACCGGAAAAAGTTCTGGCTGATAGTTTCCGTTATTGTAAATCTGAGTCTTATTGGTTACTTCAAATACACAGGCTTTATTCTTTCCAACATTCAAAGCATTTTCGGTATTCCCGAAATTATACCCAAAATTGCATTACCAATAGGAATTTCTTTCTACACCTTCCAATTACTTTCCTATGTAATTGATGTTTACAGAAAAGAAGTTCCCGCACAAAAGAATTTCTTCTGGCTGCTTTTATATGCAAGTCTTTTCTATCAATGTATTGCAGGTCCCATTGTCCGCTACAGCGATGTGCAAAGGGAGATCAATGAAAGAAAAGTCAATTTAACTGAAGTTTCTGCAGGTGTTACCCGTTTTGCTACAGGTCTTGGCAAAAAGGCTTTAATTGCTAACATGTGTGGTTCCCTTTCCGACCAGCTTTTGGTTTCTGATGCTTTGATGAGCAGCTCCTTCGAAGGTGCAATGGCTGAGCTTTCTACCCGTTCCGCTGTGGGGCTTTGGTTCGGTGTTCTTTTCTACATGCTTCAGATTTACCTTGATTTCTCCGCTTACTCTGATATGGCAATTGGTATGGGGCTTATAGTAGGCTTCCATTTTAAAGAAAACTTCAACTACCCCTACATTGCAAAATCTGTTACAGATTTCTGGAGAAGGTGGCATATTTCCTTAAGCACATTTTTCAGAGATTATGTGTATATTCCCCTGGGTGGTAACAGAAAAGGCAAGTTTAACACCTACCGCAACCTTTTCATAGTTTGGCTTCTTACGGGATTGTGGCATGGTGCAAGCTGGAACTTTGTTCTTTGGGGACTTTTCTTCTTCGTTTTCCTTGTTATTGAAAAAATCGGTTTACTGAAGGTTCTACAGAAAATCCCCGCATTCTTCAGCCACGCCTACCTTCTTGTTGTGGTATTCTTTGGCTGGATACTTTTCCGTTTTTCAGATTTCAGGTTCATACCTGTTGTTATAAAAGGACTTTTCGGCTTAAACGGAAACGAATTTTTGGACTTTGAAACAAGGACACTTTTAATCGGCAACATAATATTCATTGCTGTTGCTATTTTAAGTGTTACCCCAATTGTAAAAGTAATTTCCAATGGGCTTGAAAAAAGCGAAAAGGGCTCCTTCCCCTATGCTTTACACAAGATTTTAAGCATTGCTTTGCCCTTAATACTTGTTTTCCTTTCAACACTCGCCCTTGTGGGTGACAGCTATAATCCTTTCCTGTATTTCCAATTCTGAGTTACAGTTCCCGCCCTCTTGCGGTACCCAAAATTCTTTGTTCGCTATTCGCTTCACAGAATTTTGACCGCTACGCCAATTCACACTCCCTGCATCCGCCACAGGCGGCGGTCGTGTTCCTTGCCCCTTCGTCAGGGAGGTTGACTCTAAGTTTTTCGAGGTATTTTTAATGATTTATGACAAACCAAGGGACATAAGCTTTAGCTTGTTCCCTGATACCATCGGCAACAAAAAACGCCGAAAAAAAGAAAAACAGAATATTAACAAAGCCATTGCTTTAAAGGTTGTAGCATTTTTCCTTATGCTGTATGTTGGTGCTACGGTTTCTTTTATGATACCGTTGCGACCAAGCTACTCCGAATCTGAAAAACGCAACCTTAAAGAATTCCCTGACTTTTCTTTTAAAGCAATTCTTTCAGGGGATTACTTTGATGATATAAGCACCTGGTTTTCCGATACATTCCCCTTCCGTGAGCAATTAACAAAGCTTAACACTTCTGTTAAAAAGCTTTCGGGTTTTGATACTATTGCCATCCATGGTGATATTGATATGGGCGACGAAATCCCCGATGTTCCATTAGATTTACCCGTTACGGAGGAACCACTCACCGAGGGGGAAACAGTCTTACCCGAAGAAACTGTTCCGCAGATAGATAACAAACCTGCAACGGGAAATGATGACGAACCTAAACCCAACATCAAAACCCAATCCCTGGGTGCTATTCTTGTTGCGGGAAACAGCGCTTATGAGTATTACAATTTCTCCAGCAATCTGGCACCAGATTTCGTAAACTGTGTCAGTAGCATAAAGGGTGCTGCAGGTAACAAGTCTAATGTTTACGCTATGCTTATTCCTACAAGTATGGACATTATGCTTCACGATAGTATCAGAAAAGATCTTAACTCCTCCGACCAGAAAAAGGCAATAGATTATTTTAATGCTTCGTTTAAAAATGTTACTGCAGTTTCCGGTATTTACGAAACACAGAAAGCACATAAAAACGAATACACTTATTTCAGAACAGACCACCACTGGACAGCTTTAGGTGCATATTATGCCTATGGTGATTTTTGCAAGGCTAAGGGAATTAAAGCTGTACCTTTAAAAAAATACTCAACAGCTTCCTTTGACGGATTTTTAGGCACCTTTTACGCCAGTTCAGGGCAGAGTGCCGCTTTGGGTAACACCCCTGACACGGTTGTTGCATACCTTCCCAACAACAACGTTGAATGTACCTTAACAGAATCAAACGGTAAAACATACAACTGGAACGTTATAACAGATGTTTCGGAATATGCCGAAAACCTTAAGTATCTGACTTTTATAGGTGGCGACCAGGCTTTAATTACCATAAAAAATCTTGATATCAAGGAAGAATCAAGCTGCCTTGTTATCAAGGAAAGTTACGGAAATGCTTTCGTACCCTTCCTCATCCCCCACTACAAGAATATTTATGTAATCGATCCGCGTCATTACAAAGATACTTTACGCAATTTCACAAACACACATCAAATCGACGACATTATTTTCCTTGCTAATGTTTCCACAACCAGAAACAGTGTTTACATTGACGCAATGAAAGGCTTTATACAATAATCCATGGACGAAATAAACAGTTTTAAAAAAGGCTTGAAGGACGGTTTGCCTATTTGCATCGGTTATTTTTCCGTTGCATTCGCATTCGGTATTTTCGCAATCGAAAACGGGCTTACGGTTTTTCAAGCAGTTATAATTTCTTTATTAAATATGACCTCGGCAGGTCAATTGGCTGCAGTTCCTATAATCGCAGGTGGCGGAACAATTTTTGAACTTGCTCTTTCACAGCTTGTTATAAACTCCCGCTACTCTCTTATGTCAGTTTCGCTTTCGCAGAAATTCTCAAGCAAAGTTAAGCTTCCGCAAAAGCTTTTAATTGCATACGCAAATACTGATGAAATTTTTGCAGTTTCCGTTTCCAACAAAGGTGAATTAGGCACAAAATACATGCTCGGCATTATGCTTTTACCTATTATCGGTTGGACAAGCGGTACTCTCGTTGGCGGTGTTGCAGGTAATGTTTTACCCGCTATGGTAACTGCTGCATTGGGTGTTGCAATTTACGGAATGTTTACCGCAATTATCGTTCCCGTAGCAAAAAAAGAAAAAATGACTGCACTTTGCGTGCTTCTTGCAATAGCAATAAGCTGTGCATTCAGATATATTCCCCTTTTAAAAGCGGTTCCCTCGGGCTTTGCTGTTATAATCTGTGCGGTGGTGGCAAGTGCAGTTTTTGCGATTATTGCCCCAATTAAAACAGAAGAAAAGGAGGCGGAATGAATGAATAATTCCAAATTCTTTATATACCTTCTTGTTATGGCAGGGGTTACATACCTGGTAAGAGCAATACCAATGGCACTTATTAAGGAGAAAATAAAAAACAAATTTGTGCTTTCTTTTCTTCACTATATTCCATACACCGTTTTAAGTGCTATGACAGTTCCTGCAATTTTCTATGCAACCGACTCCCCCATTACCGCCGCTGTTGGTTTCATTGTTGCACTTGTTGCATCATTCTTTGAAAGAAGTCTTGTTCAGGTTGCTGCACTTTCCTGCCTTGGGGTGTTGGTGACGGAAATAGTTATGAAATTTGTTTCATAAATTCGTAATTCGAAATTCTAAATTCGGAATGTCGGGGCAAAGCCGATTACATTATTAAAAGGTTATTCAGAAAATGAGTTTCTGAATATCCTTTTTTGTTTTATAATGATGAGTCAGGAGTGTCGGGATACAAAATGCGCCGTAGAACAATAAAGTTGAGTTTTGTGGCACGACCCCCACTCTTCGAAGAGGGACAGAACCACCATCAGCTTTATTGAACTAAAAAAATCCTATTTTGTGTACCACCCACCACCTTCGGTGGTCCCCCCTCCTTTTTGCTTTGCAAAAAAGAGGGATAGTTCTTGCAATATTTTTACAAAGGGGCATTTTTACGGGGCAACCCACCACCATTGCCTTCAGCAATGGTCCCCCCTCCCTATTTTGTCTTCGACAAAACAGGGATGATAAAAATTGCAATACTTTTATTTGATTGTTAATTTATAATTTTCTGAATTTGCATTAATTGTAATTTCAATTGCACTTTCATCTCTAATAGTAAATGGGATTTCGGTGCCGTTAAGGGTTACTATATAATCCTTCTTTTCATCGTTCATTGCCACAATTACGGTGAATTTTTCGTTATTGCCGTAATACTTGAACTCTGCTTCAAAGGCTTTGTTATTCTCGGAAAACTCTTGCTTTTCAACCCACACATCGAAGCCTGTGTTAAATGTACCCGGCTTATAATATGCGGCTGTCCAAAGGTTGATGGGTGCGGAAAGTCCGCCGAAATTGTGGAACCAACCGCCTCTGCCTGTTACGACACTAACCATTTCAAAGGTGTAATAGGAATATTCAACCTCACGTTTCCATATATCAAGGGCAAGCTTTGCTATTGTGTAGGCAAAATCACTTTCACCCATATCAAGCATTGTTTTCCAAATAAACCATTGGTGAGGAAACCACACGTGACCATTCCAATAACCATTAACCATAAAATAGCTTGCAGTCATATCAACAGCACTGATACCATATGGTGAAAGCATTTCCTTGGGATTACTTAAGTGACCGATAATCCTCTTTTTCTGATTCTCATCACATACACCTGCAATTAATGGGTAAATGCCATCAAGACCTTTGTTTACATTCTCCCCTGTTGCGGTTCTGAAAATTTCGGTAGGCTCGTAGTTTTCATTGTGTAGGACGTATGAATAATAGCCACATTCTTCGTCCCAGGAATATTTATTAAGTGCATCGCCAACACGCTTAATATCTTTATCATACTCTTCACTATCGCTCGTTTTACCCAGAGCGAGAGCAACCATTTTAAGAATTTTTGCACAGCGAATAAGCTGAGCGGAAGAAAGTGCAGGAGCAGCCTTATCACGAAGGTTTTCGTTCATCATTGCAACCTGAGCGGGATAATCGTCCATACCGCTTGTTGAATAGAAATAATCATAGGTAGTGGTAAGTCCGCTTTTGAATTTTGCAGTTGTTGAGCCCCTTATTTTACCTGCAAGGAAATCATAATAAAGCTTTGCCCTTGGGTAAAGAGCAAGAAGTTCCGCTTTATTGTTATTACGCTTTAAAAGCTCAAGATAGAGATACATCTGCACGGGCACAGGTGAGCCATGGTGCAGGAAAGCATAGTCGGGATTGCTTTCATCACTTAAATACGTATCAAGACTGTAAAAAGCAAATTTTTCGGAAAGTTCTGTCATACCAAGACCGATAAAGCCTGAATCCCAGGTATAAAGGCAGTCCCATCGCTTACCGGGGGTATGGTGAATTATGTTTTCACCGTGCTTATATATCGGGTAAACCGCATTTATTAAAAGAGTTGAAGCAAGAATTGTATTACTCAATTCATACTTTTTACCGGTTTTATTGTAATTGAATTTTACTGCCCTGGCTTTTTGTTTAAGATATATTTCTTCATATTCTTCAGCAGTTAAGTATTTAGTTTCATTCTTACTGATAACCGCATACTCAACCTTACTTTCACCGGGATTCACAAAGATTGTGTGAACAACTGTGTTATGGAAAAAGCCCTCGTCGCTATGCTTTCTTGAAAATGTTTCTGTGAAACTTTCAAGCACATCATCAAAGGTAACATCGGAGTTCGAAAGGCGAGCTGTAAGGCAATCTTCAAGGGCACCTGTTTCAATTTTTCTGAAGCGGGTGTTATCATTAAAGGTTTTTAAAATATATTCGCCATCAATATACTTATATTTTAATTTTACGGTATAGCCTTTGTCATTTTTCTCTTCAATAATCTTAGGAAGAGTTTCGTTTTTCTCTTTGAAAACCGAAACCTTTCCTAAATCCTCTTTTTCCACAAGGCAAAGGAA
>JAZSBI010000243.1:0-5063 GCA_045602345.1 Acutalibacteraceae bacterium | reverse complement strand
TAATACCATACATTTATATTCCTGTAAAGAAAACTTATACTTTTAGAATTATTTATTTATAATACACTTACTATTTTATATTATCACGAGTATGACTATATCTGTGCCGTTCTATGTAGCATTATTTTACACTTTTTGTCAATTTTTTGTTTTAAAATTTGCAGTTATTGTAATTCAAAATGTTTTACACCAATATTATAATATATTCACAACAAAGAAATTGTTGTTAAATAACAAAAGAATTGGAGAGATAAAACCATGCTTATTCTAGGAATCAATAAAATTTGCAATTGGTGTCAAATTACTACTGTAACCGGAAAATACACTTGCCCCATAAAAGAAATCAATGGTGAATTGTTTTTTTCGTTTCAAGAAAGTTTGGCATCCAATAGCACAGTACATTAGTGAAAATGCTGATGAACTCGTCCGTGAAGGAGAAAAAACGATTTTAAGACCATTCAAAAAATAACATATCCAATATTTGTATAAGTTATAACAAAAACAATAAAAAACAAAAGGAGGTATAAAAATGAAATTCACTACTATAGAAAAAGAATTGTTAGAAAAAATGAATACAGGGTTATTGGATGGAATCGTTGGCAATGATTTAATAACAAATGGTGGTTCTACTGTTAGAATGATTATAAAAAATGGTATCCCACAACAACTAAAGCAAGGTCCAAGCAAAAGATTCTTTAATGGTAAAGAAAATGAAGTAATTGAAGGCGTTTTACACACTCTTAAAACCTGGTCAAGTGACGAAGAAAAAATCCAGTTCTTGCGTAAATTTGGTCACTTGATAAAGGATACTAATGTACAAACCTATAGTGCTAAATTCAAACCATTAAAGTAAATTCAATCTATATTAAGACAAATTAAATTTAAGCACTCTAGTTCAATTTGAGCGAGAGTGCTTTATATCGGTTTGGTATGTTATAATTTTTCAGTCCACTCGGATTCTTTGAAGCCAACAAGGACGAAGCTGTCGGCTACTAAAACTGGGCGTTTTATGAGCATTCCTTCTGTGGAAAGAAGCTGTAACATCTCGTCTTCAGTCATATCTGGTAATTTGTTTTTCAAATCCATTGATTTATATAACAGACCACTTGTATTAAAGAACTTTTTTAATGGCAATCCGCTTTTCTTATACCACTCGGTTAGTTCTTCAAATGTCGGGTTATCCTGTTTAATATCTCTTAACTCGTATTCCATTTTATTGTCATCAAGCCACTTTTTAGCCTTTTGACAAGTTGTGCATTTCGGGTAGCAAATAAATTTTAGCATAGTAAACTCCTTTATTTTTAAACTCCATACATTTCAAACAATTCTTCAAGTGTTACTTCAAGCTTTTTGTTTTTCAATAATTCTTTTCGTTGGTTATAAAGTTTTTCAATTAATATTCTGGCATCCTTACCATAGTGGATTTCATTATGACAATTACTGCACAACGAAACTATATTTTCTTCTACATCTAATGATACATCAAATCGTTCAGAAAAAGCCATTGGTATTAAGTGGTGTGGCTCCATATATTTTTGTTCAGAGTTTCGTCTTATAAAACTTTCGTGCTCGGCATTTATCTCACAACGATGCCCTGCATAATTCAAAGCGTTTATCGCTCTTTGTTTTTCTCTTGGATATGATTTGTGACCGTTTCTATAAATAGGTACGCCTTTTTCTTTAATATCATCTGAATATTCGAATTTATTGTCCTTTGCAATACTAACGGAATTTATTTGATTAATCAGCTTATCGTCTTCAGCTGTATCTCTCAAAGATTGGACAAAATCATTTGCTATTTCAAGTTGCCAAATAATTGAATGTGCATCTAAAAGTGATATTTCAAACCCATAAACTCCTTCTGATATAACCCTGAGTTTATTTATTATTTCAATAAACTTAAAATAATTTTCGCTGTTACATCTTCCATTTGAAACAAATGGAATTTCTAAAAATTCAAATCTATCATCAAAAATACTCGAACGAATCGGTAAATACTTAGTGGAATCTTTAATAAAGAACAATGTTGCCATTAAATCATATTTACCTCCGAAAAACTCGACTGCATCATCAAAAGCCTTTCTATCATCTGTTCCACAATATATTTCAAACAACTTCTGCTCTGCTATTTTTATATTATTATCTATTCTGTTTTTAAAATGTATTTTCTGTTGATGATGAACTAAATTACCACATTCATCAATTGCTTTCTTTGCTTGGAGTGCTATCATCCCTTTACCGATATCTGATACACTCCAATTTTCACAATTTAATGTTTTATGGGCATTAAAAAATATAGCTGCCTTATATCCTTCTTGTTCAACAAAAAACTCGTTATCCACTAAGCTAGTCAAACGCTTTCCGGACTTAGTTTCTATATAAAGCTTAAAACCTTCAAGATATTCTAAAAATTTCTCTTTGTTAAAATTTTGCAAAATATTTGCGTTCACATCAGAAACCGACTTTATAAGTGATAACACTTTTGGTAATTCATTTATTCGTATCGACTGAGCCCCCATTCCAAAAGTATGTATATTGGGTTCAATCTTTTGAATTTGCTTCAAAGTAATATCTTTATTAAATATAGTTATAGTTGAAACATCAAATAAATAATACCCTGTATAGTCATCTTGCATTTTTCTTAATTTGCCTTGAGAAAGCAAAATTGCTGATGCAATTAAAGCTCCATTATATTGAAACAAAACGAGTGTATTATCACTACAATTCATAGTGTGAGTTTTATATAAGTATTTACCACCTCTTTTGACAAGTGTATAAGAAAAGAATTCTTCAACTTCTTCCCTTGTAGAAAAAACACTTTTACTCATCGGCAACAATCTTATTTCTTCAACTAAATTTTTTAAATACATTAAAACCACTCCTATGAATTTTCCGTATCACAACTTAAGTATATAATTTATACATTACTTTTTCAATACGCCTTACTAAAATATTTTCACAGATATGTACTATAAATAGAACTTTATCACCCTCGTTTTACGTGAGTGCTATTCTTTGTTTAATGCGTTAAAGATTTTTACATACCAATACCTACTTGTGATAAAACAAGCGGGTGCAACTTTATGTCGAAAGTTATCGGAACAATGTGCTTGATATTGTTCCGATAATATGTTATACTACCGCTATAGAGGTATAAAGGTTGGTGAAATTATGAATTATATTACTACGATGCAAGCTGCTGAAAAATGGGAAATCAGCGACAGACGTGTTCGTACTCTTTGCAAAGAAGGAAAAATTCCCGGTGTTATACTTGAAGGAAAAACCTATAAAATCCCTGAAAATGCTACCAAACCTAATGATGGCAGATTCAAAAAGAGCATAGAATCGTTTATGTATTTAAAATGGTGTAATGATATTATAGGCTTAATCGACGAGAATTACTGCGTTAAATTCATTGAGCCTAATTACAATGAAGTTGTTTCGTTATACACTCACGGACAAAGCGAATGGAACCACGAGCAATTTGTGGGTTTCCTTTCCGAGAGAGTTGTCAGCCGTGATAGACGTGATATTGAGAAGATTTTATTCCGTTGTGGTTTATCTACCTATGATGTTCTCAGAATTGCAGCTGTAACCCGAGGTATTCATCCTAAGGATTTACTTTGGATTGCCCATGACAATAACGAAAAACTTGAAGATATAATGACCGATGTTTTTGAATCTGTTTTCCTTCAGAAAATAGACCTTGTTGGTGATAGTGTTGATACTCCTGAAGGCTACAACATCAAGCGTTATGGTGTCTATAATGGTAAGTACGGTATATTCAAACAACGAATTAATCCACTTGCAACAGACGTAGAATCTGAAATTGCAGTATATAAGCTTTCCGAAAGACTTGGTATCCCCTGCTGTCCTGTTTACAGATTTGATAAAAATACTATTTTCTCAGAATTTCTTTACGATTTCTCTAATGAATACATTGTGCATTTCCGCAGACTTTTTGACGGAGCAAGAAGTGAAAACGAATACCAAAACCTTATAAATGTCCGCCCACAATATAAAGAAGATATTATCAAAATGTTGGTTCTCGACTTTATCACAAGACAAGATGACCGTCACCTTTCAAACATTGCGGTTAAGGTTTCAAACAATGTTGAGAGCTTCTATCCCCTTTACGATAACGGTAGCAGTCTTTTCTATGAAGATACAGAAGAAACTGTAAATAACGCTTGCAATAATATTGAGATCTATTCTACTAACTTCGGTTATTCAGGCACATATTATGATTATATTACTGACATTGCAAATGAAGGTGTCAGCTTCAAGAATCTTGTCAATCTCGATATCATAGATTCTGAAATAGAAGAAATTTTAGTTTCATCCGGCTTTACATCTTATCGTCTTGAAGGAGCTAAAAAATGGATAAGAAATTGTATTGAGTTTTTGAAGAAGTTTTGATGATATTTAAATTACAACAACTCCCATCTGCAGTAGTAGATGGGAGTTGGATGTTTTAAGAGCTATTAGTCTTTATTTATGTGCTTTAGAAAATTCTGTTGAGTTATTGACTATTTTGTGTTGACAAAGTGTTTTTATGATGTTAATATGTGTGTATAACAAGGAAATGTTTTAAGTTGCATTTCCACTATAAATTTGAATTTGTCGACGCACGTGTCCCTTTTTGGATTTAATTGTTTTAATTTGTCTGAAATCGGCTTAGTGTGTCGTTTTTTTCAGGATTTACTTCAAGGGGAAGGCTTGAGGATTGCAACTGACAAATTGGATTCTAAGAATTTTTATGCATTCAATCCGAGCTTTGATAAGCATTGTAATAAGAAAATGTGACATTAAAATACCACCCACCAAATTTGGTGGGTGGTGTGGTTTTATGCCGCGGTTATGGTGTTGTGCATAGTGTTTACGATTTCTGTGAGGATTGGGATGTTGGTTCCAAAAAAGGGTTAAGGTGACGGGAGTCGAACCCCGTACGCCTAAAATTTAAATCTTTCGGCACATTAAGCCGTTTTTTGTCTTGTTATACGCCAGTATGACTGCGCCAAAGAAACACCTTACTGCACCAAAATCTTTACAATTTTAGGTGC
>JAZSBI010000242.1:0-11526 GCA_045602345.1 Acutalibacteraceae bacterium | reverse complement strand
AAGGTGTCTCTATCTACCTGGGAAAGTATAACCGTAGCGTGTGCTTCGCTGCCCTTCAGCGCTTTAAGTGCATCAAAAGCTCGCTTGGCTTCTTTGCTTTCAACAGCGCTCATTGTAAGAGCAATAAGCACCTCATCTGTATGCAATCTTGGGTTATGATTTCCGAGAATGCTTGTTTTTAAATCCTGTATAGGCTCAATAATTTTTCTTTCAATAAGAAGGGCTCTATCATCAATTTCTGCGACAACCTTTAAAGCATTAAGAAGAGCCGCTGAGGCTGAACCTAAAAGGTCGCTGGTTTTGCCTGTAACAATTGTGCCATCAGGAAGTTCAATTGCAACAGCAGGTCTATTACCTGTTGTTTCACTTTTAAGAAGTGCCGCTTTAACTGTAGGACGTTCTGTTTCAACAGAAATACCCGCCTGATTCATAAGGCTTTCAAGCTTTGCAATTGCCTCGTCATTTTTCTGTCCTGTTTTCTTATCGCAAAGGGCATTGAAATAACGTCTTACAATTTCTTCATAAGAAGCTTTTCTGCAAATCAAATCGTCCGAAATGCAATAGCCAACCATATTAACACCCATATCGGTAGGTGATTTATAGGGACTGACGCCCTCAATTTTTTCAAAAATTGCATTAAGAACAGGGAAAACCTCAACATCACGATTGTAGTTAACGGTAGTTGTGCCATAAGCCTCAAGGTGATAAGGGTCAATCATATTAACATCGTTAAGGTCTGCAGTTGCAGCCTCGTAAGCAAGATTAACAGGGTGTTTAAGTGGTAAATTCCATATAGGAAAGGTTTCAAATTTAGCATAACCAGCTTTATTGCCACGTGCATTTTCGTGGTAAAGCTGTGAAAGACAAGCGGACATTTTTCCGCTACCGGGACCGGGGGCAGTAATAACAACAAGGGGACGGGTGGTCTCAATGTAATCGTTTTTGCCGAAACCCTCATCGCTTACAATTTTCTTAACATTGTAAGGGTATCCCTCAATAGTATAGTGAATAAATGCTTTAATGCCCAAAGTTTCAAGTCTTTCTTTAAACTTGATTGCTGCAGGTTGACCGCTGAACTGGTTAATTACAACGCTGCCAACAAAAAGTCCTGCACTTGCAAAAGCATCCATAAGACGCAAAACGTCGCTGTCGTATGTTATACCGTAGTCACCACGGATTTTATTTCTTTCAATATCTCCCGCGGAAATAACAATAACGATTTCTGCGTGGTCTTTAAGGTTTAAAAGCATCTGCAATTTACTGTCGGGCTTGAAGCCGGGAAGAACACGGGATGCGTGAAAATCGTCGAAAAGCTTACCGCCGAATTCAAGATAAAGTTTACCGCCGAATTCGTCAATACGCTTCATAATCTGTTCAGACTGTTTTTCGATATACATATCGTTGTCGAAACCGATTTTCTTTTGAAAAACCATAAATACCACCCTTTCACAAATTATAATTTTAGCATTACACTTGTATTTTGTCAACGGAAAAACGTACTGATTTATTGACATTAATTTGTATAAGTTGTATTATTTAGAATAGAGTATTTTGCACTTTACAAAATCAAATATTTAAGGAGCATATCTATGGAACAGTTCTTTGACAGATTTAAAATCGACTGCTCGCCCGTAGCACATCAAAGTCACACATTGGTTCGTGACAATGTTAGACTTACCGTACTTACCCCTTGTATGTTGCGTGTTGAAACACAAAGCCGCGGTAAATTCTGCGATGAACCCACTCAAAGCGTATGGTTCAGAGACTTTTGTAAACCCGAGTTTAAGGTTAACGAATCAAGCGGTACTATTGAAATCAAAACCACAAAAGCAAATTTCCTTTACAATCTTAAAACTAAAAAAATGGTTCGCATTAAATTGCGTGATGGCAGAGTTGTTACAAACTACAAAGCAGGTAACCTTAAGGGGACTTGCCGTACGCTTGATATTACTGCAGGTGTTATTACCCTCGGTGATGGTGTTTGCTCCAAAAACGGTGTGGCTATTCTTGATGACAGCGAAACACTTGTATTAAAAGAGGATGGTGCAATTTTACCCCGTAAGCATAAAGGCTCCGATGAATACTATTTCGCCTATGGCAACGATTATATTGGCGCAACAACCGACCTTTATAAATTAACAGGACAGGTGCCCCTTATTCCAAGATATGCTCTTTCTAACTGGTGGAGCCGTTACAAAGCATATACCCAGGAAGAATATCTGACTCTTATGGATCGTTTCAAGGACGAAGAAATTCCGATTACCGTTGCAACAGTTGATATGGACTGGCACTGGGTTGATATTAAGCAAAAGTTCGGTAAGGACAGCCACAAGGTGTTTATGCATCAGAATCTTATGGAATATGTTTATGATGTATGGTCAGCAGGTTGGACCGGCTACAGCTTTAACACAGACCTTTTCCCCGATCCTGCCGGCTTCCTTAAAAAACTAAAAGACGATGGCTACAAGGTAACCTTTAACCTTCATCCCTCGCAGGGTGTTCGTTGGTTTGAAGACCAATATGAGGAAATGTGCGAAGCTATGGGACAGGATTCTTCAAAAAAACAGCCTGTTAAATTTGATATTACAGATAAAAAGTTTACAGAAAACTACTTTAAAATTCTTCACCACCCCTACGAAAAAATGGGCATTGATTTCTGGTGGATTGACTGGCAGCAGGGCACAAAAACTCCCGTTCCCGGTCTTGATCCCCTTTGGGCTTTGAACCACTACCATTTTTACGATAATGCAAAAAATAACAACAGACCCCTTATTCTTTCCCGTTTTGCAGGTGCAGGCTCACAGCGTTATCCTTTAGGCTTCAGTGGTGACACAACTCAGACCTGGTCTGCTCTAGATTTCCAGCCCGGCTTTACTGCAACAGCTTCCAATATTGGTTATCCCTGGTGGAGCCACGATATCGGTGGTCACTGTATGGGTAAAAAGGATGACGAACTTTACCTCCGTTGGGTACAGCTTGGTGTGTTCAGTCCTATTATGCGACTTCACTCCACAAACAACGAATTTGCAGGTAAAGAGCCTTGGAACTACAGTGGTCCCGTTGAAAAAACTGCAAAAGAGCTTCTTCGTCTTCGTCATAAGCTTCTTCCCTATATTTACACAATGAACTATCGTACTCACACTGACTGCCGAGCAATATGCGAGCCTATGTACTATGCATACCCCGAAAGAAAGAGTGCTTACGAATGTAAAAATCAGTTCTTCTTCGGAACCGAGCTTATTGTTGCACCTATCACAGAGCACACCTCAACAGACAACAACATGGCAAGTGTTAATGTATGGATTCCTGAAGGAAGATATACCGACATTTTCACAGGCAGAATTTATTGTGGTAAGCGTTTTGTCAGAATGTACCGTGATATTGAAAGTATTCCTGTACTTGCAAAAGAAGGTTCAATTATTCCCATGAGCGCAAATGACAGAATAAATGACTGCTCTAACCCTGTTGATATGGAACTTCTTATTTACAGAGGTAACAATACCTTCAAGCTCTACGAGGACGACGGCGAAACACTTTCCTATCAGGACGGTGCTTTCTGCAAAACTCCTTATACCGTTAAAGAAAATGGCTCAACTGTTACCTTCACAATTGACAAGGGCGAAGGTGATGTAAGTGTGGTTCCCGAAAAGAGAAATTACAAATTGTTCTTTAAAGATATTGTAAATGGTGATATTACCGTTAAGGTTAACGGCAGAAAACGTGCCCTCAAAACCGAAAACGGAAAAACTGTTACAATTATTCTTGACGGAATCGCTCCCACAGATACAGTTGAAATTGAATTCCTTGACTGTGAGTATCTTACAAACATTGATAAGAAACAAGCTCTTGTTGAAACAATTGCAAAATATCAGATGGGTAACGACAAAAAAGGCCTTCTCTTTACAGAATTCCTTAAAACGGAAAAGCCCTTACCCCCAATGGCAGAAAACTTTACAGGTCCTATTGAAGAGATATTAGCACTTTACAGAGGTTAATTTATGTCAATTATTGATGTATTGAAAACAAACGCCGCTGATTATGATATTGTAATCAGCGACGATTTGGTAAACAAACTTGAAATTTATGGTAATCTTTTAAAAGAATGGAACGATAAAATAAACCTTACCGCTATTAAAGATGATGAAGGAATTGCTATCAAGCATTTTCTTGATTGCTTACTTGTAGGCAAGGTTGCCAAATTCAAGGACGGTATGAGTGTTATTGATGTAGGCACAGGTGCAGGATTTCCCGGCCTTGTAATTGCAGCTGCTTATCCGAAGGTTAACGTTACACTTCTTGACTCAACAGGCAAAAAACTGAAAGCTGTTGAAAACATGGCACAGGAAATGGGCGTTAAAAATGTAAAAATAGTCCATGCAAGGGCAGAGGATGCAGGTAAAAGTCCCGAATTCCGTGAAAAATACAATTTTGCCACAGCAAGAGCTGTTGCTGAGCTTCGTGTGCTTTTGGAATACACTCTCCCCTTTGTGAAAAAAGACGGATTTTTCCTTTCTCTTAAAGGTGCCACAGCAAAAGAAGAAATTGATGGTGCGGGTAACTCTTTGAAAACCTTGGGCAGTAAAATTGAAAGCATAAATGACTTCACTTTACCCGGCGGAGATAAAAGAGCAATAATAAAAGTCAAAAAGATTTCGCAAACTTCGGCAAAATATCCGCGCCCATCGGCACAAATCGCCAAAAAGCCTTTATAAACCTATCAAAACAAAGCATTTTTAGTCGAAACTCCCCGACCGAAAATGCTTTATTTTTTTGTGTTTTGATGTTATAGTGTTGTCAAAGAGAGACGGACAAGGCTTTGTGGATGGATGACTAAAACGACAATCAGAAAGGAACACCAATGATAAAATCATCTAAAAACAAAGCAACTGTACAAATTCAACTTTTGTCACACGACTTGATAAAGCCAAACCCTCAACAACCCCGAGTAAGATTTGATTACAACGAACTTGAAGGCTTAGCTTGTTCAATACGAGCAAATGGTATTCTACAACCTATAAATGTCAGAGCATTGGAAACCGGAGATTTTGAACTGATTTCAGGAGAACGTCGTTTACGGGCAGCCAGAATGATAGGAATGACCAAAATTCCTTGTGTTGTTATGAATGTATCCGACCAACAATCCGCTCTTTTTGCAATTATTGAAAATATCCAGAGAGAAGACCTGGACTTTTTTGAGGAAGCTACGGCGATTGAAAGACTTATGACAGAATATGGACTTACCCGTGACGAAATTGCAGAAAAGCTGGGAAAGACACCATCAACCCTTTCAAACAAGCTTCGTCTTTTACGCCTTCCGGATGAAATTCGTGACAGAATTTCCGGTGCAGGGCTTTCAGAACGTCATGCACGAGCATTGCTTACCCTACCGGACAACACAACAAGGAAAAGAGTTCTTGATATAGTAATCGAACGCCATTTAACTGTTGCTGAAACAGAACGGCTTATAGCAGATGTTCACCGAAGAAGAAAAGCTCCTAGGAAACCGCACACAAAAGTATATAAAGACATGCGGATTTTCCTGAACACATTAAATCATGCAGTTGATGCAATCAGAAAAGCCGGTATCGAAGCCGACACCGCCAAAAGCGAAACCGATGAATATTTCGAATATGTAATAAGAATATCAAAACCGGAAGAAGCCAATATAGTGGCGGTTACAACTCAAGTGATATAATCTCCGTAAGGAGTTTATATAGTGGCGAAAGCCACAGCCATATCTTTCTCTTTCACACCCCACATCCACAGCGGGAACCCATCCCCCAAAGGTGGTGGGTTTCTGCTGTTAATACTATAATTTTTCTCGGTTTTGCAAATTAAACTAAAAAATTATAATATTTTTTCACCCTCGCCATATTGGGACAGTTTTCGACAAGGCTTATGTGTATAATGTAGTTAAAGAACGAAAAACAAAAGAAAAACACAAGATATAGTCTTTTCGCTCGTTCTTAATATTTTTAAAAGGAGACGCTGTTTTATGAAAAGCCTTAAACTGAAACTTCTTGCTATGCTCATTGAATACCATTGGTGGCGAGTTGACTGTTTGCGAAAGAGAACCTGCCCCGAAAATACTGAAAGCACACTTTGTCGTGAAGACTTTCATAAATTCAGAGCAGAACAGTTAATGGTGCTCTATGAAATGTGTTTGGGTTTGCGCGATTGTTGCGGAAACATCGTTTCATAACATAGTAGCTGTTTCGTCTAATCCTGCCGTTTCCGTATTGTACGGGAACGGCTTTTTATATTGAAGAAATACTATAATTGTGATAGAATACTTTTTGGTGAATGCAATGCTGAATTTCAAAATTGACAAGTTTTCCGTCTGGGAAAAATTACAGAATACAACTGAACCTATAATTATGTACGGTACCGGAAACGGTGCCGATAAGGTTGTTGATATTTTCGAAACGCTTAATATAAAACTTTCCGGTATTACTGCAAGCAGCGGCTTTGTAAGAGAGCGTTTTTTCAGAGGTTTGCCTGTTAAACCGCTTGAGTATTTTGAAGAAAAGTACGAAAATTTTACAGTCATAATCACATTCGGCACATCAATACCCCAAGTTATGGAAAATATTTTTAATATAGCAAAAAAACATAAGGTTCTTGTGCCTTGTGTACCGGTTATCGGAACAGAGATTTTTGACAGAGAATTTTTGGAGAAGCACACAGAGGAGATAAACCTTGCCCACGCCCTTTTAGCAGATGATTTTTCGAAAAAAATCTTTGAAGGCTATGTTAATTTTCAATATGGCGGTGAAATATCTGTTTTAAAGGAAATTGAAACGCCTGAAGCAGAAATTTATGAAAATGTTTTAAAATTTAATAATAACGAAACCTTCATTGATATTGGTGCATATCGTGGTGATACTGTCGAAAAGTTTATTTTACAAACAAAGGGAATGTATGAAAATATTGTTGCCGCCGAGCCTGACTACAAAACATATCAGAAATTAACTAAAAATTGTGAAAGCTTCAAGAATTTTACCGGCATTAACGCTGCAATTACAGACTTTGATGGCGAAATCGGCTTTTCCTCACTTGCAGGTCGGCAGTCTGCTGTGGGGGGCGAAAATATGATAAAATCCCTCTCCCTCCCCACTCTTTGTCAAGGTGTGGAGCCCAGCTTTATAAAAATCGACTCCGAAGGCTGTGAGCTTGAAATTTTAAAGGGTGGAGAAGAAATATTTAAAAAATTTAAGCCTAAATTAAACATTGCAACATATCATAAAAACGAAGATATTTTTAAAATACCTTTACTCTTAAAAACCATAAATCCCGATTACAGAATCCATTTGCGCCACCACCCTTATATACCCGCTTGGGACACCCTGTTTTATTGTGTTTAAATTTTCAAAAAAAACTCATATTTTTTTATTAAATTTTATTTTACAACAATTTTAAAAATATATTGACATTTTCCTTAAATATATATATATTTAAAATTGCAAATTAATATTTATACATATTATATGTATAGTGCAAACGAGCGAAAATCTCACCAATTTGAAGAATTATATTTTAAATTCTTTGGGTAGGTGATTTTTCTATTCTTAATTTGCGGAAAGGGGCTGCATAATTGTCCAACAACATTATTGATTTAAAGAACATTTCTGTCTCCTTCGATGGAGAAAAAATAATCGACAATATGAATTTATATATCCGCGACAAAGAGTTTATAACCTTCTTGGGCCCCTCAGGTTGCGGTAAGACAACTACGCTCCGAATTATCGCCGGCTTCCAGGAGCCTGATTCGGGTGATGTTATCTTTGATGGAAAAATAATAAATGGTGTTCCTCCTCACAAAAGGCAATTGAATACCATTTTTCAGCGCTATGCTCTCTTTCCCCATCTTAACGTTTACGAAAATATTGCTTTCGGCTTACGCCTTAAAAAGACTCCCGAAAAAGAGATTAAAGAAGCTGTAACTGAAATGCTTGCTCTGGTAAACCTTAAGGGCTTTGAGCGTAGAAATATATCTTCACTTTCAGGTGGTCAGCAGCAGCGCGTTGCTATTGCTCGTGCACTTGTTGTTAAGCCCCGCGTGCTCCTTCTTGATGAGCCTTTGGGCGCTCTTGACCTTAAACTGCGTAAGGATATGCAGGTAGAACTGAAAAACATTCAGAAACGTCTGGGTATCACATTTATTTATGTTACACACGACCAGGAAGAAGCTCTTTCCATGTCTGACACAATTGTTGTTATGGACTCCGGCGTTATTCAGCAAATCGGTACACCTACTGATATTTACAACGAGCCCAAAAACGCCTTCGTTGCAGATTTTATAGGTGAAAGTAATATCATTGAGGGTGTTATGAGGGCTGACTTCTGGGTTGAAATGGCCGGCCACAAATTTAAATGTCTTGACAAGGGCTTTGGCGTTGACGAGCAGGTTGATGTTGTTGTCCGTCCCGAAGATGTTGATGTTGTGCCCGTAGATGAAGCTATGATTTCAGGTGTTGTAACCTCAACAACCTTTAAGGGCGATTATTACGAAATTATCGTTGAAATCAAAGGCTTTAAGTGGATGATCGAATCAACCCACAATCAGACAGTTGGTTCAACAATTGGCCTTAACATTGTACCAGATGCAATACATATTATGAAAAAATCGAAGTACTCCGGTCTTTATGGCGATTATAGCTCCTTCAGTGAAGAGTTTGATGAGCTTTCAGACGTCACCTACCAGGAAGAGGACGAATAACTTTTCCGCTCTATTTTATACCCAAAGGAGTGCTTGCGATGAAGAAAAAATCTTCTCTTATGTCTCGCTTGGCAGGCTCTCCCTACATAGTATGGGCGGTACTTTTTATTATCGTTCCTCTGTGTATGGTTGCCTACTATGCTTTTACCGACAAAAACGGTAATTTTACATTTGATAATATACTCAGTATCGGCAAATACACCGATACAATAGTTCTGTCCGTATGGTTGGGGCTTTTGGCTACTGTCATAAGCCTTGTTGTGGCATACCCTCTTGCAATGATTATGGCTGCTAAGGGGCCACAGAAGCAAAGCACAATGACAATGCTCATTATGCTCCCAATGTGGATGAACTTCCTTTTAAGAACATATTCCTGGATGACAATCCTTGAGGACAACGGCTTTCTTACAACCGGCCTTAACCACATTGTAGAAATCATAAACACTTTACCAAAAGTAAATATAGAACCTATTCACCTTATAAATACCCGTGGTGCGGTTGTTTTAGGTATGGTTTACAATTTCTTGCCTTACATGATTCTACCTATTTATACAGTTATGCTCAAGGCTGATCGTTCACTTATTGAAGCAGCACAGGACTTAGGCGGAAACAAGCTTGATGTTTTCAGAAATGTTACAATTCCATTAAGCGTTCCGGGCATTGTTTCAGGCTTTACAATGGTTTTTGTTCCCTCTGTAAGTACCTTCTATATTTCCCAGAAATTAGGCGGTACAGGAACAACCCTTATCGGAGATATTATTGAAACTCAGTTTCAGACCGCAAACAACTTCAATTTAGGTGCTTCACTGTCTTTTGTTTTGATGATACTTATTTTCATTTGCCTTGCGGTTATGAACAAATTCTCCGATGACGATGGAGGTGTTGTAATATGACAAAGAAAACCTCTTTCGGCGGAAAGCTCTATACTGCTCTTGTGTTCTTATTCCTTTATGCACCTATTGCAGTCCTTATTCTTTTCAGCTTTAACTCCGGAAAAAGCACTGCAGTTTTTGAAGGCTTTTCCCTTCATTGGTACGAAGAGCTTTTCCGCGACGCTGCAACACTTACCGCGTTTAAAAACTCTTTGATTATCGCAGTTGTTTCCTCAGTTATTTCAACTGTTATGGGAACTGCCGCAGCAACCGCAATTTTCGGTTACAAAAATAAGCTTTTAAAAACCGGTGTTATGACTGTTACAAATATTCCAATGATGAACCCCGAAATTGTTACGGGTATTGCTATGATGCTTCTTTTCGTTTTCATCGGCGGATTATTCGGCAAAACAGGTACCCTGGGCTTTACAACCCTTACAATTGCCCATGTAACCTTTGAACTGCCTTATGTTATTTTAAATGTTCTTCCGAAGCTCAAGCAGACCGATGCTCACCTTTCAGAAGCCGCTCAGGATTTAGGTTGCACACCCTTCCAGGCTTTCTATAAAGTTGTTCTTCCTGCAATTATGCCCGGTATCATTTCAGGTCTTATGATGGCGTTTACCCTTTCAATTGATGATTTCATCATCAGCTATTTTGTAAGCGGTACCAGTTCACAGACCTTGCCCATCAGAATTTTCTCTATGACCAAACGTCGTGTCACACCCGATATGTATGCCCTTTCAACTCTTATCTTCCTTGCAATTCTTGTACTTTTGATTGTATCAAATGTCATTTCCTCAAGAGGAGATAAGAAAAACGGAAAAAAGGCGGTGTAAAATGATGAAACGCTTTTTTTCAGTATTATTCAGTTTAATTCTTCTTGTGCTTACCATTGTTCCCTGCTTTGCAGGAGAGAAAAAGGATTATTCCCACCTCAGGGGTACAACCCTTAATGTCTATAACTGGGGCGAATATATTTCCGATGGTGCAGACGGTACTTTAGATGTTAACAAAGAGTTTGAAAAACGTTACGGTATAACCGTTAACTATTCAAACTTTGAAAGTAATGAGAATATGTATAACAAGCTTCAGGCAGGCGGAGCAAACTATGATGTTATAATCCCATCGGATTATATGATTGCAAAGCTTATTGAAGAGGATATGTTGGCAGAGCTTGATTTTTCCAACATTCCCAATTACAAATATGTTCTCGAAAAATATCGCAACCTTTATTACGATCCCGAAAACAAATACTCTGTACCCTATACTGTTGGTATGGTAGGGCTTATTTACAATACAAAAATTGTAAAAGAAAAACCCGATAGCTGGGGTGTTCTATGGGATGAGCGTTACGCAGGGGAAATTCTTATGTTCAATAACCCTCGTGATGCCTTCGGTGTTGCGCAATGCTATTTAGGGCAAAGCATAAATACAGAATCCGTTGAAGACTGGGACAAGGCTATTGAAGCTTTAAAGCAACAGAACCACCTTGTTTCCTCATACGTTATGGATGAGGTTTTCAATAAAATGGAAAACGGTGAAGCAGCTCTTGCGCCTTATTATGCAGGCGATTTCCTTACAATGTATGATATTAACCCCGACCTTGCTTTTGTTTACCCGAAAGAAGGCACCAACTTCTTTGTGGATGCTATGTGTGTTCCCAAAAATGCAGAAAACAAGGAAGCTGCAGAGCTTTACATAAACTTTATGCTTGAGGATGAAATTGCTGTAGCAAATGCTAACTATCTTTGCTATGCAACACCCCATTCCAACGTTCTTGCCTCTGATGATTATGAATTAAAGGGTGACCCTGTTCTTTACCCCGACGAGGAAGATATGCCAAAAACAGAAATGTACCAAAATCTGAGCTACGAAACCCAGAACTATATGAATATGCTTTGGAACGAGCTTAAAATTGAAGGTAATTCAAAC
>JAZSBI010000241.1:0-3019 GCA_045602345.1 Acutalibacteraceae bacterium | reverse complement strand
TTGTTCGTAGCATAAAACTAAAAATTTTTTATAACTTGCGGTCTTTTTATTGTTTAAGGGGTTCTTACAGGTATCAGTCCTGCAGGAACCCCCTTGATTTATATTGTTTTATGCGGTCTGCGCTTTTTTTACAACCCCTTTAGTACTCATCTGTATAGAAGTTTTGTGTGCTGTAGTATTTGTAGGTAGCCTTCTCATTGTAAGCAAAGC
The DNA here is from genome assembly GCA_045602345.1 of Acutalibacteraceae bacterium. Classification (GTDB taxonomy): domain Bacteria; phylum Bacillota; class Clostridia; order Oscillospirales; family Acutalibacteraceae; genus DTU089. The sequence continues at coordinate 2,809 of JAZSBI010000241.1, read as the reverse complement.
CAATACCTAAATATTTATAGCGTTCATTTAAAATGTTGTTTCTGTGTCCTTCTGAATTGTACCATCCGTTGGAAAGGGCGTAGGGGTCATAAATTCCGGCTGCAATGTTTTCACCACAGGCATACCATTCAATACCTGCATCGTTAAGTCGGTCGCTTATTCTCTTTCCCTCAGGTGTGTTATGGCTGAAATAGTTACGTGTAGCCATATCTGTACTGTGAGCTGTAGCCACTTTGGCAACATCAGGGCAGAAATCCAATGGTGCAATGCCGTTGATTGCCCTTAAGCCGTTAGTAAGGTGTAAATTAAGCTTTACGCTTAATGAAAAGTCGGTAGTCTTTTTTAGTGTATAGGCTTCACCCACTGTGGCACAGAAGCTGTACACTAAATCATTATTAAGCGTGTCTGTATAGGGGGTTAATGTAATGTCACCAAGCTTTTGGGGTGCATCCTTACAGGTAAGTCCGTAATGGGTGCTTCCTTGTGTTACCTGTGCGGTGGTGCAATTAGTAAAGAACTGTGTCAGCTTTCCGTCAATTAAGGTGAAAATTGCTAAATCCGTGTAATCTGTGTAATAAACGTAAACAACTGTTGTTTTCTCTGCGGAACTGTCCTTGTACTTGTTTTGTGGCTCACCTAAAATTGTTTTTATTGTTGAACCATTACAACCAAAGGAAAGGTTTTTGTTTTTGTAGGTTAGGGTGGGACCGGAAATAAGGGTGTTACAGACGGAGCAATAGCCGTCTTCTTCCTGGTGACCTAAGGGAAGACCGAAAATTTCGTTACAGTAAGAACAGTAGCTTGCATTGGTGCAGGTGGCAGCAACTATATTGTGACCTGTATTGTTAACAACCTTTGTAACCTCTTTTTCACAGTAAAGGCAATGGCAAGTCAGTAGACCGTTTTCCGTACAGGTAGGGGCAATAGTGGTTTCCCATTGTGAAAATAAATGGTCGGGCACATAGTCAATATCTGCAGCCCCTCGCATTATAAGGCGGACATCTGCTGTTGTAATCTGACCATCGTAATCCAGGTCTGCAATATGCTCTTGCTGCTGGTCGGGCATTTCTATGCCTGTTGCAAATTTTAAAGCAAGAACAGCATCCTCGATGCCGATGTATTCGTCATTGTTAACATCGCCATGAAGGGCACTGACAGAAAGGGTAAGTGAAAACATAAATATTAAAGAAATTATTGTACATAACAACAATTTAGTATGCTTCATTTATTAATTTCTCCTTTCTTTCAGTTTTGTAATATGATTTCATAAATATTATATAATCTTTTATAAGACATTTCAACTAAAAATTTTCTCTCGGATATTGTTCGTTTTGTTAAAATGTTGAAATTTTAAAAAAATAAAATTATTGGAAAAATATGCTTGACAATAAAAGAACTTAGTGATAAAATATGTATCGGTTAGCAGAGGCTAACTCAACAAGTGTTTGTGAGGCGATCTTATGACTTTAAACAATGCACAGGAAGGAATAGAGTACATCATCAAAAGTATTGTTACCGATGATGACGAGCTTGATGATTTTCTTTTCTCTTTGGGTTGTTACAGTGGTGAGCCTATTACAGTTGTTGCCCACAAAAAAGGTGGTTGTGTAGACGCTATTAAAGATAGCCGCTACAATATCGACAGTCAGTTGGCAGAAGCAATTGAAATTTAAATTCGGTTGGTCAACTGCTTTTTTTCGAGAGGGAGTTAGCAAAGGCTAACTGGTAGAATGAACTTGTGAAAAAGGAGACAATACAGTGAGAGTTGCATTAGCAGGAAATCCCAATAGTGGTAAAACCACAATGTACAATGCTCTTACCGGCAGAAATGAAAAAGTCGGTAACTGGGCAGGTGTTACCGTAGAAAAGAAAGAAAGCCCCGTTAAAAAGAGCCTTTATAATGGCACAGAGGAAAAGGTTGCAGTAGACCTTCCCGGTGCTTATTCAATGTCACCCTTTACATCGGAAGAAAGTATCACAAGTGACTATGTAAAGAATGAAAAACCGGATGTTATCATTAATATTGTTGATGCAACAAACCTCAGCCGTAGCCTTTTCTTTACAACTCAGCTTCTTGAATTAGGTATTCCTGTTGTTGTTGCTCTTAATAAAAATGATATAAATGAAAAGAAAAACACAAAAATTGATGTAAAAGCTCTCTCGGAAAAATTAGGCTGCCCGGTAGTTAAAACTGTTGCAGCATCCTCAAAAAATGAAGGAATTTCGGAGCTTATAAAGCAAGTCGCCCTAAAAAAAGGTAATGGTCAGATTGCTCCTTACACCCAAGGCAATGTTGACCTTACCAATAAATCTGCAGTTAAAGAAGCAGATAAAAAGCGTTTTGCCTTTGTAAACAACATTGTTTCTCAGGTTGAAACCCGTAAAGTTCTCACCAAAGACAGAAATATCGGTGATAAAATCGATGATGTTCTTACAAATAAATGGCTTGGTATTCCGATTTTTGCCGTTGTGATGTTCCTTGTTTTCTGGATTTCTCAGGCAGGACCGGGTGTGTGGATTGCCGAAGGCTATGAATTTTCAAACGGAACAACAATTCCCGGTCTTGTAACCTTGCTTGAAATGTTCCAGGGTTGGGTAGCAGGTTTCTTTGAAAATGCAAACCCGCTGCTTTCAGCACTTCTTGTTGACGGTGTTATCGGTGGCGTGGTTGCTGTTATCGGATTCTTACCACTTGTTATGGTAATGTATTTCCTTATAGCACTTCTTGAAGATTGTGGCTATATGGCGCGAGTTTCCGTTGTTCTTGACCCCATATTCAAAAGAGTTGGTCTTTCGGGTAAATCCGTAA
>JAZSBI010000240.1:0-4157 GCA_045602345.1 Acutalibacteraceae bacterium | reverse complement strand
GTTTTATATCGCCGAAACGTTGATAGTGTACAATTTCGCGTTTGTGAAGGAATTTTATTGGGTTTTGAATATCCGGAGTATCTACAAGGCGAAGAATGTTGTCATAGGTGGTACGAGCCTTTTGTTCAGCAGCTAAATCCTCGTGTGAATCTGTTATTACATCACCTTTAGATTGCATACTTGCGGTAGTCCATGGAAAACCATTTGCAGCAGGGGGGAAGTCTACATGGGATTGTCCTGTTATTTTCTATACTCAGGCAAAGTATGATAGCGAGCATTACGGCAAAATGGTGGATTTGCTATTGGAAATTCAAAAGAAATGGGACATTACAGTTATCGATTTTTGGAACGATGAAGAAATTAATAATATTACCGGCGAGCAAAAAGAAATATATCTTATAGAGCGCATCCACCCAACAAAAGCGGGTTACAAGGAATGGTGGCTACCTGCATTTCAGGAAACATTAAATGAAGTGACAGAAAAGTAAAATTCAAATAAAGCAGTAACTCCCACTTGCCAAATAAAATGGTAAGTGAGAGTTTTTTGTAAAGTCCCATAAATATCCTAATAGATATGCTATAATACACCCGACTTAAGAAATTTGTATCAAGGTGGGGATTAGATGTACATAAAATCTTTAAAATTAACCTCGGATTATGATGAAACTATTTTTATCAGGGATTTGGTTCGGACTTGCTATAATGGCGTTTATCCTTTCAAAATTTTCCCTGATAAAGGTCTTGATAGAGTGGATTTTGCTCCCATAACTATTTTCTATGGTGGGAATGGTTCGGGCAAAACAACCTTGCTGAATATTCTTGCTGAGCTGACAGGTGTAACCCGTCACTCCGCATTCAGTGGGAGTGCATTTTTCAAGGAATACACAAGGCGTTGTCAGTTAGATGCAAAGACGATACCCGAGGGTAGTCAGATTCTCACAAGTGATGATGTTACAGATTATCTGCTTAATATCCGCTATCTGAATGATGGTATTGATGTTCGCAGAAATGAGCTGTTTTCTGAATATCTTGATAGGAGATATAGTAGCCATCAGCTAAAATCAATGGCAGATTATGATGATTGGAAAGATAGTGTGGATGCAAAAAAATTAACTACATCCCAGTTCGTTAAAAACCGCCTGATACGAAATGTTGATATGCAGTCAAACGGAGAAACAGCTATGCGATATTACACAGAGCGAATTGACAGAGATGCATTGTATCTTATAGATGAGCCTGAAAATTCACTTTCTGCAACAAGGCAAAAAGAGTTGGCGGAGTATATTCACCAGTCTGCAAGATTTTACCGCTGTCAGTTTGTTATATCAACCCACTCGCCATTTTTTCTAGCAATGCCCGGTGCAAAGATTTATAACCTTGATTTGTATCCCGCAAGGGAATGTAATTGGACAGAGCTTGAAAATGTCAGAGCATACTATGACTTTTTCAAGGAACACGAAGATGAGTTTGAGTAAAAATAGGAATAATACACCTCTAAAATACAGTAAAATCCTTGATATCATTCCTAAAATGTGATAATATTACATTAAATTAGGAATAATGCAATCACAGAGGTGATGTTATGGAATATTTAAAAGTATCTCAAATGGCTGAAAAATGGGGGATTTCTGCACGTAGAATACGTATGCTTTGTGCAGAGGGCAAAATCCCGGGAGTTATCCGCAAAGGTAATTTATATATGATTCCTGAGGAGGCTCAGAAGCCTATTGATGGCAGACTATCTAATGCTAATCCATATGCAGAAATTGAAGCGAAAAAACAAAAGCTTTCCGAATTGCGCCCTCTCACTCTCGGTGAGGTTGAGCGACTTCGGGAAGAGTTTATGGTTGAATTCACATATAACTCCAACGCCATAGAAGGCAATACACTTACACTAAAGGAAACCGCAATGGTTCTTGAAGGTATCACCATAGATCAAAAACCCATGAAGGACCATCTTGAAGCAGTAGGGCACAGAGATGCATTCCTTTATGTTCAGGAAATAGCAACAAAGGAAATCGAATTTTCCGAGTATGTTATAAAAAATATTCATAGTCTTGTTCTTATGAACAGACCAGAGGATAAAGGAACTTACCGCAGAATTCCTGTTCGCATTTTGGGCGCTTATACAATGCCTGTTCAACCATATATGATAGAGCCTAAAATGGCTGAGCTCCTCACAAAAAATGAGGAGCGAAAACCAATTATGTCCGACATTGAGCGTATAGCTTTGTTCCATCTTGAATTCGAGGGTATCCACCCATTCATTGATGGTAATGGCAGAACAGGCCGTCTTCTTATGAACCTCGACCTAATCCGCAATGGCTACCCTCCAATAAATGTGAAATTCACAGACCGTAAACGCTACTATGACGCCTTTGATGCCTACTACCGAGATAACGACCCGACCCAGATGACTGAGTTGATTGCGGAGTATGTCAATGCAAGGTTGGATGAGTATTTAGCTATAATAGAAATTAGGTGATTCTATGCCGCTACAAATAGTAAGAAATGATATAACAAAAATGACGGTTGATGCCATTGTTAATGCTACCAATACCACTCTTTTAGGTGGTGGAGGTGTGGATGGTTGTATTCACCGTGCAGCAGGTGAGGAGTTACTGGCTGAATGCAGAACTCTTGGCGGTTGCGAAACAGGTAATGCGAAGATTACAGGTGCATATAAACTCCCATGCAAGTATGTGATACATGCTGTTGGACCTATATACGAGGACGGCAACCACGGGGAGAAGGCTTTCCTTGAATCTTGCTACAAAAAATCATTGGAGCTTGCCAAAGAGCATAATTGCGAGAGTGTAGCATTTCCTCTTATTTCTTCGGGTGTGTATGGCTATCCGAAGGATAAGGCTCTCAAGGTTGCTATTGATGTTATCAGTGACTTTTTGTTGGAAAATGAAATGACAGTTTATATTGTCATTTTCGATAAAAAAGCGTATCAAATCAGCGAAAAACTTTTCTCTGATATTGCCGAATACATTGATGACAGATATGTTGACGAGCACGAAATGCTTTACCGCACCCGTCGTGATTTTTACGGAAATAGTATGGCGTTTTCGCAAAGCAGAGTTTTAAGTAATGCTGTTGAGGAATGCGATTGTTATGCACCAATGTGTGCATCTGTTCCTGCACCGAAAGCAGCCTCACTTGAAGATATGGTTGCTCAGATTGACGAAAGCTTTTCGCAAATGCTTCTTCGCAAAATTGATGAAAAGGGTATGACCGATGCACAGTGCTATAAAAAGGCAAACATCGACCGCAAGCTGTTTTCTAAAATCCGTGGTGATGTGCATTATAAGCCGTCTAAACCCACAGCAATAGCCTTTGCAATCGCCCTCGAGCTTTCTCTCAATGAAACGGAAGATCTGCTGAAAAAGGCAGGCTTCGCTCTTTCCCACAGCAACAAATTCGATATCATAATCGAATATTTCATATGCAAAGGCAATTACAACATCTTTGAAATTAACGAAGCCCTGTTCGCCTTTGACCAAAGCTTATTAGGAGCGTAAAAAATGGCATTTTTATTAGTGGTTATATACATTGCATTTATCGGTCTTGGTATTCCCGATTCTCTTATCGGCTCTGCCTGGCCGGCTATACATGCCGAATTGAATATTCCCGTTGAAGCGGTAAGCATCCTTACTTTTATAATTTCAGGTTGCACAGTTTTATCGAGTATGTTCAGTGCAGGAATTCTCAATAAATTCGGAACATCTAAGGTTACTGCCTTCAGTACTGCTATGACTGCGGCAGCTCTCTTTGGGTTTTCTGTAGCTCCATCATTTTGGGTTATGATACCCATTGCAGTTATTCTAGGTCTTGGTGCAGGTGCTATTGATTCGGGACTTAATAACTATGTGGCACTAAATTTTAAAGCAAGTCATATGAATTTCCTGCATTGCTTTTATGGTGTTGGAGTAACTCTCAGTCCGTACATTATGTCACAGGCTCTTGGTGATGCAGGTTGGCGTAGTGGTTATCGCTATGCTTTTTATGTTCAGTCAGTTATCACTATTTTACTGCTTGTGTCGCTACCTTTGTGGAAAAAGAATTCTGAAAATCAAGAAGCTGAAGATGAAAAAGGCGTAAACCTCTCTTTTTGGCAAATGTTAAAAATGCCCGAGGTACGCATAGTCTGG
>JAZSBI010000239.1:0-10051 GCA_045602345.1 Acutalibacteraceae bacterium | reverse complement strand
CAGCTCAGGAAATTAACGACCTTTTAAAAGCAGGGATTTTCACAACAGAAGACCTTTCACAAATTATGACAAATAAGCTTGACAACCTTTTCGGTGCTGCCGGAAGGGCACTTATAAAAGAAAAAATCCGTCAACTTCGTGAAAATGTTATTTTGAAAGAAAAATTCTCAAACTTCGCCTTGTGGATGGGAAAACTTGCGGTAACAGAAACATATTTACCCAATAAATATGACAGAAAAGATGTTCAGAAATGGGCAGATAGATATAATGAGTTTTTTGATAGTATTAGAAAAGTGGCAAATTGAAAGTGGCAAGTGGCAAGTTTCGGGACTGCGACGCAATTATAACAGTCACCAGTCGCCAGCCACCAGTTACCAGCATATAAAAATATTGCGAAAAATATCCCTCTTTTTTGCCTTGGCAAAAAGGAGGGGGGACCATTCTTGAATATATGTATTTTTTTAAGTGAGTATATTTCGGGTAAATATACTCATTTTTATTTTTTGTTCGGTCGGAATGGTGGGTGGTACTCTTTTACTGCTTTCCTTATCTTTGTACCACCCACCACCCCGATGCAATTAATTACTACAATTATTGATAGGCACGAAATATACAAATCACTAAATCAAAATTTTTTTCAAGGGCGGTCCCCCCTCCTTTTTTACCAAAGGTAAAAAAAGAGGGATAGGCTTCACCTCTGTTTTTATTTCCCCATCAATTCAAGTGGCTCTACATTTTCTCCATTATAAATAATCTCAAAATGCAAGTGGCTTAATTCTGTTTTTTCGCAAGGAATTGCTCCGAGATAACCTAATAATGAACCGCTTTCAACAATTGAACCTTTTTTGACCTCAAGAGTGGATTTATTAAATCCGCAATACTTTGCTGTAACTCCGTTGCCGTGATCGATTTCAACAACTGTTCCCCAAAGTGCATCATCGTAAACTTTTGTAACAGTACCATATGAAATAGCTTTCACCTGTTCACCCTCTGCGGCTTTGAAATCAATTCCCGAGTGGGTACGCCAATCTCCCATTGTAGCGCTATAGGTAGGCTTGTCGGGTGAATAATCCTTTAAAATATCGGTCCCCAAAGGCAAAGAATAATAATCCTGATATGGTGTTGCATATTTACTGCTTTTGGTGGTTTCCTCTTTTGTTTGTTCTTCTGTATTTTTTTCTGTTTCCTCTCTTGTATCGGGAACATCCTCTAAATTCTGTCTTACCTCAAAATCAGGCTCAGTAGTTAGAAAAATACTATCTTTACTTGTATAGTTTTCGGTAGTAATTGTAACATAGTCACTTTCAATAGGTGCAATGTTTCCAATAGCCTTTTCCGTAGAAATTTTTGTAATTAACGCAGTTCCCAAGGCAAAAAGCAATGCAAAAGCATAAGCGTATTTCACCTTTTTTGTAAGTTTGTAGCTTTGGGCTGATTTAATTGGCTTAGGTTGACTTGATGGTGTGTTTTCGGGAATTTCTAATGGATTTTTGTCGTTATCGTTATGATTTTTGTCGCTCATAATATGTCCTCCGTTTTATACTTTTATTGTTTTCATATTATTTATTGACAAAAACGGGGATTTTATACAGTTACTAACAGTAAAAGTCACCGTTTGAAAAACAAACAGTGACTTTTTTATTAATTGTTCAATATTTTTTCTAAATATGCAAAATCTTTCATTGTAAGCTTTTCTGCTCTTACTGTTCTTTCAAGACCTGCTTTTTCCAAAGCCTCAGCAACAACGGTTTTATTTATGCCAAGACCTGCACTAATGGAATTTTCTGCGGTTTTTCTTCTTTGAGAAAATGCAGCTTTAACTAACTTGAAGAAAAACTCTTCGTTTTCCACCTTTACGGGTGGTTCTTTTCTTATAGTAAGCTGAATAACCTCGCTATTAACTTTGGGTGGGGGTAAAAATGATTCTCTGGGAACAAAAAAGAGTTTTTCGCTTTCTGCATAATAGGAAACAGCAACAGTAACCGCACCACCATTACGGGAGCCAACCTCTGCACAAAGCCTGTCTGCGGCTTCCTTCTGCACCATAACAGTAATAGATTTAATGGGCAACTTACTTTCTAAAAGTAACATTATTATAGGTGATGTAATGTAATATGGCAGGTTTGCACAAACAGCAATTTCCATACCCTTGCATTTTTCCTCAATAATTTTCGGTAAATCTGCTTTCATTACATCTTCGTTTATTATTTCTACATTATTAAAGTCCGAAAGGGTTTCGGAAAGGACGGGTAAAAGGCGTTTATCAACCTCAAAGCTTAAAACCTTACCTGCTCTTTTAGCAAGCTCTGCCGTTAAAACACCAACACCGGGACCGATTTCAATAGCACAGGTGTTTTCATCAAGCCCTGCCGCCTCTGCCATAGCGGGACAAACCTCAGGATCAACAAGGAAATTCTGTCCTAACCCCTTATTAAAGGTAACCCCGTGCTTACCCATAACAGATTTAATAACATTTATATCTGAAAGATTTCTCATTTTTGCCTCCGAAACTCTTGAAAAAGAGAGTTAACTAAGATAATATAATTATACAATTTGAATTTTCATTGTCAATACCGTAAGGTACAGGCTTGCCTGTACCACACAATTACATTCTTCAGGAAGGAAGATATTATGTCAACTATTAAAGATGCAAAATTTATCAAAGAAGCGACCGATTTTGGTACAGTTGTACCTGTTTTCAAAAAGGTTATCTGGCTTGATAAAAAAATCAACAAAGCTACACTTTTCTGCTCTGCTTTAGGTTATTACGAAGCATACCTTAATAGTCAAAGAGTTGGCAAATTCATTTTTGCCCCCGGCTGGACCACCTACGGAAAACGCCTTCAATACCAGGAATACGATGTAACCTCTTTAATGGAAGAATGTAATGTTCTTGAAATTGCAGTTGGTAACGGTATGCGTTTCCATGGTAACCCCCACGAAAACTACGAAAGCATTACTTGTAAGGAAGCTGCTCTTATTGCAGCTTTAAAAATAGAATATGAGGACGGAACAGAAGCTTTTATTCCTACTGATTCTTCCTGGGAATGTCAGAAAAGTAACATTCTTGACTCCCACGTTTACAACGGTGAAATTGTTGATTTTACCTTTAATACAGACGAAACTTTCCCCGTAAAAGAGCTTGACGATGTTAATAAAGATATTCTTCTGCCCACCGAGGGTGAAGAGGTTCGCGAAATGGCTCGTCTTGATGCACTCAAGCTTATCACTACACCCAAAGGCGAAACAGTTATTGACTTTGGTCAGAATCTTACAGGCTATGTTGAGTGGGTTGTTCCACAAAGAAAGGGTGCTGAATTTACCCTTTACCACGCAGAAATTCTTGACAAGGACGGTAATTTCTATACAACGAACCTTCGTAGTGCAAAGGCAGAAATTCACGTAACTTCCGATGGTAACGAAAGAGTTTACAAACCTCATTTTTCATTCCAGGGCTTCAGATATATAAAGCTTGAAGGCTTTAAGAAAGACGAAATTAATCTTGATAATTTCAAAGCGGTTGTTGTTTTCTCAAATATGAAAAGAACAGGCTATTTTGCTTGCGGACATGACCTTATTCAGCAGCTTTACGAAAATATTGTATGGGGTCAGAGAGGCAATTTCCTTGATGTTCCCACAGACTGCCCACAGCGTGACGAAAGACTTGGCTGGACGGGTGACGCGCAGGTTTTTGCAAGAACAGCTTCAACTACATATAGAACTCTTAAATTCTTCAAAAAATGGCTTCACGATTTAGCTTGTGACCAGAGAGAAAACGGTGCAGTTACCGATGTTTGCCCCGACCTTATGAGATGGGAATCTCACGGTTCTTCCGCCTGGGCAGATGCCAGTGTTGTTGTTCCTTATTGGGTATACAGAACCTATGGCGATACACAAGTAATAAAAGACCAGTTTGAGTCTATGAAAAATTGGATTCTCTTTATGGAGAAAAACGGCTCTGAAAGAGGTCTTTTTGACAAGCATCCTCATCACTTTGGCGATTGGCTCTCCCTTGATGCAGGTAACGAAGCAACGGGCGGACTTACTGATAAAAACCTTATCGGTACTGCTTACCTTGCTTATTCAAACTCACTCTTTATTGAAATGGGTAAGGTTATCGGCGAAGATATGAGCTATTTTGAAGAGCTTTACGATCTTACAGTTAAAAAATACAGAGAAAAATATCTTAATACCGGTAAAACAGAGCACGAAACACAAACTTCAAATGTTCTTGCCCTTTACTTTAACCTTACAGATAACCCTGAAAGAGAAGCAGAGAAGCTTGTTAAAGATATTGAATCCTGCGGTCACCTTAAAACAGGCTTCGTAGGTACACCTTATCTTCTTCACACATTAACAAAAATCGGCAGAACCGACCTTGCCTATAAGCTTCTTTTCAAAAAGGATTTCCCCTCATGGCTCTTCCCTGTAACAAGAGGTGCAACAACAATGTGGGAGCGTTGGGACGGAATGAAAGAGGATGGCTCCTTTGCTACTCCCGAAATGAACTCCTTCAACCACTATGCCTACGGCTCTGTTGGTGACTGGCTCTACACAACCGTTGCAGGTATCGACAGTGATTTCAATGAACCTGCTTACAAGCACATTATTTTCCGTCCCCTTCCCTCAAAGGAATTAGGATACGCTAAAGCAAGAGTGCTTACAGAAAACGGCGAAATCATCTCATCCTGGGAATACACAGGAAATGGTGACGAATGCAAATTCAGCTTCACTATTCCCAATGGTTCACACGCAACCCTTTACCTTGATGATGAGGAATACGAATTCGAAAGCGGAACATATAATACTGTTTTTGAATATAAAGGATATTAAAAAATTTATCATCCCATTGCAAAAGGAAATGCTTTTTCGATGGGATGGTTTTTATGTTTATCATATTTCAAGAACACTCCAATTTCCCGAAAATGAAAAAATATTGATTTTGGGAAGTTGCTGTGGTATAATAGCTTTGCGAGGTGATCTTCTATGAAACTGATTGAAAGAAAACAATACTTGGATAAAATGATAAATGTTATCGGAACTCCCGATATTAAGGTGCTGACGGGTGTGAGGCGTTCAGGCAAATCAAAGCTATTGGAAGCCTTCAAAGCCTATGTGCAGACGCATATTTCTAATGCCAATATTATCCATATTAACTTCAATCTGTCTAAGTATGATAACCTTAAAGAATACAAAGCTCTTAACGAATATATTGAAAGCAATTATGCAGAGGGTAAGGAGAATTTCGTTTTAATTGACGAAATTCAAATGTGTGATAACTTTGAACTGTGTATAAACAATCTGCACGCAACCGAAATGTACGATATTTATATCACAGGTTCCAATGCCTTCCTGCTCAGCTCGGACTTGGCAACATTGTTTACCGGAAGAACATTTGAAATCAAAGTATATCCGTTCTCTTTTGCCGAGTATGTGCATTACTTCGGACTTACGGACAAATATACCGCTTTTGATAACTATATGCTTGAAGGAGGTATGTCCGGTTCATATCTGTATAAAGAGCAGGAAGATAAGTACGATTATATCGAAACCGTTTTTGATACCCTAATTTTAAGAGATATACGGCAAAAGTATAATATTAAAAATCCTGCTTTGATGGATAGAATTTCTCAATTTTTAATGGATAACGTATCCAACTTAACCTCCGCAAGAAGCATTACAGATACCCTCACCTCGAACAAGGATAAAATCAATCATAAAACGGTCGGCAACTATCTGAATTATCTTTGCAACGCTTTTGCCTTCTATAAGTTCCGCAGATATGATATTAAAGGTAAAAAGTATCTTACAACCAATGACAAATATTATTTGAGCGACCATACTTTCCGTTACGCCAAACTCGGTACGAAAAACTTAGATAACGGAAGAGTAATTGAAAATATCGTTGCAATGGAATTACTACGACGTGGTTACGAAGTTTATGTCGGTGTCCTGTATAAAAAGGAGATTGACTTCGTTGCTTTGAAAAGAAATGAGAAGATTTATATTCAGGTTTCAGACAATATAACCCATCCCGATACTTTTAAGAGAGAAGTAGAGCCTCTGCTTAAAATTAAAGATGCCTATCCTAAAATGGTAATCGCACGAACAAGAAACTCCGAATATCAATACGAAGGCGTTAAAATTGTGGATGTGGCAGATTGGCTACTGAACAAATAAGCACTTCCCAAAAATGAAAAATTTGTGATTTTGGATAAGACATATTCTAAAAGATATGACCCTATTGTGAAAAGATTTTTTCACAATAGGGTCATTTTTAATTAACATACTTCTCCGCCTGAAGATTGAACATTTCAGCATATTTGCCATTTAAGCTTATAAGCTCGTCGTGACTTCCGCTTTCAATTACTTCCCCTTTTTCCATCATAAAAATTCTGTCCGCGTGGCGGGTTGTGGAAAGTCTGTGAGAAATGAAAATAACTGTTTTATCCGTCGCCTGAGTCATCATAGCGTGGTTTAACTCGTATTCTGAAACAGGATCAAGGTTTGCAGAGGGCTCATCAAGAATAACATAGGGGCAGTCTTTATAAAACGCTCTTGCAATTGCAATTTTTTGCTGCTCGCCCCCTGAAAGCATTAAGCCATCCTCAGCAAATTCTCTCAAAAGAATTGTTTCAAGACCATTGGGAAGCTCTTTATCAAAGCCAACTGCTTTAAGAGCTTTCCAGACTCTTTCATCGTCATAATCCTTTGATAGAGCAACATTTTCTCCAACAGATGCAGAGAAAATCTGGAAATCCTGAAATACTGCGGCAAAGCGGTCGCGGTGGGATGCAACTGTTTCCTCGCGAATATCTCTTCCGCCGATTTTAATGCTACCATCTTTCACATCATAAAGACGTAAAAGAAGGTTGGTAAGAGTGGTCTTTCCTGCACCGTTATAGCCAACAAGAGCCACCTTTTCATAAGGCTTGATTTCAAATGAAATTCCGTCCAAGGAATTTTTATCGTTACCCTCATAAGAAAATGTAATATTCTCAACAGAAATTGTTTCAGGCGCACCGCACTCGGCTATATGTGTGCCGTCTTTAATGTCGTTTTCGACCTTTAAAAACTTGCGGTATTTATCAATAATTTTTGAATGTTCGGTAAAGTTTCTTACACAACCTACTGTAAGATAAAGTATTCCCGAACCGATTTGCACCGCACCATTGAAGGTTGCAACAAAATCACCTGCGGACATTTCCTTTGTAACAATTGTTTTGTAACCAATATAAAGAGTTAGAACAAGCATAAAGCCTATAACATTTATTGATGTACCTTGCAAAAAGAAAAGTGCATTGGTCTTTTTTGCATATTTTTTCTGAATATCAACAACTTCATTGGATGCTGTGCCGAAACGTTTTTTCAAAAGAGGGTATATTCCGCTTGTGCGAATCTCTCCTGAATAATCCTGCAAATAGAAAATACGTGCAAAATAATCACCAACCCTATGAGCTTCGGTTATTTTCTCTCTACGCTCTATCATAAGGTCTCCCGTGTATTTTCCAACAGGAATAAAAATAACTGTGGACACTACAACAATAAGAAGTGCTATAGGGTCAATTGTAAACACAAGAGTACCAATAAGGATGAAAGAGATAACCTCTTCAACAACACCCTTAATCATCGGAATAAGGTAACGAATACTATTTGAAGAGTTTTCAACTGCAAGGATAAAATCCGAATAATATTCGGGGTTATCATATTTTGAAAGATCTATTGTTGCTGCCTTTTTATAAAGCATAGACTGCAACCCCAAATCTAATTTTTCTCTTTCTCTATGAGCAAAAAATTCAAAAAAGAGTGCATTGAGAATATCTCCGCCAACAAGCAAAACAATTATAAGACCAATACCGATTATGATTTTTTGCGGACTTCCGCCTACGCTTACCTCATCAATAACAAATTTAAGACCAATTACGGAAACAAGTCTGCCCGGCAATGTACAAAGAATATGGAAAAATATTTCTCCTATAACTAGTCCGGGAGAAAGCTTAAACATTACCTTCGTCATATAAAAAAGGTTTGAAAACACGCCTTTTTCTGTTTTTGTCTTTTTCATACAATAGCCACACTCCCTTCTTTTTCTCTGTAGCTTGAAGCCTGGAGTGTAAACATCTCGGCATATTTGCCATTCAATTCCATAAGCTCATTATGAGTTCCGCTTTCTTTTACTGTTCCGTCTCCGAAAACATAGATTTTATCAGAAAGCACAGCACTTGAAAGTCTGTGAGAGATATAAATAACTGTTTTTCCTTTTGTTGCAGAAATAAGGTTTTCATACATATCATATTCTGCTATGGGGTCAAGTGCCGATGAGGGCTCATCAAGAATTGCCAAATCAAAATCTTTTGCAAACATTCTTGCAGTAGCGATTTTTTGCTGTTCACCGCCAGAAAGACCTATACCTGTTTCGTCAAACTCCCTTGTAATAACCGTTTTCTCCTTTTGCGGTAAACGATTCACAAATGTATCTGCTCCGCTGTTTTTAAGAGAAGCGGAAACCTTTTGTTGTTCGTTTTCACTTACAACTTCTTTACAAATAACGTTCTCCGCAACAGAAACAGCAAACACCTTATAATCCTGAAAAACAGTTCCGAACCTTTTGCGAAGTTCTTCAATATCATAGTCTTGTAAATTTCTGCCATTATAGAGGATTTCACCCTCATCTGGATCATAAAACCTTAAGAGAAGCTTTACAAAGGTTGTTTTTCCTGCACCATTTTCACCAACTATAGCAGTTGTTTCACCCTTTTCAAATTTCAAGTTAAGATTTTTTAAAGTCGGTTCTTTTGCGTGAGGATATGTAAACGTAACATTTTTGAACTCCAATGTTTCAAGCTCGTCAGGTAAAACTGTTCCACTGACAATTTTTGATTCATATTCAAAGAATTCTTTTAAGTTACCAAAATAAAGTGACTCGTTTTTCACAACAGAAATTGCCTGACCCATATCGTTGATAATATCACGGATATTACTCATTGCCGTCATAATTACAGAGAAATCTGCAAGTGCAAGATTTCTTTTAAATGCATAGCGATATGTGGCATAAGCATAGGTTGTGGCAACAGGTAATGCCTGACCAAAAAATCCGGTAACGACTTCGTAAAAAGCAATTTTCCAACCATATTTTTTAATTATTTCGCGGTTTTTCTCTACTGCATTTGAAAAACGTTTGTGAAGAACATTGAATACTCCGGAGGTCCTGATATCCTTTGAATATTCTTTTAAATAAATAATCCTTTTAACATAAGCCTTTGAACGCTTATGAACTGTCATTTCCTTATCTTTTTTTACTTCAATTTTCCCTTTTAGTGCCTGTGCCGCAACTACCGGAAGCATAAATAAAAGAATCAATAATATCTTCGGGTCAATGGAAACAACATACGCAATTATAAAAACCCCTGTAAAAGCGGCAACAAAAATACTGGAAAAATAATAAATGAACATATCATAGTGAGAATCCGAAACAATCTCTGTTGCACGTTTATATTTATCAAAAAAATCAGGGTCTTCA
This sequence comes from Acutalibacteraceae bacterium, assembly GCA_045602345.1. Classification (GTDB taxonomy): domain Bacteria; phylum Bacillota; class Clostridia; order Oscillospirales; family Acutalibacteraceae; genus DTU089. The sequence continues at coordinate 531 of JAZSBI010000239.1, read as the reverse complement.
AAACAAGCCATATCTACACTGACTGCTTTCTCAAAAATTCTCTCATTCAAAGCCTTATAAAATTGTTTGAATTTTACACTTAACACATAATTGGAATAACTCTGAATAGCTCTTGCTAAAATTCCTGCAGCAACAAACATCAAAACTGCAAAAATAAATGCCTTAAACGGTAAACCCTTTTCGAGCACTTGCAAAATTACTCGCAAAAACCATATTTCCTGAACAAATGCAGTAAAAAACCAAAAGCCTCCTGTTGCAAGTATCTGAACAGTAAAATACCACGGGCAACATTCTTTGATTATCTTTACTGCATAAAACACGTTTTTCAGTGTTTCAAATTTTTCTTTTTTCGTTTCTTTCTTATTTTTTCTCATATTTCCTCCGTTAAATTTTTCGGCAAAAGGTTAACGACTCATTTTACCGTCTTCGGTTAATTCCCGGAGTTTGTGTACTGGTTTTTGAGGTGAGAGGAACTCAAAAACCTTTCGTTTCCTGCATAACATATTGGGGCTTACCCATAAATAAACTGTA
>JAZSBI010000238.1:0-14356 GCA_045602345.1 Acutalibacteraceae bacterium | reverse complement strand
TCATACTTTACAAGGTTTAAACAAAAGTATTGCAATTATCTTGTTCAAATGTTTCACAAAATCGTCGATATTACTGAACCGATTTGTCGTGAAATCGACGCTAAAAAAGCTGATTATCTAATCTTTGACACTACAGGTATTGAGCCTTATGTTGCAGAAAACAATCCCAAGTTCTTAAATACCAAGCTCAAAGAGGCTAAAAAACTTTCTAAAGCTTATCCCGAATACAACCCGTATGCGGGAGTGTATTCTATGCTCCCCGATACCTCCAAAACCAACTCTTCCGTTAAGCAGCAATATATTAACGGACATTACTGTTATGCTCACAAAGTTGGTATTATGACCAACGGAAACGGTATCATCCGCGATATTTCTTTCTTTGACGATGATTTCAAAAAATTACACCCATATGTCGTAACAAAGAAAAGCAATAATCCTGATGCTGATAAAGAAATCAGTGATTCTCACGTTCTGAAGCCTGTTTTGTCAGACTTTTTTGATAAGCATCCCACCATGTCGTTTTCAACATTCTTAGGTGACAGCGCATTTGATTCTTATGACAATTACAATATGCTGAAGAACGAGTTTAATTTCCAGCGTGTTTGTATTCCGCTAAATCGTCGCAATTCAAAAAACAATAGCGTTGATTTTGATGAATACGGAACTCCGTTATGTCCTTTAAACAAAACACCGTTTTCGTTTATCGGCAAGTGCGGCGGCAAAAATCGTTCGTTACGATTTAAATGGGTGTGCCATAAATCCATTCAATGCGGTTCCAAGCGTATTTGCACTTGTGAAACCCCATGTACATCATCATCCTACGGAAAATGCACTTATACATATCCGGATAAAAATTTCAGAATGTACCCCGGTATTCCCAGAAATACCGAACACTGGAACAATCTTTACAAGCACAGAGTATATATCGAAAGAACAATTTTTCTTTTGAAAGACTGTTTTGGCCTTAACTCCTTGCGAACTCAGAACACTCTCACAATTAAGGCTGATGTATTTCTTGCCGCAATAACCCAATTAATCGGTGTTATATTGGCAAAGTCCATTCATGAACTGAAGCTGTTCAAGAGTATTCGCAAACTCATCAAAAAAGTGTCTTAGCATTTCTGCCATATACTTTTCCCCCGGCGGGTCTGACTCACCGTCTTTTTCTGCTGCTTAATTTCCTGTTTTTCTTTTTCTTATCGCCTCTTTTCTTACAACGAGCGATTTTAACTTTGTTTTTTGTTAATTTTACAATCGCCTAATATATTATAGTTTAAACTTATAAAGATTTCAAGAGTTATCGGTCAAATAGATAAAAAATAAATCATAAATTATAAAAAATCATTTTTAACATTTACTTTTGGGATAATCAATTATATAATAATGAATATATTAATTATACGAGGTGAGGTAATGGAATTTATCTTAGGCTGTAACTATTGGGCATCTAATGCCGGTGCGGAAATGTGGCAGAAATTTGATGAAAAAATTATTGCTGATGATATAAGAAAGCTATCTGAATATGGTGTAAAATGCATAAGAGCATTTCCAAACTGGAGAGATTTTCAACCGGTAAAACCTATGGTTGGAGCGCTTGGAAGGACAGTAGGTTATTGTATGGATACGGATTCAAATGTCTATTATCTTGATAAAAAAATGCTAAAAAATTTTTCTTGCTTTTTGGACATTTGTTCTAAGTATAATGTTAAGGTAATTGTGGGATTGTTGACTGGTTGGATGAGTGGAGGATTATTTGTTCCGGTGGCATTGAATGATAGAAATCTTATTTCTGATCCGCTGGCACAATATTTTGAGCAGTTATTCATTAAGGGGTTTGTTGAGACGTTTAAAGATAATGACGCTATAATTGCATGGGATTTAGGAAATGAATGTAATTGTATGTCTTCTGTTGATAATAGGTGGGAAGCAGCAAGTTGGACTGCGATGGTTGCGAATGCGATCCGCTCTGCAGATTGTATGCGTCCCGTTGTATCAGGAATGCACAGTCTCGAAATAGATGGTAACTGGACAATAGCTGACCAGGCAAATTTCACCGACATACTTACTACTCATCCTTACCCGTATTGGTGTGAACATACACGTGTTGATAAAACACTTTCATTAAGAACAACTATGTTACCAACCGCACAGACGAAATTCTATGCTGAAATCGGAAAAAAACCTTGTCTTGCAGAAGAGTTAGGGACTATGGGACCTATGCTTTGCAGCAATGAAGCGGCTGCCGATTTTTTACGCATTAATATGTTTTCTTTATGGGCTAATGGTATGAGTGGAGTGATGTGGTGGTGTGCAAACGAACAGCTTAATCTTGACACCTTCCCATACACTATATGTATGGTAGAGAGAGAGCTTGGGTTATTTGATATCGATGGTAACGCCAAACCTGTACTTTATGAAATCAGAAAATTTGCAGATTTCCTTGATGCACAGGATTATGAACTGCCAAAACCGATTGTAGATGCTGTTTGTATTCTGACAAGTGCACAACGTCAGTGGGGAATTGGATATATGACCTATGTGTTGGCTCGTATGACAGGATTAAACATATCATTTGATTTCGGAGATAATGTCCTTCCTGATTCTAAACTTTATATTATGCCCTCTGTAAATGGTAATAGTGTTATACCAAAATCGAGATATGATGAGCTGAAAAAGAGGATTTTTGAGGGAGCGGATTTGTATATTTCAATAGATAATGGAGTTCTTGCTGAATTTGAAAGTTTTGTGGGATTAAAAGTTATAGATTCCTATGAGTATATGCAAAGCGGGAGCGCATTTGTTGATGGAGAACAAATTAAGTTTTCAAGGCTGCGTAATATTACTGTTTGTCCTACAACCGCACAAGTATTGGCGTATGATGACAACAACAATCCATTCATTACAGTAAATCATTATGGAAAAGGCAGAGTTTTTTTTGTTAATGCACCATTAGAAAACAATCTTGTTGATATACATAATGCTTTTGAAGGAAAAACTGATGTTATCTACAGGAAGATTTTTAATGAATATGTAGACAGCAAACCGATTCTTGTTACAAATCGAGAGCTTATAACAACATACCATATCACTGATGATGGTATGTATATAGTTATTTTGAATCATTATGATCAGGAAAAGACCTTTAATTTGGAAATTAAGGAATCATATATAATTGATAAGGTTTGTTACGGTGATATAGATAAAGTTGGAGCTTTTGATTCTTGTGTGTTAAAATTTAGGAAAAACATTAGCTGATAATTAGAAAATCAAACAGAAAGTTTTGATGTTCATAAGGTGTAGAGTGATTAAAATCTTGTCTGAAAGTGCATACAAGCTATTTTTTTCGGTAAATATTAGATACATAAACCGTGGAAATATAAAAAGGGGGTAAATCCCGATGAATACCGAAAGATGAACAACCTTTAAAAAAAGCGACAAGTTTTCGACTTGTGCAATATAGCCTAGCTTTGTTATATTAATCATAGATATTTTTTGATAATTATAAACGAACTTCATACAGAGGAGGGATGTCGTATAAGTAATGATTTTTTGCATTCCTGGCATTCGGTCTTTGGGGTGCGTATCGCTTAAAGACCACAATCAAAAAGCGATACATATTAAAGGTGCATTAAATATGCACAATCAAGAATACGAAAGGAGTTTAAATTAAAATGAAAACAAAAAGAACATTCAAAACAATTTGTTCAGTTTTATCGGCGGCACTTTTGCTTACTTCGTTCAGTGTATCTCCTGTATCTGCCGCAAAGCCAGAGGTTTATATGTTTGAAACTATGGGCGGCAGCTTCATGCTTCAAAAAGGTCCAAATGCAAACGCCGGCGGCTGGGTTGGAGGACAAGTAAACGGCTTTATTTATAAGAGTGATAACACCGGCTTCGGCTATTTAAGAAGGGAAGGAACCTTTGCTCAGGTTACGGAAAAATCCGGCGATGTGGCATACAATACATATTTGCAGTCCGGTGGCGATGGCGGCAACCAATTAGCAGAAAATATGTTCGGCACCGTGGTAGACAGTGGAAAGCTCCACATAAGCTATTCGATTATGCCTGTAAGTGAAGCTAATGCACTTCGGATATATGTTAATGATGCAGGTGATGAACTGGAAGGTGACGGAACCATTAAGGTTGACGGCTACGATAAGGACAATCAGTCACATGTCAGCAAAAATGTATTTTTTACCAATAATAATGTTTGGCTGTCAGAAAAAAGTGACGGTACTGAACAAAGAGAAAGCCTAAAAGTATTAACAGCAAATAGTTGGTATAAAGTGGATATAATTTATGACTTTGACAAAGGCAACTTCACCGCATACTTAAATGGTGAAAAACTTGGCACTGAGCCGTTCTACAGATATGGTCTCAAGGGTATCCATGGTAGCTATGACAAGGAATCAGGCACTTCGCCCAATTGGACAACATCTGTTATTAAAAACTTTGCACTTGATGATTTTTATGTTCATTCCTATGAAGGCACAGAAAAAGTGCATTTTGCAACAGAGGGTGCAAAACAACTTACAGACGGATCGTTCTGCATTGCGGTATCACCGTCTGAGTATGTTGAAGGATTGGTTGATTTAGTAACATTGACAGATGCGGCAACAGGCGAAGAAGTATATTGCGATGCTATCGAAGCTAGAGCAGACGGTCAGCTTTATATCACACTTCCTGCTGAATGTGCAGGAATGAATATTGTGCTGAATGCCGATGTAACAGAACAAACAACCTCTGGTGCAACCGCTGTGGAAGAATTTGTGTTTACCATTCCGGGCGAAAATGTAAACCAAGTAAAAGAATATTATTTTGTTAACGATAGTTTTGATGGTTTAGAGCTTGGCAGAGCTCCTCTTACATACACATCACAAAACGCAGTTATTACCGCAAAGGATGCAGGCAAAGCTGTTACACTTACAGATGGTACATTAACCAAAAAGTTAGCACAGAGCACTCCGGTAACAGGCGATTTCTCTGTTGAATTTGATGTTAAACGTAACAGTGCATACGCACTTGATGCTATGCTCTATGGTGCGGATGCTGCAAAAGTAAACCTTTTAACAGCAGGAACTGACGGAGCAGTCAGCTTCGCAGCAGACAGAAGCGGTACACTCGCCGCAAGCACACTCACAAGTTCAAACGCTTGGGAGCACGTGAAAATCGATGTTGATATGGCAACCGAAAAATTAAATGTTCAGATGGGTGCCAATACCGCGGTGCATCAAACAACCTTAAAGGGTATGCTTGCTGCAGGTATCTCCGGCATCAAATTAAGCGGCAGTGCAGAAGTTGATAACGTTAAAATCTATAAAAACGTTAAATATTATTTATATGATGACTTTAACGATATGAACAGTAATTTTTCTAAATACAATTATTGGAAACGTGCAGAAACAAACTTGAGTGAGCATATCGCAAGCCGTGGAACTGAAACATCTGATACATTAGCGGCGGTTGAAGCGGAAGCGTATGACAGAGGAATATGGGCTCTGAAAGATTATTACGCATCAAACGGATGGTTTGACCCGGAAGTTACAACAGGCACAGCTCTTGATGGCGAAAATGCTGATAAAGAGCATACATATTTCTCTCAAACAAAGGCATTTGCTGTGACACCGGCTGCTCCAACCGACTCCACTCTGTGGAAAAGTGGATCAGGAACCATTCAGCAAGCAGATGCAGCAGGCCCCGGAAATTACTGGACAAAAGAAAAAGCAGCTGCGGGCGACAAAGTGCTTTTTGTAGGTCCAAGACTTTTAGAGTTAAGGGACACTAATAATGAAGGTCCGAGAGTTACACCTAAACAGAGAAGAATAGTTAAATATTTCGACAGAAGCATAAGTGCAGGCACACCGTTCACAATGGAATTTCTTATGAAAGCTCCTGATTGGCAAGACTTCCGTGTAGGTGCATTCGGATTCTCGCTTATCGAGAAAGGACAAGAAGCTTCAAACCACGATAATCTTTTATTTGGATTTTCAGGTGTTGCGACCATAACTACAGATAACAAGACTTTTCAGAATACTGACAATCCGGACCACCAGCAGGCTTTCTTCGCACCGAAAACAGACAGTTCTTTGGCTACCGAGCTTGAAAGCAAACTTGAAGGAAGCGAATATTTTAAAAAAGGAGACCAATTGTTGTCCCAAGGTTCTTATCTCAAGCGTGGCTGGGTTGGAGCAGGTGATGTACGTGAAACCTTGCCTGTAGGTTCACAGCTTCGCAAAATTACAGTTACGGTTACACCTAAAGAAGATGGTACTACCACGATTACTTACGCACACGAAAAAGATGCCTCAACAACTATAACAGGAACTGTAACAGTACCAAGAGACTTTAACTCTAAAGAATTTGTTGGCTTGGCTATCGATACCTATGATTTGACATGGATAAACGGCGGTGAGGCTGCCAAGAAATACGACGCTAACCTTGTTGAATACTGGGGTGAATCGTACTTGAAAAAAGGCAATTACGGTATGATGTTCGATGATTTAAAGATTTATGAAACAGGTGCAACAAATCCAGGCGGAATTTATATTAAATCTATTGCCGGTGCAGATTACGAATATAACCAGATCGATATAACAGGTGGTGTTTCTGACAGTGCAAGAGCAGTTGCCATAAACTTCTCGGCAGGTGTTGCTTCATCAAGTGCATGTGCGAATGGTATAATCAACCTTATAGATGCAGAAACAGGTGAAGTGGTTGAAACCACCAAAGATATATCGGCGGATGGAAAAACTGTTTATGTAATTCCGGCAGATGGATTTACAGGCGGAAAATCATATTATCTTGCAATAGATAATAACCTTGAATTTTCACCAAACAATGCAAGTCAGTTTATAGAACCTAAACTTTATAGCTTTAACTGTGTTGAAGGCGAAGCATTTGGAATTATAGAATCAAATCTTATGGATCCGATAACAAAGGACGGTGTACTTACATACGAGCAGTTAAAGCCTGCAAGAGGTAAAACCATATTGGCAAATGCTTTGAGCGGACAGTCTACCAGACTTTATGTAGATGGTTTCTCTAAAGTAGGTGGCGAAAATATGGTTGCGATTATCGGTTACTATACAACAAATAACGGTATGGATACTCTGGTTGACATACAGTGGATACCATTCACATCGGAAGTTGGTGCATTCACCAAATACTTTAATTTAAGCACAACAGAAAACTTTGATGAAGTTCGTGCATTTGTATGGACTGCAGACGGCAAATATAAACCACTTGTTGCTGCTGTTGGTTTAACTGTTGCAGTCCCGGAGACGACAAACTAATTTAAAACAGCAATATTAAATGACAAAAAGGCAAAGGCGGGGGTATCATCCCCTCGCTTTTGTCGACAATAAGTTTTAGTACAGCAAATTTGTTTAAGCAAAAAGCGAAGTAATTAGCAAGAAGCAGAGAGGTGACAAAATGAAGAGATTTATCGCAATTTTTTTAGTTATATGTGTTTGCGTTTCAAGCCTAACCCTTGGTGCGGGAGCAAAAACCATATCAAAAGACGGGTACGATGCATTAATAGAATTTAATTCCCAAAAATACAGTAGGGGTGTGAAAAGCTTCAGCATCGGTTCAAAAACAGGGGTGCTTACAACGCCCTTGCAAACGGTGCGAGAGGGCGAAGAATGCTGGGAAATTTCCACATCAGAGGGTGGCGAATATCTTTATATTGATTTTGACACATCACTCGGCAACAGTCTTGAAGATGGTTCTACATATGATATAGAAATCGACTATCTTGACTTAGGCAAAGGCTTTTTATATATTTGGTATGATGATTTAAACTATGGCAAGCAAATGTGCGGCGAAATTTATGGTGAAAACACCAAAGCATGGAAAACTTTTAAGGTAACTTTGGAAAATGCCGGCTTTTCGGGTGGCATCAAGGGGCACGATTTTATGATGTCGGTCAGAAGCCAGAAGTTCTGGGACGACATCAAATCCAATGTCAGTGCATTTGTTAAAGAAATTCGTGTTAAACGAAACAGAAAGGTACAGCCCGTTCTTGCAGAAAGCTATATTAAAGAACCTGGAAACATTTTCTGTCATACAGACGAACAAAAAATAGCAACCGTAACCTATACCAACACTCTATCGGATGCAACCGAATTTGAGGCAACATACCACCTGGTGGATGACTATGGTATAGAACGCTGGAAGCACAGCGAAACAGTTAAAATTAAAAACAAAGGCGAAGCAATATCCGAGGTTAATATCGACACGGACTATTGCGGACTTTATACATTATATATAGATATTAAAAACGAAGATTTTGATTACAGAATAAAAGAAGATACACTTGCAATTGTAAAACGAAACGAAGATGGCAGTGCCAGCGAGAGTATGATCGTAGCGGCGGAGGCAATCCGTGGTCTAGGCTTTAAAGACGAAGAAATTCTAGACCAGTACGAGATTGTAAAGCGTGCTAACTTTGCAGGCGTCCGTGGCGGCGATATAGACTTGCTTGCTGAAAAGGGCCTTGAGCTTCTGAGGCAGGTGTTCGGTGCATTTTCGTCAAGGATGAATAATGAAAACTGGACAATGCCGGAAACAGAAGAAGATTTTGAAAATTTTGAAAATACCGTGCGTAACAGTGTAGAAAAAATGCTCAAATACGGATTTCACAAATACGAGCTTTGGAACGAACCTAATCTTGAAGGCTTTAATAAAGGCCTAGCTCAGCCCGAACAAATGGCAGAAATGCAGAAAAGATTTTATAAAATCGTAAAAGAGATGGACCCGAAATCAACCGTTACCGGTCTTTCGATAACAATGCTCGGCGGTAGTACCGCAGAATATTGGTACAATGGGGTTATGGAAAACGATTTTTATAAATACATCGATGGGCTTGCACTTCATCCGTACGAAATGAGAGTTGTTCCCGAGGAAGCAAATATGGACCAACACCTTAAAAAATATAAAGATGGTGTTGTTAAGGCAAAGGGCGAAGACATTGTTGTATTCAACACTGAATACGGACACACCGTAGCCGATGGGATTTCGTCGAAGCAGTTGGCGGATTGGTTTGTGCGTGACACACTAATCTTTAAGCTTTCTAACGTGGGCGACCTTAACACACCATATAACGTTGTAAGAAAGGGACCGCGGGATAACAATCGTGAAGAAAACTTTGGTATGACATCGCCCTGCCAGAAGGATTATAATGTAGAAGGTAAGGTTATGATTCCCAGAGCTGCGTATGTTACCATGGCGGCGATGGCATATATGATAACCGGAACCGACAACCACAATGCACAGTGGCTAGAGAGAACAGAAAACTTCCACACCGGAACGCTTGAAAGCAGTAAGTTTGGAACCAAGGTTATGCCTCTTTGGTTAAAGTCGGGTGCAGACACGGTTACACTGCATCTCGGCACAAACAAAATTGACCTTTATGACGGATATGGCAACAAGAAAACACTTGAAAGCGATGATGGCATATATACCTTTTATGTTACAGAACGTATGCAATACGTAGTGGGCGATATAAAAGATTATAAACGACTTGAAAATAACCGATACAGTTTCAGTATGGACTCTCTCAATTCTTCAAATGCGGGAATTGTAGAACTTAATGTTTTGGATAATGAAAAAACCAATGCAGAAATAACAATAAACACAGCTTTTGAATGTGAAGAAAAAAATCGTACAGAGGACGGCGATACCGACACATTTGCAGTGTATTTCAAGGGCGAAGTAGGCGATATGCGTCATATAGAGGTGGATATAAAAAAAGACGGAAAGCTTGTTTCAACTGCAAGTGTGCCTGTTGAGATAGTTGTTCCTGCGACACTCGACATAACCTTCGAGCCTGCCGCAGAAGGCAACTACGATAAGTGGAAGGGCATTATAACCGTTCAAAACAACTTGAAGACAATGGTTGAAAAAGGCTTTGTTGAATTTAGCGAGCCTTTGATGTTTGCAAACCTCGGTAAAATTAATCTTGGGTATATTCCAAGGGGCAAAAAAGTTCAGGTTGAGTTTGATTGTCCGGCAATTAAACAAAAAGGTATGTACAGCCTTGGTTACAAGGTAGAATTTGAAAGCGGAAACACCTACTCCGAAAATCAACATGTAGACTTTACAATGGCGACTTATGCATACAATAAGCCTGTAATTGATGGGAAAGCTGATATGGGCGAATGGCCGGATGATACTGCTATGATTGCAAATACGCACGATTATGTTAAGTTCGTTGAAAAGGAGGGCAACGAGTGGGGTGGTGTTGATGATTTAAGTGCGGATGTTCGTATGATGTGGGACGAAGAGAACCTGTATATGTTCTCGACTGTTAAAGATGACATACATCGAAATCCGGCAGGAGAAATTTTGAAGGGCTGGAATGGAGACAGCGTACAGTTTGGGCTTTATCTTGTTGATAAAGATGAGTTTGTTGCTTTTGGTGAAGCTGGTGTTAATTTTCACGAGTTTATTATTGCAAAACTTGATAACGGTGAAGTAGGAACATATATGAATAAAGTTCAAACATCGGCTCAAACGCCCAGATTGCTTGAAAATGCAGAAACAGTAATTGTCCGTGGTGACGGGGTTACGACCTATGAGGTAAAAATTCCGTGGGCAGATATTATAAAAGACTGTTGGATTCCGTTTGAGCCGGAAACTGGTACGAAAATTGGATTTTCAATCATGTGGAACGATGATGATGGGGCAGGAAGACGCGGTTGGATGGAATATGCAAGCGGAATTGGTGCTTATAAGGATGCTTCGCAGTTTACGTATCTTAATTTAATAAATTAAGGAGGATTAACAGATGAAGAAGATTTTGGCGTATATTTTAACGTGCGTAATGATATTTGGCTCGGTTTTGCCGGTGTCGGTTTTTGGTGCCGGAGACGATGAAAAAAATGTGATATTTGCAGCAGATTTTTCAAGTTATACAACAACCGGAAGACCTAGCGGCTGGATAAGTTATTCAGGTGGTGCTGTATGCGATAACTATTTAACACCAAACGGTGGCAAGTTTAAAATTACTGCAGGCAAAAACGAAAGCCACGGTGCTATGGTAGATTTCGGCAATGCGGTTATAGAAAGGGGGAAAAGCTTTTTTGTTGAATTTGATGTTTCAAGAAACAATTCAGGCTTTTATCTTGCATTACTTGGCGAAAGTGATCTTACCTCAACTGCCGATACGGGTGAGTTTGTGGTAGCAAAGGCACTGGTTGGCTCCGGCGTTTTAAGTACTGATGCTGTCAGAATACCACAACTTGGTTATGCTGATAACAGCGGAGCGTTAACAAGCTTTGGTTCGGGGGCGGATGCAAAATTAAATACAAGCAAAGATGCAACAGACCATATTAAATTAGAAATTTCACCGATTTCGACCACGAAAACAAAATTTGAATATACATTAAATTCAAATAGTCCAATTTCCGTTGAAACAAATAAGGATTTGATGAGTGCGGATATACACGGTATCGGTTTTTCAACCTCTGTGTACTTAAAAAATGCGGATGCGTATTACGTAGAGCTTGATAATCTTAATGTTTATACATATATATCTGCGCCAAAAGTTTCTCAAATCGCATTTTATGCAGACAACACAGAGCTTTCGGGAGGAATAACCGATAAGGTCGATGAGATAAAGGTAAACTTCGATGTTGATACTGTGTTTAACAATCTTACAACAGATGTTCAGCTTCTGGACGAAAGCGGAACTCCGCACGGGATTACACCGGTGTTCGATGCAGAAACAAAAACGCTTAGTGTAAGCCTTAACACACCGCTCACTCCTGGTGAGGCATACAACTTTAAAATTGCAAACGGTTATAATAAAGATTACAGCACAAAGGTGATGGAGCCTTATACAAAAGCTATAACGCCCACAGCCGATGCCTTTAGTGTTAAGGAAATTCGTGCGTATGTCGGTGAAGAAAAGGTAAGCGAAATAACCGATGCAGTCAGCAAATATGAAGTTGAGTTCAGCCATAAAATAGTGGCTGCGGATGTAGAAAAGGTAAAAATAAAAAAAGAAGACGGAAGCAGTGTAGAGGGTGTTGAATACAGCCTTGCGACAGATGACAAAACTGTTGAAATAGACGTTGCCGGTCACCTCGAAGCAACAAAAAAGTATACAATTACGATTGATGATGTGCGTTATAAATGCTTTGAAAGTGTGACTACAAGTGTTTCAGAGCCGATTTCTGTTACAAAGGCAGCTGTGAACGTTGTGTCGGTTAAGTTCTATACTTCAGATGGTACAGAGCACACAGATATGGCAAACATACCTTATAACCTCTATAAAATTACAACTGTTTTTGACAAAGGTGTAGCAAGTACCGGCATAGGAAGCTATATCGGTATCGATGGCTTAACAAGCGGAATAAGCTATGATGTTTCGGTTGACAAAAAAACAGTTGATATGATTTTAGATGGTGCTACCATCACAAAAGGCGACACTTTAACTTTCAAAATCAGCGGCAGCCTCGCATATGCAGGCAATTCTGCTGTTACAGTCGGTGAAGATGTGAAATATGAGTTCACGGTGTCTTCCAGTTCTGAATATGTTTACACCTATTATTTAAATCAAGACTTTGAGGGTTTTTCGAATGACGATTTTAAAAACATAAACGGAATGGGCAAGTCTGATCAAGATCCTGAATTTTATGCACGTCCATGGTATACCTTGCAGTACTATACATACGAAGGGTATGTTAAGAAAGGTGACGGATACGAAAGCACCCAATCATTGAATTTGTTCCAGCCATATATTACAATAGGTCAGTTTGAAGGTGACAGAAAAATTCCGGCAGGAGCCGCATTTGTTATGGAATTTGATTTAAAATATAATTTCAGCGGCTCGATATTGAGATTTGGTGTTACCGGTGAACAGTGTATGACAAACCACGATAATAATACCCTTCCGGACTTTAAATATTGGTCATCAGAGAATGGTAACTTGCGAATTGTAGATGGAACTGTTAACTATGCTACAGAAACGTGGACAAACTCTAAGTGGGCACAGCTTACAGACCTAAGCCTTAACGAAGGTGATGTAGGTTATGCCCTTGAAATACCAAATGACAACAATTGGCACCACCTTAAAGTGGAATACTTCCCGAAATCAAATAGTGCCACTACCTTAAAGGTGTCACTTGATGGTGGAAAGGTTTATACAGCAGAAACAAAGCTTGATTTCTATACATGGTTGCCTGAATCGGTTTACTTCGGCAAAGTCTGGGGACAAGATGCAAACGGTGCAGATATTAAGGTGGATACTCTTATCGACAATGTAAATGTTTATTTAAAATCAGAAATTATGGCACCTGAATTGATTGGTGTTACGATAAAAGATTACTTCGGAAATACAACCAATCCGGAAAATGGTGTTACATCAGCGGCAGAAGAAATTAGCCTGCAATTCAATACTACGGTGTTCAACGAAAATCTTGGGGACTTTATAAAGCTCAAGGATGGAAACACCGATGTGCCGGTAACATTCAGTGTTGATGAAACAGGGATGTTAGTTTCGATGAAACCAAGTGTGCTTCTGGATAAACAAAAGAGCTACAGGCTTGTTGTTGCTCCGGGCATAAAATATTCAGGCGACAGAAGGTTTACATCTACTGAAGGCAGTGAAAGCTACTTTATTACAAACGATGAAACGTTCTTTGATATTACTTCTAATACTGTTGTGGTTGAAAGTGGCGGAACGAGCTTTGATTTTGAATTAATAAACACTGTCGGCGAGGATAAAGACTTAGTTGCAGTTATCGCAGAATATGAAGATGTTACGATAGGTACAAAAACTTATAAAAGGCTTACTGACATTAAAACTATGAAGTTCACAGCTGTAAGCGGAGTTAAAACGACAAAGAATTTAAGTGCAGCTGAAATAACCGGCAGTGGTGACAGTATTTCGGCATATGTAATTTCAGCTGATAAGGGCAATGTTTTGTTCGAGTCTGCAGAATAGGAGGATTGTAGCAATGTTTAAAGATATAGCAGACATAGTAATACGGAGAATAAGAATCCTCTGTTGTCTGGCAGTTGCAACAGTGATATCGCTTTGTGGTACAAGTGTATTTGCAGGCGAGGATTGTAAAATAGAAAGATTTATTTCGGATAGTGGTGCTATAACCTTAAGTGAGGGCGGAATTTTACAGGATGAAATTGTTTATCTTTGGGTTATTCCGGGAGATACAACCTGGGCAGATGCTTATGCAAACGAAGGAATACTTAATAATGCAGTGTTTGTCGGGACGGCCGAAGGTGTTGTTTTGGGAACAGATAGGGTTGCAGCATTTGATTTTATTATGCCGGCAGATGGAAAATATACTGCACTCAGCCGTGGTAATAAAAGAACTATTGTTTATGCGGA